>CAITDR010000569.1 GCA_903891165.1 uncultured Pseudomonadota bacterium
ATCACCTCTTCAAAAGCCGCCTTCTCCCAGCTCTTGATATCCACCAGCGTGCCTTCGCCGCGATTGAGAATGTGCTCCCACACCGCGTCCTGTACACCGTTGCTCCGATCTTCGAGCAGCCTTTTTGTGATGTCCCAGGTCCCGAAGATGCGGCGGCCCACCACGCCGTGCATTCGAAGGCCATCCATGATCAGCCGGTGGCCATCTTCAATAATGGTCTCTCCATTTTTGACACCGAACATCACTACATGCCCACCCCGACGGGTGTTTTTGATGGCGTTGTTGAGGGCCGAGTTGAAACCCGCCATCTCCATCGCCACATCCACCCCCACCCCATCCGTCAGATCGCGGATCTGCGCGCGTAGACCCGGATCATGCGCCCAGGAGCGCTCAGGCGAGGCCACCCCGGGTGTCAACACGGCGTCGCAGCCCAGCTTCCGGGCCAGCTCGGCATGGTGCGGATCCACCTCCACCCCGATGATCTGCCGTGCGCCCATGCCACGCGCCACCAGGATGGCGAACAGCCCGATGGTGCCGCAGCCGATGACCGCTACCGACTTCCCGCGCAGATCTGTCGCCTGGCAAGCATGTACGGCGTTCCCGAAGGGCTCTTGTACGGCAGCCACCTCCGGCCGGATTTTTTCGAGGTCGGTCTTCCACAGGCTCTTGGCGGGGAGCTTCAGAAATTCGGCGAAGCAGCCGTCCATGGAGATGCCGATGATCTTGTCCTTCGCACACACATGGCTGTCCCCGGCGCGGCACTGATAGCAGACATCACAGATAATGTGGCTTTCGGTCGAGACCACGTCGCCGCTGCGATAGCCGTACTTCGCCGTCACCTCCGACCCCACCTCCACGATCTCCCCGAGCAGCTCATGCCCCACGATCCGGGTGCTACGCCCCTCCTCCTTCAACGAGCCCTCGATCATGTCTTCAAAGGCTTTCCGCCACCAGATTCCGCGATCGGAGCCGCAGAAGCCGGCGTACTTCACGCGAATCAGCACCTCGTCCGGTGCCTCGATCGTGGGGATAGAAACCCGCTCTTTCACCAGTCCGGTGGAGGTCTTCCATCCGTCGCGTTTGGAGTCGTAGGTCAGGGCCAGCATGGAGGAGGTAGACATGGTGCTCCAGGGGGGCGCCGCTCCTATCCCGTCTTCGTGGCGGTGGCGTGGTGCTGACGGTACGCCCTCCCACGCCGGCACTGCTTTTTGACCTGGGCCGTTGGGCGCTCCAGGAGCTGATCCGCGAGTCGGTTCCGCCGGAAAATCCTGAGATCCTTCGGCTTTTGGCCGGGGTCAGCTGGCGTATGACGGCGGCCCTGAAGCCGGCACGCAAGGCGCTGCTTTTGGACGAACTACGCCGCTGTTTTGGGGTGAACCTTCGTACCGCAGAAAACATCGCCCGCGAAGCCCACGATGCCACCCTGCAGGCACGTCTGGAAGTTCCTTTGCTGCCCCGGGTCCAGGATTTCTCCCCCTACATGCGCATTTTTGGGGAGTTGCCCGAGGGCTGCCTTCTTCTCCACCCCACCGTGGTGGGTGTGGAGCTGATGCGGGCCGCTCTCTCCCGCCGCTACCCGGACCTCGTGGTTTTTGGAAAGCGCGCCTTCCCCGAGAAAGGTGTGGGACCCCTTCAGGGCAATGCCATCAACCGGCGTTCTTTGCAGAGAATGCGGGAGGAGCAAGAAAAATTGCCGATCCGGTGGGAGGAGGAGGCGACCGCTCTGGCCACACACCTCCAGGCCGGGCGCCGTGTGGTGGCCGCCTTTGATGATCGGGCATGGAGCCGCTTTGAACCGGTCTCTTTTTTGGGTCGCACCGCACTTTTGTCTCCAGAGCCCTGGGAGCTGGCCCGTCGCCTGGCCTGCCCCCTTGTACCGGCCACCATCACCCGGGAGCGCGACAAAAGCTACCGTGTAGGTATCGGAGCGCCGATCGCACCTGATCTGGGAACGTACCTGCGTAACGACGTGGAGCCTTTCCTGAGGCAACATCCCGGGGCGGTGGCCATGTGGCTGGCGGAATGTCGCAGGAATGCGACCATGGATGATCACCCCTTCTTCCTGGACTATGCCCTGGACGGACGCTACCGCCGCTGGACCGATCCGGAAAGAGCAATTGACAGGTCCACAGTCATCCGATAGTCAGGCGCCCCCATTTTCCCGGAGTCTCCCATGGCCAAGAAGGCACAGGGCCGTATGGTCATCCACCTCGAATGTACCACCTGCCGCGCAAGCGGTATCCCCGGTGTAAACCGCTACACCACCCAGAAGAACAAGAAGAATACTTCTGGGCGCCTTGAGCTCAACAAGTATTGCCGCTTTGAGCGCAAGGTTACCCCTCACAAAGAAACCAAGTAGTTGAGGGATTGATCCGGGGGGCTACGCCCCCGGACCCCCGTCCGCAGTTTCCCTGCGGCGTGATTAGCCATTTTTCCTTTGGAAATTTGGCTTTTCGTGTTCTTCCGATCTCCCCTCGCGCTTTCCCCTTTTCTGAAAAGGCTGTGGTAGAATTTTCGGAGGAGCCGCGATGCCAGCCCTCTCACAGACCCCGCAGCAGACCACGACGCCCCCCGTGCAGAGCCAAACCCCCGCAACGGGTGGGGGTGGCCGGACACCTCAGAGCAACAGCCAGGCAAATGAGCAGTTGGATGCCGGATCTTCCTGGGACGATGTTCTTTCAGGAAAAACGGAGCTGAAGAAGGGGGACAAGGGCGAGGCGGTCAAGACGCTCCAGCAGAAGCTGAGTGGAGCGGGTTTTGGCGTCGCCCTCAGCGGCGAGCTGGGGCCCACCACCCAGGAGAAGGTGACCGCCTTTCAAAAAGCCCACCAGATCCAGCAGACCGGCACGGTGGGGAAGACCACCGCGGCCGCCTTGGACAAGGCACCGACGGTAGGTGGAGCAAAACCCACCTTTACGGCTAATATCTACAACGACCACATGAAACAGCTGCCGCAGATGGATCTGAAGCCCTCGTCCATCCAGAAGGACGAGGTGGCGGCTTTTCTGGCGAGCTGGAAGAAGAATTCTGCCAAGTATAAGGCCGTGGCTGCAAAGGTGAACCTGCCTGCAGAGCTGATCGCCGCCATCCACTGGCGCGAGGGCAGTGGCGACTTTTCCACCTACCTCCACAATGGCGATCCCCTCGGAAAGAAGACGGTAAACGTGCCAAAGGGCATTCTCTTCTATAAGTGGGAGGACGCCGCCGTCCACGCCCTGACGATGGACCAGTTCCGTGCCCTGGCCAAGGACGTGAATCTCACGTCCGGCAGCAAAGACATGGCCGCGATGGCCACTTTTTCGGAGTACTACAACGGCACCGGCTACCACAACAAGGGCATTTCGAGTCCCTATGTGTACGCGGGCACCGATCAGTACAGCAAAGGGAAGTATATCTCCGACGGCCGCTTCTCCTGGGACCATGTGGACCAGCAGCCCGGCACCATGCTTCTCATTCAGAGCCTCTACAATACCGAAGGCAAACCCAAATTGTCGGATGTGGCGGCCAGCGGTGCCGGTACCGGAGGACCCGCCACGGGTACCGGAGGACCCGCCACAGGTACCGGTGGACCCACCACGGGTACCAGTGGCCAAACGACATCGGGGCCGAGCGGACCGGGGGGAGCACCTACCGGCGGAACCACCACCCCGACCACAGGCCCCCGGGTGGTGACCTGGGGCGACATTATGGGCGGTAAAGCCGAGCTGAAGCGTGGTGATACCGGGGATGCGGTCGAGACGGCTCAGCGCCTCCTCCAGCGTCGTGGCTACATCATCGATGTGGACGGCGATTTCGGTCCGGCCACCGAGGCCAAGGTCAAAAAATTCCAGAGTCTTCGCGGCATTCAGCAGACCGGACGTATCGGCCAGACCACGGCGCGGGTGCTCGATCCACGATCCATGAATGTGGACGATGAAAGCCTGAAAAAGAACGGCGTCACCCCAATGGTTCAGACGCCTGCCGGTACCACAGGCGGCAATACTCCGCCTTCTCCGGGCGGTGGCCAGACCCCCGCGGGCCCCACCGGCGGCCAGACCCCGGTTTCCGGCCCCACCACCGCCGGGCCGACGGCCGGTGTGGACACCAGCAAAGAGAAGGGAGCCGAGAAGGCCATCGAAGGAAAACTTCGGGAGGACGCCCCGAAGGTTACCCTCAAACCCGAGCAGATCGCCCAAGCCCGCGCCTACAACCTGAAGGCCCACACCGTCTCCATGCTCAACGCCATGCGTACCATGCTGGTGAAAGAGGGCTTTTTGGTTGGAAAGACCTTGACTTCCGAGGATCTGGTGAACGCCTCCTCCACCCTGGTGGTGGACGACGCATTTATTCTTGCTGCTGCACGCTATCAGGCCTTTAAGCAGATGAAAAATCCAGACGGCATGATTGGGAACATGACCTTTGGCCACTTTCAGAAGGCGGGCCTCCGCTATACGGTCAGCGGCGGCGACAAACCCCAGAAGGAAAAGGGTGCCGACGGCAAGGAAAAGGCCAGGACTATCCTCCCTAAAGGTGCCCCTGCCGAGCAGGTCTATGACTATTTCAAAGGGGTGGTCACCGGCCAGGGTGGCATCTTCAACGACAAGCCCGGCTACATCAACCTGATCGGCATTCGGGGCGGAAAATACAACGAAGGTAGCGGCACCATCACCCAAACGGACAATGCCTTCAACCAGTGGAACGACACCCTCGTGGTGCTCAAGACCGAGGCCAACGGCAAACACACCGTCAAATACTACGAAGGGACCACCGATCCGGGCATGGCCTACAACGGCGTCGCGACGCTCACCGAAGGAACCCACGCCTACAAATACGGCTATCACAGCCCGGCCTCGGGCAGCTATCGTGGCTTGAACGCGGCCTATGACGGCTACTCTCCCGTCTATCGTCGCGGCGAAGGCTACTTTCTGGGTCAGGGGGCCGGCGCCGGGCAGTGGCTGAATGTCCACACCACCCACGGCTACAATCAGGGTGCCTTGGGTGGTCCGGGTGGCTATTCTCTGGGTTGTGCGGTGGTAAATGGTCAGGACCGCTACAAAGATTTTATCGGGGAGATGGGCGCATCCAACAAAGCCGGCCAGGAGCTGATCTACTACACGGTGATCTCCGCCAGCCGTATGGAAGGCTTTGTGGTCAAACAACAGAAGAATGTGACCAAAGACGCGCAGCAAGCCTCTTGATTGCTGAATGAGTATTCATTCAGTAGTGTAATTATGGCGCGTGGAGCGGGGCGGGGTGTACAGAAATCAGGCCACCATCCGCTCCGCCTGGTTGTGCAACCAGAGCTTGACCTCCTCCTTCTCGCCCGCCGCTGCCCTCCCGATACGCTGCGCCTTCAGGGTGACGGCCGCTCGGCTCACACCTCGACGGCGGGCGTGCTCGGCCAGACTTCCCGCAGCAAGAACTTCTATTAACCAGCGCTGATCATTTTCCGAGAGCAACAGCCTCGGGCAGTCCTGGAGCCCCTCTTCCGGCGAGGGCAGCGGCTCGGGACGCAGCTCTTCCAGGCGGCGTTCCTTCATTTTCCGGCGCGCGCGGTCCTTCAGGGTGTAGTGGGTGATCGAGCGGGCGTAGGCAAAGAGCTGCCCCACCTGCTGCCCGCGAAAACGCTCCAAGCCGCCCGACAGGAGCATTAACATCACGTCGCCTGCAACCTCTTCTCGTTCCGAGGTGGACACCAGGTCGCGATAGCCCCCGTGCTCCACCCGCTGCAGCACGTACAGGTGCAGGCGGCAGAGCAGCTCCTGGGCGGCGGGGCTGTGGAGGTCGGTGAGGAGATGCTGAAGGCTCATGGGGGCTCCGGTACGTCTTCAGTCTCTCACCCCTGCACTTGTTCTGCCTCCAAGGTGGCAGACTCCACGGTTAAGGAGCGACGAGGGTGGAGGGAGCAGGCTGTAGAAAGAAAACTTGAGCTTTTAGAGCTGGGCAAGGGGGCGGGAGTCTGCCACAATAAAGAGACTCGGAGTCGGATGTCCGCGCCGCCCTTATGGTTGACCTCAGAGCTGGAGCTGCTTGCAGCCTCCGCACGCTATGTGGTACGCCTTGCGACGCCCCACTACGATCTGGACGACATCGACGACCTGGTGCGTGCTGAATATTACGCACTTCTCCAGCATTTTCGGGCTGAGGGTGTGGACTGGGCGACACTTGAAGTGGCCGCCGGGCAGACACCGCAGTCGCTTCGCTCCTTGGGCGACCGCCGGATTCCCCGGGCCAATGGCGAGGGGCACCCGCGCGGCAACCCCATCCGCACGGTGCTGCACCTGGTGCAGCGGGCCGGTGGGCGGGGGCTGAGCCGGGCTGAGCTGGTCGAGAAGCTGGAGAGCGAGGGGGAAACCTACGGGCAGCAGCGGGAGCTGGCCCTGCCGCTCCTGGTGGCTTTTGGGAAGATTCGCCAAGAAGGCAGTCGCTACCTTGCGATCCTGGATGGCCCAGCGGGCGACCAGCTCCAGCAGCGCCACGAAGGGGTCCTGGAGGGTCTGGGCACCTGCCACCGGATCCTTATGGCTGCCTTACACTATCCGGGCAGCCCACGCTCGGTGGTGGCCCGCCGGGGTACCCTGAGCCTGCCGGCCGACCCCCAGCAGATTGCCGCGGCCTGGGAGCGCCTGCACGCGGTGATGTTGGGTTGGTCCAAGGCGGAGGAAGGAACGGTAGAGGTAGAGGTGGTTCTGGGTGGCACCCGGGGCGAGGGCCTGCCCTCGGCACCACCGTCGCTACCGCTGGATCAAGAGCAGGCGGTGATTCGCCTGCTTCTCCGCCATATGTTGCGGCAGCTTTTCCCGCACTATCGGCTGGAGGAGATCCTGGGGCTCTTCCGCAGCTCGGCCTGGGCGCTGCTGTCCGAGCTGAAGAAGGATGGTCCCAGTTTGGACCTTCCATCCTGGAAAAAGTCGCGGAAGTCCGGGTTGGGTTGGGAGGAGATCGGCCTGATGGCGGGGCGTTCGCACCAGGGTCTTTTGAACCTTCGCCGTCTCCAGGCGCCGATGGTGGACGAGGGGGGCAGCCCGGCGCGGCAATTGCTGGTGGTGCTGCAGGGGGCCGGAGAGGGTGGCCTTCGCCGCTCAGAGCTGCTGACGGCTTGTGAAGATCGGGGCTTGATCCTGCCTCCGGGCTGGGAGACGGCGCTCGGACACCTGGTGGCGCGGGGCTTGGTGCTTGCGCGGGAAGGGCGCTTTGTGGCTGCACTTCGCGATCTGGACCGCAGTGTGCCCAGCACGCCGGCCGGGACCGTGCGCTTGGAGCGGGTGCGGCAGATCCTGTTGGAGACCGTACACCCGATCCTGACCCGCTCCCTCTGGTGGGATGGCGGTGTAAAAAGTACGGCTTTGTATAGCTGGAAGCTCCGGCTTCCCGCGGGTGCAGAGGCGCAGGCCCAGGCGTGGGAACGTCTTCAGGCGCAGGTACACGCAGCCGTGGTGGAGGAGGAGGAGCGGGCGCTGGCGTCGGGACAGCCACTGCGCACGGCAGAAATTTTCTTTGGGGGCACGGCATGCCCCGGGGAGGGACGATGAGCCTGTTCAATCTGTGTTTCTGGCACATGCAGTTGCTGTGGGGCCTGTTGGGCGGGGGCGAGGCCCTTCCGGTGGCCCACGCCGAGGTGGAGTCCGAGCGGAACTACATCCGCGTCGAGCAGTCCTCCGAGCCGACGGAGAGCCAGGAAAAGCCGGACAAAAACCAGGTGGTCTGGGATGACCCCACGGTCTGGCGCGGCCCCCTCCAGTGGAGGCACTGAGATGTCAGCCTGGATTGTTGCGCTCCTTCTTCATGTTCTCCCCGGCTCCACCCAGGAGGGTCTGGGTCGGGTGGGAATCAGCCTGCCTCAGGTGGTGTGGACCGACCCCACGGAGCCCTGTATCGCTCCTCGACTTTGCGAAGGGCGGGTTTTGGTGACTTCCGACCAGCGCAGGTAGAAAGCCTTTTTTTGGTAGTGACTCTGTGGCGAGTCACTACCAAAAACGCGGCGCGGTGGGAAGAGGTCTGGAGGCGGTTGCGACTAGTCTGCCTCATCCAAAAAATCCTGGATTTCCTTGTGGAAACGCACCGGATCTTCGGCGTTGGGGGAGTGCCCCACCTCTGGCAGCCAGTGCAGCCGGGCATTGGGCAGGTGTTGCACCAGATACAGTGCGTTCGAGCCGGGGGAGAGGCGATCGTCGGTTCCATGTAGAATCAGGGTGGGATGCGGAATGTTCTGGAGACGATCGCTGGTGTCGAAGCGCTGATAGGCGGCCCCCTGCAGCGCCAGACCTCGCGGATCCGGCGGATGACGGCTCCACCAGCGGGCGAGGTTCTTCATTTTTGTTTCCTCTGCCTCGCGATAGCGGCGGCCGAACATCGCGGGGATCACCAGCCCCAGCCACTCCTCCTCGCTCAGCTCTGGCCCCCTCAGCATGGCCGCCACGGCCGCATAGTCACCTGGAATATGGCCGACTCCTCCACAGGATGTCCCCCCTAAAACCAGCTTGCGGATACGATGGGGCCAGCCCAGGGCCAGCTCTTGAAGCACCCGCCCTCCAAAGGAAAGCCCGACAAAATCGGCCTGTTCAATGCCCACTTCATCCAACAGTCGCACCAGATCGGCGGCGTAGTCGACCATCTCCATGGGCTCCGGGCTGTACTCGGAGACCCCCAGGCCCCGGTGGTCATAGCTCAGCGCCTGCCGGGTAGATGAAAAATGTCGCAAGGCCAGCAACCACGCCGCCTGCACCCCGCCCATGCCGCTGACAAAAACGACGGGTGTCTTGGCGTTGGGAAGCGGGTCCGTAAGGCTGTAGGCTAGCTGGGGATGGCTCTGGGTACGTGGCATGGCCGCCCCTATCCGGCGGCGCTCACTCCATCCAGGCGGCCACGCAGTCGGTCGGCGCGGTGAGCGGGTTGCAGCGCACCGGCTCTCCGCCAGGCAGCTCCATCCAATAGTCGGCGGAGGGGGCTGGGAAGTCGGTGGCGGCATAGTGGACACCACCGGCCAGGGCGGCATCACGCGAGGCCACATTGTCGGCGTTCCCCGCACCATCCACATTGCTGGTGACCACAAGTCCGGCCGCAACCAGAGCCGGCATGTCCTCGGGGCCGGCATCTTTCACCAGGGCCGCAAAAGGTTGGTTCAAGGCGGAGTCTGGAAAGAGGAGGCGCCCGGCAAGGTCGGGGGACTCGGCGAGGTAGGCCTCCCGGTGTTCGCTGGAATCCAGGAGTCCAAAGAGCACTTTTCCGCGTACATCGGCGAGCAGCGGTGGCCCGAGGGTGGCGCTTGCGGTTGCGAGGTCGGCCTCTCCCCGGCGCCAATCGTCCGGGGTATAGACCATTTCTTGGGGAAGTACGCTGAGAATCGCGGCCTCCACATCCGCATAGTGCCCCAGAATACTCTGGTAGCCCAAAGCGGCCTCGTCCAGCTCGTCCTTGGGCTCCATCCAGATCAGGACGGGCGCGTGGCTGGGATATTCCACGGAGTAGCTGCATACTTCGCGGAGGCAGTCGGTGAAGTTCAGGCAGGTACTGCCGGGGTCGGCGACGGGAACATGAAAAACTTCCAGGCCGCCATCCTCACGAAGGTGCAGGTCCAGCTCGATCTGCCGTACACCCAGGTCCCGGAGCTGCTCGGTCAGCGGAGGCTGTGTGTAGTCCCAGGAGTCGTCGAGTGTGGGCTCGGTGGGGATGTGGTAGCTGTTGTGGGTGCCGCGTGCCTGCAACATGCCCATGTGCAGTTCACTATCTTTTGGATAGGAGGCGACTTTCCCAGGCAGGAGCCCGTCCACTCCACAGAGTGGCGGTGCCGACGAGTCCGGGATTGTTTCGCTGCCGCTACAGGCGAGGAGAAACAGCAGCACGCTACTTCTTCTTCAGGCCATGGTTCCAGATAGCAGCAATGGCAATATAGGGAGGGAAGGTATCGTAGATCCGCGAGGTCAAATAGGCCTGCGAGAAGACGGCGAAGGTGGGAACGTAGGCACTCTTGGCGGGCTTGAACACTGCCATCGGGCCGACCTTGGTGGTGCGGTCTTTGGTGCCAAAAGTGTACTGGTGCGAAAAATTGACGCCCAGCCAGAACATCCGCGGATCTTCGTCCGTGGACTCGCGAAAGGCCCAGAAGGCCAGGGCGCTGTTGGTCATCACCAGGTCGTTCCACTTCAGCAGGCTGTCGTACTGGGACTCGTACCAGTAGTCTCCGATACAGCTTCGGTTGCCCTCGGCGGTAAAATCGAGGGCGGCATCACCGGAGCAGGGGCTACCTTCGGGGCGGGGCTTCCAGATCCACACAAATTCCTGGGGCAGGGCGATGATAAAGTGGCTGACCTTGGCCTGCAAGGTGGGGGAGACACTGGCACGGAAGACCGGTCCGGCCGCTTTATGGCCGCCCATGGCGTGGATGGCGTCTCGGGCTACATCCCCGTAGTTGTCATCTACGCCATAAAAATCGGTGACCCCCGAAAAGCTACCGAAGTAGTAGCCCGCATCGGCCTGGGCCTCGATCTCCAGCACGGCGATGGGCGAAAAGCGGACGATCGGCCCCACATGGGCGTAGGCGGGGGTCACATCGACGTACAGCCCTGGCGCGACAAAGGTGTCCTGGAAGAGCACAGACTCGCTGTTCCACAGTGGGATGGAGTAGTCCCCCCGGAAAGCATAGCGTAGACCCTCGGGAAAATAGGAGCCAGCGAGCTGGTGGCGGAAGCCAACTTCTCCGGCAAGGGCGGTGGTCAGGAGCAGACTGAGCATGGGGCAAGTCTACCACAGCGCGGGGCGTTGGGGGGAAGGGGACTGCCGGGGAGGGCTGCGTTACACAAGCCCTCCATGTCCCGCACCTACCAGCCGGATCAGGAAGACGCGCCCCCTCCTCCCGTGGGGGCAACGGCACGCTACCAGCTTGGGGAGCGGATCGGGGTGGGTGCCACTGGCGAAGTATTTGTTGCTCTCGACAAAAATCTTGGTCGAGAAGTTGCAATAAAAATCTTTCGGCTGAAGGGGCCGGCAGCGCGCGACCGGTTTGTCGCCGAAGCACAGGTGACGGCCCAGCTTCAGCACCCGCAGGTGGTGCCGGTGTTTGAGTTGGGGGAGATGGAGGATGGAACCCCTTTTCTGGCGATGAAGCGGGTGGAGGGAGAGTCTCTGGCGGCCTGGCTTTTGCGGGGGCCCAGCCTGGAGCAGCGGATCGGCGTAATGCAGCGTACCTGCGATGCGATGGCCTATGCCCATGATCGGAAGATCCTCCATCGGGATCTGAAGCCCGAGAACGTGATGGTGGGCGCCTATGGCCAGGTGCTGGTGATGGACTGGGGGCTGGCCCGGCCCATCGGTCAGGTGCAGGGGGAGGGGCTGCATGTGGAGCGCTTTGAGCGATCCAGCCAGCGCACGATGGAGGGAATGATCGCCGGTACACCTGCCTATATGTCGCCCGAGCAAGCCGAAGGTCGGGTGGGAGAATTGGACCAGCGTAGCGATGTCTATGGTCTCGGCGCGATCCTCTACGAGCTGCTGGTGGGGGCACCGCCCTTTCAGGGGGAGCCGCTGACGGTGTTGGAGCAGGTCAAAGCTGGGAAATTTAAGCGCCCGCGCCAGCGTCGGCCGGAGATCCCCCGCGAGCTGGAGGTGGTGGTGCTCAAAGCCATGGCCCGCCGTCCGCAGCAGCGCTATGGGTCGGCGACGGAGATGCGCGAGGATCTGGATGCCTTTTGGGCGCGTCGGCCGCTGGTACACCTGCGCTCGACCTGGGGGGAGCGTCTGGGAAAGTGGGCCTTCCGCCATCGGGCGGCGGTGGGGGCGGGCGTGGGGGTAGCGTTGGTGGCGGTATTTTTGTTGTTGGGGGGCCTCTGGCGCTACGCGGTGGATGTGGGGACAGCTCGGGATCGGGCGCTCCATGAGGCAGATCGGGCAAAAATTGAGCTGGGACGTGCGCGTCTGGCGCTGGCGGACGCACTTGCGGCACAGGGGCGCTATGGGGCAGCCCGCGAGGCACTGGAAGAGGCGGCGGCCATTCTGACCACCGGATCCGACGCCACCGCGGTGAGTCTGGCGCGCTCCTTTCTGGCGCAGGATAGTCCTGAACCAATTTCTGTGTGCAAACCACATGGAGAGGCGGCGATCGTGGCGGTGGCGCTGGCCCCGGATGGCACTCAGGTGGGCAGTCTGGGCCGCGATGGGCGGTTGGTCCTCTCTGACCCGCTACTGCCGCCTCCTCGCTGAGCGGGTGGTGGGGGCCGGGCCGGCGGCCCTGGCCTTTGTGGAGGGTCGGCTCTGGGCGGCCCGGGCGGATGGCCACAAGTTATCGATTTTTTCGATGGATGGACAAGAAGTATCGACGGAACTTTCAATGGAGGTGCAGCAGATCCACCTCGGGGAGGAGGGGGGCTGGCTGGTGGGAAGAGACGGCCAAACGGTTCTTTTTTCGCTGCGTGCCTCGCTGGGAGATGTGTGGGAGCCGCGTGCAGACGGGGGGATGGGCTGGCCGGATGGGAAGCTCCGCGTCGGCACGAGTTTACGCACGGGGGGTGAGCTGGGCGGGGCGTGGAGCCGGGAGGGAAGTCCCCTTTGGACCGAGCCCGGGGTGGCCTGGGTGGATGCCGATGCCGCCGGGCAGCACCTGATGGTGGGGACGGCGGGAGGGGTCACCTGGCGCAGCCTGACCAATCAGGCGCTCCTCTGGGAGCGTAGCCTGGAGCCGATCTCCAGGGTGGGCATCACCCCGGGGGAGCACTATGCCTGGGCTACCCGCTATAATGGAACGATGCTCCTGCTTTCGCTTGCCGATGGGCACACGGTGGCAGAGCTGGCGGCGCGACCGGGCACCATCCTGTCGGCGGTGGCGGCCAGTGCCGAGGCCCGGCTGCTTACCGCAGTCAGTGGTGATGAGCTTTGGAGCTGGTTGATTCCCCGAAACCCGCCGCGTCATCTTGGGCCGGAGCCCAGCGCTTCTGCCCATGCCCTTGCACTTTCTCCCGATGGTCGTTTGGTGGCGGTGGGGGACGAAGCTGGTACTTTGATCCTTGTGGATCTGGCAACGGGTGTGGAGATAGGGCGCTGGCAGGTGGGGGAGGGGCTGCGGGGTCTGGCCTTCTCTCCCGACGGTCTGCGTCTGGCGGTGTTGCCCAAGGCACCCGAGCTGCACCTTCTGGATCTTCTGGAGGATAGCCGCCAGGTTTTTGCCCTCCCTTCGCGCGGGATGTCGGCACTCTGGCCCGATCAGCTCTGGGTGGCCTGCCGCAGCGGTGTCCTTCAGCGGATCCCGTTGGACGGAGCGCCGCTTCCTCCTCCCTCCCCCCTCTTCGACGCCGGTGTCTGGCATATGAGCCTGCTTCCCGACGGTCGCTTTCTGGTGGGCGCCCACGGGATCGGCAAAAATCCGATGCTGATCTGGGATCCGAAGACAGAAAAAGGGGAGGAGACACTTGGCGGAGGATCCAGCCACTATCGTAATTCCACCAGCAAAGATGGTCGTCTTGCGGCGGTGGGCACTCAGGCCGGGGAGGTGCCGATCTGGGAGATCGGGGCGAACAATCTACTTCGTAGCCTGAAGGCGGACGATGGTCCGACCTTGGCCGCCGCATTTACACCGGACGGAAAACTTCTTGCAACGACGGGTTTTGGTGGGCGGGTCCAGCTTTGGGAGGTGGAGAGCGGGGTGCTGCTGCGGTCGGTGGACCAGCACGGGGGGCCGGGGACGGCCCTGGTGGTGACGCCGGATGGAGAGCAACTTTTGTCCGTTGGCGCAAACCATCGGGTGGGGCGCCTCGATCTGCGGGGACCTGAGCGTCTGGCGGAGGCCCGGGCCTTGCTGTCTGAGAGCCCCGGCGAGGCCTTTGCGCGCCTGGGCTGGTGGGAGAGGGTGGGTCCAGAAGCGGGGCCGCTCCGGGCGGCGCAGGCGCGTCTGGCGCTGGGCCTGCCGGTGGAGGAGGGGGTCAGTCCCTACCTGAAGCTTTTGGGGAGGAGGCGGTAGGGGGCTCTTTACTGGCTCACCTCCATGAGCTACTTATAGCCCCGGAAGAGATCCCGCCGCCGGGAATCAAGGATGGACCATGGACCGCACCGAGCTGCTTACCCGCCTTCGGGGCCTGGAAGGTATCGACTTTGAAGTGAAGGCCGCCTTGGGAGGGGTTCCCGACGATGCCTACAAAACGGTGTCCGCCTTTGCCAATACACAGGGTGGTTGGCTGGTTTTTGGGGTGGCCGAGAAGCGTAGAGCTTTTGCAATCACCGGCGTCGCCGATCCCGACCGGATGCAGAACGACTTTGTGAGGGCATGTCGCTCGGGGGAGAAATTTTCGCGTCCTATCGACGTTATGCCGCGTATCTTTACCGTGGATGGCGCGACGGTGGTCTGTTTCCGGGTGGTGGCCGCCTCGCGCTCGGACAAGCCGATCCGGGTCCGAAGCCGGAAGACCTGGGAGACCTACATCCGCGTGGGTGCGGGCGATCACCTTTGTACTCTGGAGGAAGAAGCTCGCTTCCTCCGAGATGCCTCCTTTGAGAGTTTTGACGGGCTCCCCCGTCCGGATCTCTCCTTGGAGGATCTCTCTCCGCGCGCCATCAAGTGGTTCCGAGGGGTGCTCACCCAGCGCCGTCCGGAGCGGGCGTGGCCGGAGTTAGAGGACGCTGCGTGGCTGGCAGAAGTGGGCCTTCTTCGGGAGAAAGGGGCGCTGACCAACGCAGCGGTGCTGCTGTTCGGGCGGGACGCGGCGATGGCCCGGATAAAACCGGCGGGTATTCTTGATTTTCGGGTTATCGAGGAGCAATGGTCGGAGGGTTCTCCCGAGCAGCGCTGGGACGACCGCGAGCTGTTTGAAGACAACCTGGTCGGTACGCTGCGTGGTGTTTTTGATAGGATAAACCGCCGTCTTCCGCACCCGTTTGCCCTGGACGGGGACGAGGGGCGCTCGGCTGCCCGGTCGCCTGATTTTGTGGCCATGCGCGAAGCCCTGGTAAACCTCCTGGCGCACCAGGACTACGCGGATCGTAATCGCACTGCACGGGTACTCTGGTACCGGGATCGTGTACTTTTTGAGAATCCCGGCGACTCTTTTGTAACGTTGCCGCAGATGTTGGATGGCGGCGTGAGCCAGCTCCGCAATCCGTTGCTGGTACGCCTGCTGCGGCAGGCAGGTTTTGCCGAGCAGGCGGGGACCGGAATTGTGGCGATCGTTCGTGCATGGCGGGCAGCAAAGCGGCCTCCGCCACAGATGGAGAATGATCCAGGTTGCAAGAAGTTTACGCTGACACTACCTTGGCTCCCATTGGCCTCAGAGGAGTGGACCAATTGGCTGCACCAACAGGGTATCCACTCGGAGGCCACGGAGGCAGCCGTTACTGGCTCACCCATTACTGGCTCATCCATTACTGGCTCGCGGGTCACGGACTCCGTCGTTACTGGCTCACATTATGAGATCGTAACGGCGCAGCCCCGTGGGGATGAGCCAGTAGCCGGTGAACCTGCTGAGGTACTGAGCCCGGTGATGCGTGCCCATGCCGCCGATCTGTTGCAGATTATCGGTCATCATCCTGGCGTTCGGGTACCCGGATTGATCACAGCGACCGGCTGGTCGTCGGCGACGGTGCGGCGGGTGCTGGCGGTCTTACGGGCACGAGGGGATGTGATTTTTGAGGGGGCGCCGCGAAATGGGGGCTACCGAGCGGTCGGCGGGCACCCGGGTGATCGGGCTCACCCCCGCGTATAGTCCCACCACCCGCCATCGTCATTCACCACATCCCAGCCCGCATCCTTCAGAATCACCCAGACCATGGCCGAGCGCACCCCGCCGGTACAATAGAGCAGGACCGGGCCTTTTTCGAGGGTGGGGATCCCGCGCAAGAATTGCTTCCAAGGCAGGGAAAGGGCACCGGGGACATGCCCGCCGCGCGCCTCCCCATAATGTTGGGCGCCGGCAAATTCGTCGGGCTCGCGTACATCGACAAGGAGGCGCCCGCCGGGATCACGGGCGGAACCCCGGAATTCGGGGCGGGGATTTGCAGAAAAGTCGCCGGGACTTGGACTTCTGGGCAGGTAGTCCGTTGGTCCGGTCCAGGTGGCCATACCGCCACGGAGTACATGGACCTTGGGGTGGCCCAAGTACAGAAGATCCCAGGCAAGGCGCCCTTCTTCTCCCCAGCCTGCATCCCAGGCCCCGACCACCAGCACCGTGGTGCTGCTTCGTACACCGGCCGCGGCAAAGGCAGCGGCGGCCACCTGCGGATCGCCGACCTTTCCAGAGGTGATTCCCCCGATTGTCCCTACCCGCCAGTCCAGCCGCTGCGCCCCGGGAATGTGCCCGCGTACAAAATCGACCCGTCCCCGTGCATCCAGGACCGTCGCCCCCTCTGTCCACAGCTTTTGGGCCTCGGGTGCGTCTACCAGAATGCCTGCGGTGGCAAGGCTGAAAATGGCCAGGTTCATGGGAGAAAAGGTCCAGTGCCCTGCGCCCGGGCCCGCAAAAAGTGGTCGGCGAGCACCAGGGCCGCCATCGCTTCCACCAGGGGCACGGCACGCGGCAAGACGCAGGGATCGTGCCGACCCCGTGGACGGATTTTTGCAGGATTCCCCTCACGATCGACGGTGTCCTGCTCGATGAACAGCGTGGCCACCGGCTTGAAGGCCACCGTGAAGGTGATGGGCATGCCGTTGCTGATGCCACCCTGGATGCCGCCGGAGTGGTTGCGGGTGCAGCGGATGCCCTGCTGCGTTGCAGCAAAGGGATCGTTGTGTCTGCTGCCGCGTAGCAGCGTCCCCGCGTAGCCGCTGCCGCTCTCAAAACCTTTGGCAGCCGGCAGCGACAACATCGCCTTGGCCAGATCCGCCTCCAACTTGTCAAATACGGGCTCTCCGAGGCCGGGTGGCACGTTCCGTATCACACCATGAACCACCCCCCCGATACTGTCGCCCTCGGAGCGCACCTCCTTGATCAGCGCCTCCATGGCGGCGGCACTTTCGGGGTGGGGGCAGCGTACCGGGCTCTGATCCACAACTTCCCGGCTTGGATCCAGGCCTTCCGGTGCGGAAAGCGGGCCGACCCGCTGTACCCAGGCCACAATCTCCATGGGTGCGAGCAATTGCCGCGCCACTGCGCCCGCGGCCACCCTTGCGACGGTCTCCCGTGCGCTGGCTCTTCCTCCGCCTCTCCAGTCCCGAAAACCGTATTTTGCGTCGTAGGTGTAGTCTGCATGGGAGGGGCGGTAGAGCTGCTTGGTGCTTTCGTAGGCGCGCGGGTCGGCGTCTTCGTTGCGGAAGAGCAGGGTGAGCGGGGTTCCGGTGCTTTTTCCTTCAAAAAAGCCGGAGAGGATCTCGAAGCGGTCGCCCTCTTTGCGCTGGGTGGTGAGGGAGGACTGGCCGGGGCGCCGTCGGTCCAGCTCGGCCTGCATCGCGGCCAGATCGAGGGAAAGACCAGGGGGGAGGCCGTCGATCACCACACCCAGCGCGCCGCCGTGCGACTCGCCAAAGGTGGTGACCCGAAAGGAAGAACCAAAGCTATTCCCGGGCATCCTCCACCCTCCGGTAGTCGATCTGCACCTCGGTCCCCTCCTGATCCGGCCACAGCACTTCCTGCCGCAGCCCCGCTCCCCGGATGGTCCACTCGACGGCGGGTTCCGCTGGCGGTGTCACCCAGAACAGGCCTTCTATCGTCGTCTCCACCGGATATTCGCGCACCGAGCCCGCCATCAGGTGCAGTACCAAAAAGCGGTCTTCATCGGGCTCATAGCGGTAGTAGCAGCGGTCCTGGTGTTCCCCACTCTGCTCCTCTAGCTCCAACATGGTGGCGTCAAAACTCACCCGCACCGTCAAGACCGAGCGGATGGGCTCTCCGTGCGCCTGTCCCTCTCCCTCCCAGCGCCCCGCAAGCTGTAGAAAGGGTGCGAGGCTGGCGCGCATCAGCGAAAGACGGCGTTCCCAGGGGTTCATCCGCGTTTCTCGCTGCGGTACCAGTCCAGGGTGGCGCGTAGCGCCTCCTCCAGGGGAGTCTGCTGAAAGCCGGGGAGCATACGTTGAGTGGGCCGATCATCCACCTGATAGCTGCCTTTCCAGACGGGTAGTGCAGCAGCTTGGTGCCGACGTTCTTCGGAGAAAAAGGCGCCCAGCCAAAGCCGGAGGGTGCCCAGGCTTTGCACAGGCAGCTTGCCCTTTCCCGAAGCTTCCCCGAGGCTTTTGGACCAGTCATGGCCGCTGAGCAACTGCCCGGGCACGTTCACCACTTCAAAGGCGGGCCGATCCCGCAGGGCCACCAGATCGATGGCCAGCCGGGCCACGTCGTCTACAAAGTGGAACAGGTGGGCGATATCTGGATTCAGCAGCCAGGGAACAGGCTTTCCTTCCAGGGCGGCCTGGAACATGGGGGCAACGATGGGGTTGACCACCCCTGGTCCAAAGAAGTCACCGCTGCGCAAAACAATACTTCGTACCTCACGAAGTTCGCTATTCTGGATCAGCTCGGCTTCCATGTCCTGCCGGATTTTGCCCAGCTCGGACACAAAGTCCAACTGCATGGGCTCCCAGACCTGGGGGGGCAGCGGCACGTCGAAGATCGGTCGTACACTGTAGAATGTGCCAGGAAAGACCAGGGTTGCCCCGGAGAGACCCGCCGCTTCGATGGCGGACTCGTGCAGCAGCACCAGCTCGGGGCGCCAGCGGGAAAGGGGAGCATTCAGGCCCTGGAAAATACTTTCGCAGTCTTTGGCGGCATCGATGACCGCGCCGCGATGCAGCGCGTCGCCCCGGATGACCTCCACCCCCTCCATCTTCGGCAATTTGTCAGGATTCCGCAGGAGAACCCGGACAGATTCCCCGCGGCGGCGCAGCTCCCGCAGGACTGCTCCCCCAAAAGCGCCGGTGGCTCCAAGCACAAGGTGTGGCATGGCCGCAGGTTATCCCCGCTCTCCGCTCCCGGCGAGGGGCGGCGCGGCCCGCTGCTGGATAGGAGATCTCCCCGGAGGCCTTCAAAAATGGTCGATCTGCGCTCGGATACGGTAACCCAGCCTACACCCGCGATGCGTCGGGCGATGGCCGATGCGGAAGTAGGTGACGACGTTCTGGAAGAAGATCCCACGGTCATCCGCCTGGAAGCCGAGGCAGCGGCGATCCTGGGCCAGGAGGCGGCTCTTTTTGTACCCTCGGGCACCATGGCCAACCAGATCTCCATCCGCTGCCTGACCGAGCCGGGCGACGAGGTGGTGTTGGAGGCCGGTGCACACCCCTTCCACTATGAAGCGGGCGGTGCTGGCGTCATTTCTGGGGTGACCTTGCGGCTGGTGCAGGGAGTGGATGGGCACCTGACCCCGGCGCGCCTGGAGGCGGCCATCCGCCCCTACAATGTGCATCATGCGCCACCTACGCTGCTTTCTATCGAAAATACCGCCAACCGGGGCGGCGGGCGGGTGTTGGGGGTCGCCGGGACCGAGGCACTGCTACACTCTGCAAAAATGCGGGGACTACGCACCCACCTCGATGGAGCGCGGGTGTGGAACGCCGCGGCCGCCTTGGGCTGCGCCGAGGCGGAGCTGTCCGGGCGCTTTGATCTGGTCAGCGCCTGCTTTTCCAAGGGTCTGGGGGCGCCGGTGGGCTCGGTGGTGGCGGGAAACAAGGCGCTGATCCACAAGGCGCGTCGGGTGCGCAAATATCTGGGCGGTGGGATGCGGCAGGTGGGAATCATCGCCGCGGGCGCCCTTTTTGCGCTGCGGCACCACCGGGCGCGGCTGGTGGAGGACCACCACCGGGCGCTGTTGCTCTGGGAGGGTCTGCGGGAGGCGGGCTGGAGTGCCGATCGGCCGGAGACGAATATGGTTTATGTAGAAATTGACAATGCGCCCCAGGTCGTGGAGACGTTGGGCGCGGCGGGCATACGCTGCTTTGCACTCTCTCCCGAGCGGATCCGCCTGGTGACACATCTGAACGTGGACGATGCGGGTATCCGGCAGGCCATCGAGGTCTTCCGGGGCCTTCGCGACTGAATGAGCCCTCATTCATCGGAAAATGACGGAGGTTGGCGGCAGCTTCTGCTGGCGGGGTTGTTCTCGCTGGTGGCGGCGTTGGCGGCGCTCTGGCCCGCGGCTTCGTCGCCTACGGATACGTTGGTCTGCAATTTTATCCACCCCGACTGTCTCTCCAACCACTGGCTTCTGGTCTGGGTGGCGGAGCAGTTCGCGGGTGGCGGCTCCATCCTGCATAACGACCAGTACTATTGGCCGGTGGGGGATGCACCTTGGCTGGCTGGGAATGGCAGTGAAGGGTTCTTCTACCTTCCTTTTCACCTGATCTGGGGTTGGCCGCTGGGCAGCAATTTCTACCTCATCGCCGTCCTGACGCTCAATGGTTTGGGGGCCTGGGCGCTGGCGGGGGCCTTGGGGGCACGGGGGGCCAGTCGGCTCCCTGCGGCGGTCGGAGGCACACTGCTTCTGTATGCGGTCCATGAGGCGGGGGCCGGGCGTTTTTCTCAGGTGAGTGTGTTCTGGCTGGCCTTCTTCTTGGCGGCCTGGCTGAAGCTGATAGAGCGACCAGGGACGGTGCGCGCGGTGGGGGCGGCGCTGCTTCTGGCAGCAACTTCGCTGTTCTATTGGTACTATGGGCTTTTTGGGGTTCTGGCGGGAGCGATTTTTCTGGTCGCGGCACCGGGGGAGGGACTGCGCGGCCGCCTGGCGCCGCTGTGGCGCTCGCTGGCGATTTTTTCGGCTACCTACCTATCCTTGGTCGGCCCGCTTCTCTATCTCTTCTGGTCCTATTGGTCGCAGATTCCCGGAACCTCGGAGGATGTTTTTCCGCATCCCGAGGCGGTGGGCGACAGCTCCTGGCCCAGCATCCCCTTTCTGGTGGCCGGTGGGCGCCATGCGGGGCGGGCGCTGCCGCTGACGGTCTGCCTTCTATCGCTGGTGGCACTCTGGAAGGGGGAGGGGAGGCGGAGGCTGGCCTCCCTGGGGATCCTCCTGCTTTTTTCGGCTTTGATGGCGGGTCCGCTGATCCCCTATGGTCCCTATGAGCTGCTCTATGGTGTGGCCCGACCCCTGCAGCGCTTCTGGTGGCCCTACCGGCATGTGGTGGTGATCAACCTCCTGTTTTTGGGATTGGGAAGCTGGGGTCTGCACCTGCTCGTGCAGCAGTGGTCTACGACGCGGCGCTGGGCGGTGGGGCTGGTCCTGGCGCTCTCGGTCCCCCTACAATTGGAGCTGCAGCACGCCCCCTGGCACGCCCAGTTCTCCAAGGTGAAGCTGCCTCATCCCTTCTACAGCAAGCTGGCAGAGCTGCCCGGCGAGATCATCGTGGAGCTGCCCCTGGCGCCGGAGGTGGCCTCGGCGCAGACTCTCCTCATCTATCAGCTCTTCCATAAAAAAATACTGTTGAACGGGCACGCGCTGTGGGTGGAGCGGGTACGCCCGGATGCCTGGGATGTTTTTGTCGCTGAAAATAGCTTTTTGACGGAACTTCAGAAGCTGGAGCGTGCGGAGCTTCCGGGGCAGTTCAAATTTCGGGGCGAAGATCTTCAGAAATTGACGGACAAGGGAGTGCGCTACTATACGCTGAACCAGGAGTACTACCCGGTGGTGCTTCGGGAGGCGGTGACCGCAGAACGGGAGATTTTGGACAGGCTTTTTGGGGAGCCGGTGCTCAAGGAGGGGGGGGTGTCGGCCTGGGATGCCCAGCGTTGGACGGGGGAGGAGGAAGTAGAATTCCCAGCCTTTGACTGGCCAAAAAACCTGCGGAAGGGCGGCCCTACGCTGGCGCTTCAGGCACCCCGACCGGGGAGCCCGGTGTTTTCTGTTCCTGAGGGGCCAAAGAAGTAGGGGGTGGTTGAGTCCGACCTAGACAAAATTCAGGCGCCACACCCGCTCCCGCCCACCGATCCACAGGCTGTCGGCCGTGGCGCAGAGGCTCCAGGGGCGCTCGATGGGCAGGTTTGTCGGGCGTAACCAGCCGTTGTCCATCCGCAGGAGGCGGCCATCTCCCAGGCCCCAGAGTTGCCCGGCATCATCGGTAAGCAAAAAAGTTGGCTCGGGTCGAGCACTGCTCCAGTACTGGCCATCCCAACGGTGCAATTGCTCCTGGGCAGCCACCCACAAGGCACCTTGGGCCCAGGCGAGGTGGCGGATGGGGCGCCCCTTCTTCTTTCCATCGTAGCGCGGATCGGCAAAATGTCGGAAGGGAGCCTTCTCTCCCAGTCTCCACAGCTCCCCCTCCCGTGTCCCCAGGTAGGTGACGCCGTCGGGGTCGGTGGTCATGGCCAGCACATCGGCCGGTCCCTCTCCTCCATAGAACTTCGTCCGAAAACCCTGGTAGAGCTGACCCTTTGCGGAGTGGAGGCAGCAGATGTCGTCCCAGCCGTCCTCCTCATCCCGTCCGTGTCGGGTCCATCGCACCGGATTTTTGAAATCCCACATAAAAATGTTCTGGGAGGTGCCCACGTAGAGATGACCATTGTGCATGGTCATCGCTTCGACCCGGCGTGCCTCTCGCCGGGCGCCCGCTGGCCAGGGGAAGGCTTCAAAGCGGTCTTCTCTCCACAGGCTCAGGCCGTAGTCCGAACCCAGCGCCACACCGCCGGGAATTGCTGCAATACAGCGCACGGTGGCGATGGCTTCGTCGCCGATTTCCTCCGTGGACCAGCTCTGCAGCCGTCCCTGTGGGGCCGGAAGCAGGGCCGGAGCCTCGTTCGAGGGCGTCGTTTTAGAGCTGCGCGACCGCAGCAGACCAAAAAGTGTCATCAACCACCACTATCTCCGCCACTGTCCGATCCGCCGCTGTCCGCGGGCGGCACATAGCCCACCGGCCAGGCCTGGATGGAAACCCGCAGATCCCGGTTCTCCTGGTCGTTGGAGGTGATCCGGAGCTGTGCCTGGGCAGGCTCGTTGGTGGTCAGCGTGGCAGCGACGGCGTAGCTGTCGGAAACCCCGGTTGCAAACTCCAGGTCTTCGCGTTTCTCAAAGTAAAAGATGTCATCGTCGCCGATCAGCTCGATGGCGTAGATGGACAGGGCCGCCGTACCGGTATTGGAGATCGTTACCGAGCCCGAGCGTGCCTCATTCAGAGGGCAATCCTGGATAATCAACTCCTCCGGGGTCCACTCCAACAGCGGGTCTCCCTCCACCCCTTCGGACACTTTTGAGACCGTTCCCAGCCCGGTGCTGGTCGGGGTGCAGGCCATCGCGGCCATCAGCAGCATCATGCGAACCTCCGCTGGGATTCTATCACCCTGCTCCGGTCTCCGCGTGCTTAAGGCGGTGCTCCGTGGTCTGGACCGCAAGGCGCGGTTAGGCGGCGGCATGGTGCGCGTCCGTATCGAGGTTCCACGCGGCAGCTTTGTGAAGCGGGAGGGCGAGCGGGTGGAGTACATCTCTCCGGTGCCCTGCCCCTTCAACTATGGCTGTATCGAGGGGGAGCTGGCCGAAGATGGCGATCCGCCGGATGTTCTTTTGTTGGGGACTTCCTGTCCACGGGGGAGTTTGCAGGAGGCACCCCTGGTGGGGAAGGTACTCTTTTTGGACGCGGGCTGCGCCGACCCCAAGCTGGTGGCCAGCCGAAGGCCACCGACTGCTGCGGAACGTCGGGGGATCGAAGCCTTTTTTCGACTCTATGCGCCGATCCGCCGGATCCTGAATGTTCTTCAGGGAAAGGCAGGGGAAACGCGCTATCTGGGCGTGGAGTGGTTGTAGGGGCGGGAGCCCCCTTACTCGTTCGCGTAGACCTCAGTATTTTCCACGCAGGCCCACAAACCCTTCAAGAGCTCCTTACGAATAAAGTCCTCATCGGTGATGATACTCTCCACCTGGGTCCAGGAGGAGAAGAACCAGCGGATTCCGCCCTCCTCCTCCGTCATGATCTCCACCTGGAAAGCGGCAATTGCGGTGGTGCCCGCACCCCCCGCACCCTCCTCGTACAGCCAGCCGCGTGAAACCAGGGCCGGGCTGCCGTCCAGGTCCAGCCATCGATAGTCCTCCCGCTGGGGATAGGGTACCTCCACCACCGCCTTTTTGACAATATCGTTTTCGGTACGCAGCCCACCCCCTGCCAGGAAGTCCGCTTCGTTCCCCTCGATCAGGGTGCGGGACCACTCCGGGTAGGTGTCCGGATCATTCCAGCGCTGATCCTCCTCGGGGACCACCGCCGCGTATGCGTCCAGCGTGCCGTCCACCACGATGCTCCCGGCCACGCCCACCAGCTTTTCCGGATCCGCGTTGTCCGAAAAATCCATGTCGCCAAGCTGGGTGATGTCCGGGCCGGGAATGGACATCCCCTCCTCCAAAGCACTTTCTTCCCGGACCAGAGCCAACAGATCGATCACCGGGCTTTCCAGGCCGTCGGCCTCAAAGTCGCGTAGAATCTGAAAATTCAGATCTTCCAGACTTTTCGGAAGTTCTTCGGACTGCTTTTCGCCCGTGCAGGCTGCAGTGATCAGGAAAAGGAAGCCAAGCCCATTCTTCATTTTTCCAATGTAGCCTATCTTTCAGCAGATGGCGCGAAATTTGGCTTGGACGGCATTTATTGGCAAATAACCTTCATAATTTTTGCCCTATTCTTGTCTGACCGAATGGTAAACCAATGTTTGTTGACCGAGTGGTAAGTTGTGTCGAGAGGGCAGGAGTCTCCGCCATTAAGGGCATACCCGGCTGGCCCATCGGTGTGATAGTCGGAGCTATGGCCTCCTCCCTCCCCCCTGCGGTCCTCTACATCATCGGCAACGAAGGTTGCGAGCGATTCTCCTTCTACGGAATGAGGAATATCCTCGTCTCTTTTTTGGCCACCTACCTCCTTCTGGAGCTGCCAGAAGAGAACCGTGGTCCGGCTGCCAAGGAGGTTTTTCATACTTTTGTGATTGGCGTGTACTTTTTTCCGCTTCTTGGCGGCTGGCTGGCGGATCGTTTCTGGGGTCGCTACAACACGATCCTTTGGTTGTCCCTGATCTATACCGCGGGCCATGCCTGCCTGGCCCTTTTTGAAGGGCAGCGGGAGGGATTTTATCTGGGGCTGTTTCTGATTGCCCTGGGGAGTGGGGGGATCAAACCCTGTGTTTCGGCCTTTGTTGGCGATCAATTTACCAGCGAGAATCGGGGGCAGGCCCGGGTGGTCTTCGATGCCTTCTACTGGATCATCAACTTCGGCTCTTTCTTTGCCACTCTTTTGATCCCGCTTACTCTCAAACAGCTTGGCCCATCCTGGGCTTTTGGTATTCCGGGGGTACTGATGGCGCTGGCCACCCTGGTCCTCTGGCTGGGGCGCGACCGCTATGTGCGGATTCCACCGGCACCGCCCGATCCCGACGGCTTTGGCGGCGTGGCGCGGACGGCGCTCTTTTCAGGAGGGTCCGGCAGCCTTCTTGCTGGGCTGGGGCTGGTGGCCGCATTCCTTTCCCTTACGACGATCCCCAGCCTGGGGGTGGTGGTGGCGCTCTGCCTCGCCCTGGTGTGGATTTTGGGGGTGGGTGGGGCTGGACTCTGGCTTCAGCTCGACAAAGCCAGGGAAAAGCATGGGGAGGAGGCGGTAGAAGGGGTGCGTTCGGTGCTGCGCCTCCTCCTCCTTTTTGCGCTGATTACGCCCTTCTGGTCGCTTTTTGACCAGAAGGCCTCCACCTGGGTGCTGCAAGCCGACGCCATGACCAAGCCCTCCTGGTTCCATGCAGCGCAGATGCAGGCGCTCAACCCCGCCCTGGTGATGTTGCTTATCCCGTTCAACAATATTATTCTGTATCCATGGTTGCGACGGTTGGGGGTGGAGGTCACCGCCCTTCGGAAGATGACCGTCGGCATCGCGCTCTCCGGCTTGGCCTGGCTGGTGGTGGGGACCATGCAGCTGAGCATCGATGCTGGGACGGCCCTTTCGATCACCGCGCAGATTCTGCCCTACCTGATCCTGACCATGGCCGAGGTGCTGGTGAGCGCAACCGGCCTGGAATTTGCCTATTCGCAGGCACCTTTACGGATGAAGAGTGCGCTGATGAGCTTCTGGAGTCTCTCGGTGACGGTGGGCAACCTCTGGGTGCTCTTGGTGAACCTGGGGGTAAAACGTCCGGAGGTGGGGAGTGTTGCCGCTTCCTTTGGCCTGGGCGTTACCAGCTTTCAGATGTACTTTTTTGCGATGTTTGCCCTGGTAGCCGCCACCCTTTTTGGGCTCTATGCCCGCTCTTTTCCGGTGGTGGACCGCTATCGATCGGCGGGTTGAGCTGAACAATCTGTACACCCTTGAGCCCACCGGCTGAAGGAGCTATAGTCAAAAAGTACCGGCGGGCAAGCCGTTGCACGAGGATCCGATGTCCCTGAATGCCGCTGATTTTTCTGAGCGCCTCCGCACCCTCTACCGTCTGCCTGGCGAAGAAGTGGTGGGTCTCCAGGAGTGGAACGCGGTCGTAGCCCTGCTTTCGGGGCTTGCCGAGCGCTTTTTCCAGGCCCACGATGCGGCGCAGTCCATCCCAGAGCTGCTCTCCCGCATCAACGCCCTGGAGCGCCGGGTGCCCGCCCGCCTGGACGAGCGCCTGACCAGCCTCCAGACGGCCGTGGACCGCCGGGCGGAGCTGGCCGCCGCGGGCGCCAGCGCAGAGGCCATGACGGAAGTGCTGGTACAACGCTTGGAAGCGGTGGAGAGGGCCCAGGAGGAAGGTGGCGGAAGGCGTCTGGAGTTGGCGGAGCAGCGCTTGGTGCAGCTGCAGCAGGCCCAGGAAGAGGGTGGCGGACGCCGCCTGGAACTGGCTGAACAACGTCTGGAAGTCGTGGAGCGTACACAAACGGAAGGCGGCGGTCGTCGGGTCGAGCAGGCCGAGCAGCGTCTGGCGGCTTTGGAGCGTGCGCAGGGCGACGGCAGTGCAGCTCAACGCCTTGAGAGGCACATAGAGCTGGTGGAACGTGCACAGGCAGAAGGTGGCGGTGTCCGCCTGGATCGTGCCGAAGGTCGTCTGGACGCGGTGGAGCGCGCCCAGTCCGTGGAGGGCACGGGGCGTCGTGACCTGGAGAAGAAGATCACTGAGCGTCTGGCGGAAGAGGGGACACAGCGGACCCGCCTGGAAGCTCGGGTTTCTGCATTGGAGGCCCGTGTGCCCGCGGCAGACCCGGGCCCCTCTGGTACACCTGACGGTGCCTCCGGGCCCGGCGGCTCCCCCGGCCGCTTCTCGGACTGGCTGGATCGAGAGTTTATGCCCTGGCGTGACCGTATGGACCTGCTTCCTGATCGCTTTGACCGTGACCTCCAGGACCGGGAGAAGATCCTGCGCGATCACTTCGGCAAGGGTCTTTCGGACAAGGACAAGGAACTTCGCGAGCATTTCGGGAAGGGTCTTTCGGATAAGGACACGGAGCTGCGCGGGCACTTCGGCAAGGGCTTGGCAGACAAAGACAAGGAACTTCGCGAGCATTTCGGGAAGGGTCTTTCGGATAAGGATACGGAGCTGCGTGGAGTGTTCCAGCGGAGCCTGGACGACAAGGACAAAGACTATACCGTCAAGATTCGGGACCTCGATACCCGTCTTGGCAGCGTGGCCACCGCGGCAGCGGCTGGGGTATCGCCAGATGCCGCCCGCAAGATGCTTGGTGAGCTGGTCACTGATCCGATACTTTCTCGCCCAGCGTTTTCCAGAGCATCAGCGAAACATCCTCCGCCCGCCCCTGCGGGGCTGCAGCTGCGTCTGCATCTAATTCCCATCGCCATTCAGGGGAAAGTTGTCGACGAGCATTAACATGTGCCAACGGCACAAACCCAACATTGGAGTAGGCGTCTTTACGACCATCTTGTCGCAGCTCAACTTTAGCGTTGCGGATTTTACCCGTGACACCTCCGCGGAGTTGCCAATGGCCCGAGTCCAAGAAAACGTACCGATATGTCAAACGATAGGAATGGAACTTGTATGTGCCAGTCGTCGGGTTACCAGCAGCAAACGTCGTATGATTAAAAACGACATCCTTGGAAAACTTCCCCGATCCGGATGTCTGAAATGGAAAAATCATTGCCCGGATGCTGTGCTTGGAATCGACATCCCAAGTTAACAGATAACGGGGCGCAAAAATTGGCCCACGACTAAAGCGAGCCAGATCAAATTCCGTCCCACCCTCAGCTGGTACGCGGTTGACGTTGCGGATTTGCCATGCGTACGCACCTTCAACTTCCAAACGAATTTGCGCAGACGCCTGCGGTGAAAGAAAATATGTAAAGACAAATGCAGCGATAAGGTAAAAAAAACTATTTAAATATTGTTTGATCATGACTTCCTTCTCAATTTATGCTTTCGCGAACGCTACTTAGCACATCTAATCGTCCCTGAGCACACCGGCCAACTGCTGAGGCTATCTGGCGAGATTGAGAGCAGGCTGTAGTGAAGCACTGCCGCGCCGCTGCTCCTCGCACTCCTTGCCTAACCAAAAATACAGGACTTGGCTGAGGTGAGGCTTCGCTTTCACGAAACGTATGCAAACGGGGAAAAAATCGGCAGCTGATCCACAGTAAAGACAATGTCCAACCCGGGTTTACGTAAATTTAGTGCGGGCCCCGCGCATAGTCTTCAACCTCTCGACGAGCAATGGACGGCCCAAAATGGCCTGGGAAAAACAACTCTGCCGCTGGTGCTTTCACCGTTAAAAGCTCCTGAATCAAACGTTTTGCCCCTGGGACATCACACATATAAAAATGCGTTGTCGCCTCCGTTGTCAGCATCGCGCCACGAAACAGGTCACCGACAAACACCGCATTGCCCACGATCACCGCCAAGGACCCGGTCGTATGGGCTGGCACACTCATAACCCGACCAATTCCTGGGCCAAACCACTGATCGAGCGACAAGTCTTGATTCACGACAACATCAGGTTTTGGTCCGGTAAAAGCACGGTGAAAGTCACCTGACTGACGCAATCTTGCGATCATACCTGTTGGGCAAAGCGGGTCTGAGTGACCCTGCACGAGGAGATTTTGGTCGCCACTGCCAATAACGACAGGAATCTTGTAGCGTTCTTGAAAATAGGCTGCACCACCCGCGTGATCCCAATGCCCGTGCGTTAAAATCAATAAGCGAATCCATTCGGGCTTGATGCCATGATTTCGCAAATCAGCATCCAGCGTTTCGGCATTGTCAGCACTGCCTGCGTCGATCATAAGGTATTTGTCTTCACTGATTTTGACCAAGTGCGTGTTGGCATAGGACTTTCGAAAGGTCGTCACCTCAAACGGATTACTGACGGTGACATCAAAAGAACTCGCGCACGACGCACACAAAACCCCAAGGGCCAGTAAAATCATCAAGGTCCTAGATA
>CAITDR010000570.1 GCA_903891165.1 uncultured Pseudomonadota bacterium
AGCTACGCGGACTTCATCACCATGCTCTTCTGCTTTTTTGTGATGCTCTATGCGAATGCCCCCAAGGACAACCAGAAAATAGAGCAGATGATCCAGGGGATCAAAGATGCTTTTAATGGAGGGGCGCGGGTCGATATCATCGAATTGCTGGACCTGATGAACCTGGCCACGGAGAACCTCGCTGAGCTGGATGTGGAACTGCAAAAAATCCACATGGCGCCGGAAGTGCAGGCCATACAGGAGATCGCCAATGATCGGATTGGAACCGACGGAAGCCTGACGGACAATGTGGTGCAATTGGGGCTGACCGAGCAGGACCTGATCCTGGTGATGCCAGAGAGGCTGCTGTTCGGGCCTGGATCTACAGAGCTGCCCGTGGCAGCCTTCGGGTGGCTGACCGCGATCGCCGAAAGTATCCGAGGAACCCCCGCAGATTTACAGGTGGTCGGGCATGCCGATGGAACACCGCTGCCCGGAGGAGACCGGTTCCGGGACAACTGGGAGCTGGCCGGAGCAAGAGCAGCGGAAGCCGTGCGCTACCTGGGAAGTAAGGGCGTAAAGCCTGAGCAGATGCTTTTGGGTGGAAAAGTCAGCTCTGGAAAAGATCCGGAAGAACGTGCAGTAACTATCCATCTGCATATCCGGGATCCAGCGGCCGCTGCCGAGGTGAGGCAACGACTGGAAGAGCGTGGCGTCGGCCAGGGCCCCCTGCCCTGAATTTTTGGTTGGGCCGGACGCAACAGGTTTTTTTGGAGGGGAGGGAAGAGAGTGCGGGGGAAGAGCCCGGGCTTGCGGCGGAGCTGCGTCCAACCAGGGGGCCCCTCAAAAAGTCTTTCGGACGCAAAGGCACACGAAAAGCGTCGTGATGGATGGATGTTTGCGTCGTGAGCGTTTTGGTATTCGTGGGTGAGTGGACGAAAGGTAATCGTCCAAAGTGACGATAATACCTATATTATTTCGATAATTTGGAGCGATGGTGGGGGTACAACGGATAAACGCGGATAATTTTCTGGTGAGACCGCGGGCAAACGAAGTTGCGGTGCGAATGAGGGGGGAGGGAGGAGGAGGCGGAGAGGGGGGACGAGGACGCGGATCGAAAAGCCACGGAGAGGCGATAGGAGGCGCGGAGGAGGGGGGAGGGGCTGTGTGGACCCGGATGAGGGTGAAAAGGCCGGCCCTGGGGCACGTGGGGCCGTTGGCGAGGGGTGGGGAGGGGGGGGATGGAGGGACGGAAAGGGGGGAAAGGGGGTTGTCGCGAATGTTTTGTGCTTGGTTTTGATAAAGTATAGAAAGAACCATGGTTTTTGTGGTGGTTTTGAAGTTATCCATAGGGTGGGAAAATGCGTTTGTTTTCTGAAATACAGGAGCTTGAACAAAGGAGAACGGTGAGAATTGTATGAGAGGTGGTGGAAGGAGACCATCCTAAAAAGCAGGCATTTTTCTTGCATTTATTTGAGTTTTGGAGGCAAACGCAAAGCTGTCGCGACTCGGAGGGGGGGTTTGGGGGGGTGATCTCCACTTGGAAAAACTCAGAAAAACTTAAGGGCGGGAAGTCTTGACGTGTCAAGAGTAAAAAAAGCCAAGCAAGCTGGCCGATCTCCGAGGGGCCTGATCGAGAGGCGGAAACGGTTCTACGAGAATCGGGAAACGGTTCTACGAGAATCGGGAAACGGTTCTACGAGATGGGAAACGGTTCTACGAGATCGGGAAACGGTTCTACGAGGTTTTGGGAAACGGTTCTACGAATTATGGATAACTCAGCTTTTTGCCCTCCACACCCCTCTTCGGGAAACGGTTCTACGAGGTCTTCGGTAAACGGTTCTACGAGAGTAGAAATGCGTCGTGAACGGGCATGTATTCGGAAGGCATCCCCCCCCTTGACGTCTCCCCCGCGGCTGGTGACGGTGGATCCATGAGCACTCCTCCCCCCCCGGAAACGGCGAGCGTACTGGCGAGCTTGCTGGCCTCCCCCTCCCCGCGGGCGTTGATACGGGCCGAAGTCAACCTGGAGCGCTTCCCCTTCTTCAGTCCCGCCGATACCCCCAAAGATAGCCGGCTCGTGTACACGGTGACCCGGGAGCAGATGTTTAATGGGGTTAAAATGGAAATGGAGTGGAAGGTGCTGGCGCATCCCCACTACGGGTTTCCGTCACGCTTTGACCGGGATGTGTACCGGGCGCTGCAGCAGATTTTGTGGGAGGACGGTATTCCTGAGGATGGGGTGATCCTGCTGCCCTCGTTCGCACGGCTGCTACGCATCATGATGATCGATCCGGCCCAGTATACGACCCGCTGTTCAGGGTGGTACTACGAGCGGATTGTCGAATCGTTCAAAAGAATGAAGACGACGGTCGTAGAGTCCAGAAACGCGCTGTACCTGAAGGGGCGGCGGCAGTGGGTGACCGATACCTTTTCGTTGATCGATCGCTATGTGCAGAAGGGCGATGTGATGGAAGATCAGACCATTGCATTGGAGCACCGTATTTATTTGTCGAGTTGGTATCTGGAAAATATCCGGGCACGCTACATCAAGCCGCTGGATGTGGGTTATTATTTTTTGTTGAGACGTTCGGTGTCGCGTGCGCTATACGCGTATCTGGATCTGTGCTTTTATCGGATCAGCGAGGGAGAGATTTTTGAGATCGAGTACGAGCGGCTGTGTGAGCAGTTGATGCTGGTACCGCAGAAAAAAAGGAGCCTGATGTTGGCCAGCCTGGGTCCTGCGCATGAAGAGCTCTTGGGAAGTGGATATCTGTCGATGGCCGAGTGTGTACCGCTGGCGATGGGGAATGGGCACAAGCTGCGCTATGCACCGGGGCCGCGGTTCTGGCAGGCGCGGGCGGCGGCCTCGCCAGGGTTTTTGCTGGATGAGGTGGAGCCGGAGCCCAACCAGATGGGGCTGGCGCCCAGCGAGGAGACGGTACGTCAGCAGGCGGCCCGGTTGGTGATCGAGTTTCATACGGTTGTACGAAAAGTTTCTGGATATCGACCCAACAGTCGCGAGCTGAATTACGCCACAGAGCTGGTGCAGCAGCACGGGCAGGATGCGTGGGTGATCGTGCGACATGCCATCGAGCATGCGCAGAGGACGCGGTTTGCGCTGGGCTCGTTTGTCGGGATCCGGCGCTATGTGCCGGAGGCGATCCACGCGTTGTCGCGGGAACGGGCGCTGTGAGTCGGGGGCGAAAGTTGTGGATGGGGCTGGTGGTGGCCTGTGGGGTGCTGGTGGGGCTGGAAGGGCTGCTGCGGGTGGTTGCCCGGAAGGTGGGCTATGCGACGATACCCGATGAGCAGGTGCGGCAGCATGTGGCACAGGGGTCGATGAAGTACGACGCCGAGCTGGGCTGGACGTGGGCACAGGTGCCACAGACCGGGCTGGGAATCAATTCGCACGCCTTCCGCTATGCGGAGATCAGTCCCGAAAAAGAGCCGGGAATGTGGCGGGCTTTTACCTTTGGAGACTCGCAGACCTATGGGGCGGGGGTGGCGGCAGATCAGAGCTATACGGCCTTTGCCGAGCGCAGCCTGGTCCAGAAGGGAAGCAATAAAAAAATTCAGATGATCAATGCCGGGATTTCGGGCTATGGGTCGCTGCAGGTGCTGAGGTTGATCCGTTCTAAAGTGCTCGCATGGAAGCCGGATCTTTTGATTGTGGACTGCCGGACCTACGACAGTCCACATGACAGTCTGGTGCCAGCTGCCAGCGGGTGGTTGAAGGGGGTGGATGGGCTGTTATTCCAGAGCCGAACCTGGTATTTGATGCGCTTCGGAATCGAAAAAATACGGTCGCAGGCCCGGCCGATGCGGGCGGCCGGGATGCAGATGTCAAAGGAGGAACTGGCGGCGGGTTTCGGGAACCACGAGGCGATTGCAGACCTGGCACGTCGCGAAAAAATCGACCTGATCTTCCTCGACTATCCTTTTTCGGATGCCAAAGGGATCACCTGTCTGGCGCCCGCAGCCGAGCTGCCGGAGGGGGTGGTGGTGGCGCCGGTCTGTGAGGTGCTGCAGAAAAGCGGTCTCGGTACGGCAGAACTTTTTCTGGACAACAACCACCTGACGGTGGAAGGGAACCGGCGGGTGGGCGAGAGGCTTGCGGCAACCATTTTGGAGGCGGGTCTGGTCCGGTAGCCCTTAAGATCTGGCGCACACGTCCGAAGGGGCCAGGGTGAGCCTTCTATTAATCCTACTGGTTGAGTCTGCTGCGGCCGCTACCCTGACGGTGGGGGCTCCCTATGCTTCGATTTCCGATGCGATCGCGTCGGCAGTTGATGGTGATACTATCCTGATTCCAGCAGGAAGTTATTATGAAAGCCTGGATCTGGATGGTCGCGATCTGAGCCTGGTGGGGGTGGATGGGGCCGGGGTGACCTGGCTGCTGCCACCGGCACTGCAGGATGCGGTGGTCGCTGATCAGGGGGAGGTGGTGGCAGTGGCCGGGCTCAGCATCTTGCCAGATCGTGGGCGCGGGGTGGTGGTGCAGGGGGGGCAGGGCAGCCTGAGCGGGGTGGTGATTTCGGGTGCAGGAAGTACGACATCTACGGGCGGGGCCTGTGTGGTGCTGCAGGGGCAGCTGAGCCTGAGTGGGGTGCAATTGGTCAGCCCCAGCGCAGCACAGGGGGCGGGTATTTTTGCCACCGATGCGACGGTTTTTGCTGTAGATCTGGAAATTTCTGGGGCGACGGCAACGACCGGTGGGGCGATCTATGCCGAAAATTCGGATCTGGATCTGAGTGCGGTGTTGGCGACGCAGTTGGTGGCCGCCGGTGCGGGTGCTTTTGTATGGCTGGAGGGGGGTAGGCTGTCCCTGGCCGATTTTGTGGTGGAAGACGCAAAAATTTCTGCTGCAGATGGGGCGGGGATCTGGGCCAGTGCCACCGAGCTGGTGCTGCAGAGTGGCGAGCTGCGGGATGTGGTGGCGGGCGGCGGGACGGGTGCGGGGGGTGGACTGTACGCCGAGCTGAGTACGGTACAGCTCCAGGATGTTTTGTTGGGGAGTGGCGAGGCTTTTTATGGAGGTGCCTTCGCCTTTCAAGAGGTGGAGGCCACGCTGGTGGATGTGGTGCTGGCCGACAATGTGGCGTCTATCGGCGGCGCGGGCTGGCTGTGGGGCGGCAGTCTCGGCTGTACCGGCTGCATCGGGCTGGGCAACAGTGCGGCCAGTGGGGGTGCGCTGTGGTTGGAAGAGACGGTATTTTCGGATACCGATGGGGTCTATGCGAACAACGGGGCCACTGCGGAGGGGGGCGCGCTGAGTGCAACAGACAGCAGTCTCTGGTTGGATGGGAGTTTTTTGCTGGATAATGCTGCGGGTGGGGATGGGGGGGCGCTCTACCAGGGGGCGGGGGCGCTGAGTCTGGTGGATGTGCGGGCCCGTGGCAACCGCAGCAGCGGGGGGGCCGGGGGGGCGGTGTGGTCAGAGGCAGATGTCGTGGTGAGCGGCGGGTTGTTTGAAGACAATGTGTCGTCGCGCAGCAGCGGGGGAGCGCTGTATGTCCGGGGTGCGGTGGACCTGGGCGGGACGCGGTTGGAGGGCAACGGGGCGGCGGATGACGGGGGCGGGCTGTGGTCCGCCGGGGCGACGGTGCAGCTGCGCGATGTGATCCTGATGGACAATACGGCGGGTGGCTACGGGGGCGGGGTGGCCCTGGAGGGTGCAGGCGAAATTTTTGTGAGCCAGTTCTATGGGCACCACAACACTGCGTCGGGGGGAGGGGCGCTGGCGCTGCTGAATCCGGTGACGGCAGCGGTGCTGAGCAACCTGCGGGGCTCGGACAATGCGGCGGCGCGGGGCGGGGCGCTGTATGCCTCGGGCAGCCTGCAGTGGGAGCTGCGCAACAGCACGTTGGTGGGAAACAGCGCGACGTCTTCCGGTGGCCATCTGTATACGACGGCGCCAGTGTTGTTGGTCAATACGATCCTGGCCTATGCGACGCAGGGTGGCGGGGCTTTTGGACCGGCCACAGATTCGGAGCGGTCGAACAACCTGGTGTGGTCCAACAGCGGGGGGGACTGGCTGGGCTGGGCTGATGTCAGCGGCAGCAGCGGAAATCTGGAAGGGGATCCGGGGCTGGTGGCCTACAGTGCGGATGCGGATGCCAGCAACGATGATCTGCAGCTGGCGGCCGGCAGTGTATGTGTGGATGCGGGCCTGGTCTCGATCCTGGATGCGGATGGCTCGACCTCAGATATCGGGGCTTTTGGGGGACCGGACGCGGAGGTGCCAGACGGCGACGGGGACGGGGTGCTGGATGGAGCCGACTGCGATGATGGCGACAGCTCTGTCTATCCAAATGCTCCCGAGCAGGCCTATGACGGCATTGATCAGGACTGTGATGGGGCCGATCTGGAGGATGTGGACGGCGATGGCTACGGGCTGGGACTGGTGGCCGGAGGCGACTGCGATGATCTGGATGGGAGTGTACATCCGGGAGCCACAGAAAGCTGGTACGACGGGGTGGACCAGGACTGTGATGGGGGAGATGATTTTGATGCCGATGGGGACCACCACGCGGCGGTGATCGGGGGCGGTGACGACTGCGACGATCAGAACGCGGAAGTGAACCCGGGTTCACTCGAAACCTGGTACGACGGGGTGGACCAGGACTGTGACGGGGGCAGTGACGACGATCAGGACCGGGATGGAAGTGATGTTCCGGAAGACTGCGACGATACGGATGGGGGGCGGGGGCCTGCGATGAGCGAGGTTCCCTACGACGGCGTCGATCAGGATTGCAGCGGGGCGGATCTGGTCGATGTGGACGGAGATGGGTGGGTCGGAGGAGGGGGTGCGGATTGCAACGATCGGGACGCGACGGTCTACCCGGGGGCTGCCGAAAATCCCAGCGATGGGATCGATAGCAACTGTGACGGGTTCAGCGAGTGGGACCAGGATGGGGATGGGTACGGGAGCGTAGCTTCGGGAGGTAGCGACTGCGACGATCGGAATGCAGAGGTGAACCCCGGAGCCACAGAAAACTGGTACGACGGGGTGGATCAGGACTGTGATGGGCGGGACGATGACCGGGATGGGGATGGGTACGGACTGGCCAGTGACTGTGACGATGCCGATCCCAGCCGGAACCCGGACGCGACCGAGCGGGTGAACCGGATCGACGACGACTGCGATGGGTGGGCGGAGAGCGACGATCGGGATCGGGATGGGCTGTCCGACTATGAAGAAGGGATCCTGGGAACCAATTTTGAAGAGGCCGACAGCGACGGGGACAGCCTGGAAGATGGCTATGAGCTGAGAGAAACCTGGGACCGCGACGGAGATGGGCAGTTGGATGCGCTGGACATCGACGACGATGGGGATGGGATCATGACCCTCGATGAGCAGACCTGGGATCTGGACAACGATGGGATTTTTGATGTGGATGTGGATCGCGACGGAGTCATCAATGCGTGGGACAAAGACGCAGATGGGGACGGGATGGGCGATGTGGAGGAAGGAGAGGCGGACGAAGATGGGGACGGGGTGCCTGACTTTCTGGACTATCAGGGGGACTGGGCTGGCGGGGGCTGTGGTTCCGGCGGCTGGGCAGTGTTGGTAGGGATCAGCGGGGCGGCTGGGCTGCGGCGGAGGACGCAAAAAAAATGTTGCTGAGTCTGGTAGCGGCGGGGTGGGCGCTGGATGCGCACGGGTTTTCCTTCCACGGGGTGACCGGGGACGTGGAGGAGTACACGCGGCTGGGCTACCCCAGTGCGGGACTGTTCGGGGATGCCGATGTGAGCGTGCTGATGGACTATGCGCGCGATCCGCTTACCGAAAACACGCCGGATGGGCGGGTACCGGTGCTGGCGGCGCTGGGTACAGCGACGGTGGCCGGCGCCTTTTCGTTCGGGGGGCTGAGGCTGGAAGGGTCGCTGCCGATCCATCCGATCGGGCAGGATCCCAGCGGAAGTTTTTCAGCGTTGGGGGATGCGCGGTTGGGGGCGCTGGTACCGTTGCCGTGGTTGGGGGCGAAGGCGCCGCTGGTCGGGGTGCATGCCGCCGTGGTTTTTCCGACGGGATCCGCCGAGCATTTTGTGTCCGCCGGAAGTTTTCGTTTTGAGGGGACGGTGTTGGCGGCGCGGGAGTTCGGGCCGGTGGGGCTGATCGCGATGGGGGGGGCGGTGGTGTCGAAGCCGGAGGAGGAGCGGAACCTGGAGGCGGGGGTGGGGCCGATCCTGGGGCTGGGGGCGTCGGTGCGGGCGGGCGAGCGATTTTCGACGGCGGTGGAATTCAGTGGGGAGTCGGAATTCGGGTTTACGTCGTTGCCCATCGAGGGGACGTTGTCGGCCCGGTATCGGCTACCGGTGGGGGCGTGGGCCACCGCAGGGGCGGCGATGGGGCTGACCGGGGGTGTGGGTGCCAGTCGGTGGCGATTGTTTGCGGGGGTGGGCTGGTCCTTTCGGAAGGAGGACCATGTGGTGGAGACGGTAGAGCTGGAAAATCCAGAAGCGGATCGGGATGGGGACAGCATTGTGGATCGCGACGATCTGTGCCCGGATCAGGCAGAGACGGTGGATTCTTTCGCCGATGGGGATGGGTGTCCTGAGCTGGACGGGGATCAGGATGGGGTGCCTTTTGTCCGCGATCAGTGCCCTGAGCAAGCCATTTTTGCTGCGCAGGATCCGCGCTATTCCGATGGTTGTCCGCAGGTGGCGGAGCTGGCCGGAGATCGGATCACCATCGCCGAGACGATTTTTTTTAAGGAAGGACGAGCCGATCTGTTACCCGAGTCTGAGCGGGTGCTGGGAGCCGTCCGGGATTTGATGCAGTCAAATCCGACGCTGGGACCGGTGCTGATCAGCGGGCACACCAACCAGAACGGGGCGGCGGATTTTAATGGGCGGCTATCCGATGCCCGCGCCTATGCGGTGATGGTGTGGCTGGTGGAGCAGGGGGTGGATCCGGCACGGCTGATTTCCAAGGGTTTTGGGGAGTCACAGCCGCTGGTCGATCCGCGCAGTGCAGAGGCAGAAGCGCGCAATCGGCGTGTAGAATTCCAGGTGATGGAGCGGGCGGCTCGGCCTGAGGGAGCCCGGCAGTTGAGCCCGGCCGAGCAGGCACGGTGGCGGGAGGGGCGCGTGGTGCCGGTCGTCGCAGAGGCTGCCATGCTTCGGGAAGAGAAAACGGAAGAAGGGGGCGGCCACAGTACGCCCACGCATCAAGAGGTTCCTGCAAAAGAACCAGAAGCGGGGGAGATGCCGCCGGAAGTGGCAGGCAGCAGTGTCTCGGGCGTAGCTGGGGCGGCAGCGGCGGTCGGTCCCGAACATGCGGGGGAGGTGCACGCCGGTGCCCCCGCTGCGGAGAGCCCGGCAGGGGCTGCGACATCCGTTGAGTCTACGAGTAAAAAGAAGCGGAAAAAGGTACGTCCGCCGCCGGATAGTGTGGACCACTACTGATGTGCCGTCCCAGAGGCGCCCGCGCAGCGCGCGCCCGGGTGGGTCTGGACAGGATCGGGCTCTTCCTCCTCCACCTTCCGAAAAACAAAAATCTGTGGGCTGTGCAGGGCTCGATCAGGGAGCGGATGCCTGAAAAGTCAGTGCTCCGGAATTGATGCAGTAGCGACGGCCGGTGGGGGGAGGGCCGTCGTCAAAAACATGGCCAAGGTGGCCACCACAGCGGTGACAGAGCACTTCTTCACGCGACATGCCGTAGCTGCGGTCTACTTCCACTTCGACCGCATCGGCGCTGGCAGGGCGGGTGTAGCTGGGCCAGCCGGTGCCCGAGTCGAATTTGTCCTCGGACGTAAACAGCGGTTGGCCGCAGCCGGCACACAGGTAGGTGCCGGCGTCGTGGTGGTTCCAGTAGCTGCCGCTGAAGGCGCGCTCGGTGTCTTTTTGGCGCAGGATCCCGTAGGATTCGGGAGAGAGTGCTGCCCGCCACTCAGCGTCGGTCTTCTGGACGGCGTGGGGGGCGGTGGGCGTCTGCGGGGGGGCGGCAGGGGCGGTGGCGCAGGCCAGCATCCACAACAGGTACATGGGCTTCCTCGGGGGTCAGTGCAAAAGATACTCCCCGGGTGGAGGTCTGGATCATGGGTGGGCTGTCTTCTTCGGTCTTGGGAGTCGGGCATACCCGGTTGTTGCCGGATCAGGATAAACGGCATCCATGAAGCTCTACATCTGTGCGGACATGGAAGGTGCGACGGGGGTGGTGCATCGCAACGATATCCTGGATGAGGGGGGCGAGGCCTATCGCAGTGGCTGTCGGATGCTTACCGGCGACATCAATGCGGTGATCGAGGGGGCAATTTCGAACGGGGTGCGCGAGGTGGTGATCTCGGAAGGGCACTCGCATATGCGCAATGTGTTGCTGGAGCAGTTGCACCCGGCTGCCCGTTTGATCCGGGGGCCTGCTTCTTGGGAAAATAAGCCGCTGTGCCAGATCCAGGGTCTGGATAGCTCCTTTGATCTCGCCTTTTTTGTGGGTTTTCACAGCCGTGCGGGGACGCCCAAGGGTCTGTTGGCCCACACCTGGGCGGGGGCCATCGTGCACGAGATCACCTTGCAGGGGAAGCCGGTGGGAGAGACGGCGATCAATGCAGCGATTTGCGGCAGTTTTGGGGTCCCAGTAGCGCTGGTGACGGGGGCCGAGGATGTCTGCCGGGAAGCGCGGGCGGATCTACCCGAAGTCGAGGTGATCTCGGTCAAAAAGAACCTGGGTTGGAACATCGCTGAGTGTTGGGGGCCCGCTGCGACGGGGCCGCGTCTGCGCTCGGCAGCGGAGCTGGCGGTGCAGCGATTTAAACAGGGTCATTTTGAGCCCTGGCAGCCTGCCGGGCCCTTTGTGGCGGAGCTGGAAACCCACCGTCGCGAGATGGCGGACAAGATGGCGCTGGTGCCGGGTCTGGAGCGTATCGGCGAGCGCCGGCTCCGGGTGGTCCATGGGGAGGTCACCGTGGCGCTGTCCACGCTGTGGCGTGGGGTCACCGAAGCCTTCAAGGAGCCTGCCGATTGGCTGAAGTGAACCCGGGTTCACTCAGCCCGGGTACGCCCGGGTTCACCCACGGAACATGAACCAGGCGGCGCCGACCATACAGAGCCCTGCACCGAGATAATTCCAGGTCAGGGCCTCGCGCATGTAGGCCACGGAAAAGATGGCGAATACGGTCAGGGTGATGATCTCCTGGGTGATTTTTAACTGGGCCAGGTTCAGGGTGCCGTAGCCCGCGCGGTTGGCAGGCACCTGGAGACAGTATTCAAAAAAAGCGATGCCCCAGCTCACCAGGATGGCGATCCAGAGCGGCTTGTCACGGAGATCGCGCAGGTGGGCATACCAGGCGAAGGTCATGAAGATGTTGGAGAGGAACAGCAGGATGATCGTGCGAGACATGAACAAAAACTCCTAATGCAGCCAGCCCCGGAGTCCGTAGATCACCAGGACAGCCACTTCGCGAAGGCTGCCGCGCCAGGGAGCGGGAGCGGGGCAGCCCCAGGGCTGAACATGGTCAAAAAAGCGGCGGAAGACGAAGGTGCACCGGAGCAGGTGCCAGGAATCGGTGACGACGATCACCGCTCCGGGCAGGGAAGTGCCTTGGAGCAGTGCAGCGGCTTCACGTGCATTCTCAAACGTAGAGGTGGAAGACTCTTCGTGGAGGATTTTTGTGGAAGGCCAGCCCAAGGAGATCGCCAGTGTCCGTGCGACGGCCGCTTCGCTGTAGGGCTGTCCGGCCCCCGTAAAAACCAGGTAGACATTCGGGTGTTGACGGGCCAGGTGCAACGCGGTCTCTACCCGACGCTGCAGGGCCGGAGAGGGGCTTCCATCGGGCCGGGCGGGACAACCCGCCACAATGATCGCCGAAAAAGGCAAAACCGGTGCGGGGCGTTTCCGCCCCCACCGGTCCAGCCCCCAGGCTGCTGCGACCCAGCAGGTCGCGATGCCCAACAAAAAACTCAGACGGGCATGTTCCAGATGGCCTGGTAGGCATCGACCACCTTGTCGCGCACACTGGCCATGGTGCGCAGGGAGATATTCGCCTCTTCCAAGGCGATCATCTGGCCATGCAGGTCCACATTTTCACCGGTCGCAGTGTTCAGCAACTGTGCGTCGGCGGCAATCTGCCGCTGGTCGACGGCCTGGATCGCCGTCTCCAGAAAATTAGAAAAGTCGCTGTTGGCGCCCTGCGCCTGCCGCAGCGTGGTCTGGAGGGTGCGGACGGTTTCGGTGCCGATCGACGGCTGCATCACAGGGGTGGAGATCATGGCTTATTTTCCAATATCCAGCGCCCGAAGCGCCATGGTGCGGGTGGAGTCTACCACCGAGGCGTTGGCCTCGTAGGTGCGGTTGGCGGACATCATGTCCACCATTTCCTGGAGGATGTTGATGCTGGGGTAGGAGACGTAGCCCTGTGCATCGGCGTCGGGGTGGCTGGGGTCATAGACCTGGATCGGCGGCTCGGCCGATTCTTTGATGCCCTGCACATCGACCCGGGCGATGGCCTGTTCCAGCTCGGTCCCAAAAGGGTCCACGGCGCGGGCCTCAAAAACCGGTACCTGCCGTCGGTAGGGACCGCTGCCATCGGGCATCCGCGTGGCCCGGGCATTGGCCATGTTCGACGCGATGGTCTGCAGCCGCACCCGCTCGGCACTCAGGCCCGAGGCGGCAATATTAAAGGTATCGAGCAGATCAGCCATCAGATCTTCCCATCCGATGCGGCAAAGCGCAGCATGGAGAGGCGGTGATCGATGCCGGTCACCACCGCGTTGTACATCAGCGTGTTGGAGGCCATTTTGGCGGTTTCCCGCTCGGCATCCACCGAATTCCCATCGCGTGCCCAGGGGGGCAGCTCGCGGACTTCCACTTCGATTTCGGACTCGGAGACCGGGTCGGTCGCATCGATGGCCCGCTCCATCACATTGCGGAGCAGGTGATCGAAGTCGATCTCTTTGGCCTGATAGCCGGGGGTATCGGCATTGGAGAGGTTGGCGGCGGTCAGCGCATGCTGACGGCTGCGCAGGTCCAGCACCTGCTCCAGTCCTCCGTACATGCCATCAAACAGCTTGATGCCGGTCATGGGATCTCCCTGTCCTGGAGTCGGTCGCTTGGAGCGGAGGTTGAGGGGGAGCCGGAAAATTTGGGAAAGAGGAGGCTGCCACGCGCTTCTGCTTCCTCCGTTGTCATACCCAAAAAAAGGCGCTACGCTGGCTATAGACCCCCGAGGCAGCGCTGCACGTTCTCCTTCCTTTCCTTCTGGCCTGTGTAGAGGAGGAGCCCGCTCTGGCCGACTCTCCCCGAATAGAAGACCCGCCGTCGCTCTGTCCCTGGGGGGAGCCTCGCTCTGAGAACCGCATCCCTGTCCACGGCTACCTCTATGACGTGAGCAGCGGCACCGGTCTGGAGGGTGCAACGGTCACTCCTTGCGCAGAGCCCAGCCCGGTGACTCAGACGGACAGCGCCGGGAAGTGGGTGCTCAGCCTGCCCGACCTCAGCTGGGTGGTGGTGGATCAGCATATGGACACGCTGGTTCCCAACCGCTGTATTTTTGATCCCACCATCGAAGGCACCGCCGAGCGCCCCTTTCGTATCGGTATGGCCTCTTTCTCCCTCGATGATTTTCCCATGAAGGATCTCGGGTTGCTTCCCAAAGAAGGCAAGACCTGGATCGATATCGATGCGCTGGATCTGGAGACAGGGGACGACCTGCCTGGAACTACCATCGATATTTCTGCTCCCTACGATGCTGCAGTTGGCTACACCGACGAGACGGGGTTCATTTTTTCCAATCAAACTTCGGTTGGTTACGACGTTATCTTTGCCAACGTCGAGCCCGTTCCCTTCGATATCGTCGCCAGCCACCCCGACAAAACCACCTGCCTTGTTCCCCCCACGATGCAGGGGGAGGGCAACGATATGCTCAATATTTCGGTTTATTGTTACTGATCGCCAACCACTATTCCCGGTGGGTCGGTCGTCGAAGCTGAGTGAACCCGGGTTCACTCAGCTTCGAGGTTGGGGGGCAAAGCCGGAATCCGCCGCTTCAACCCTTTGGAGCGGCGCCAGTCCCGGATCGAAACCTCCAGTCGTCCCAGGGCTTCCACTGTGGGATCGAAGGGATCCACCGCTACCCCCAGCCGCTCACTCTGTCGCAACAGCCGCTCCAGCTCGGCCGCCGTATCAAAAATCCGCTGATGGACCGAGCGCAGCACCCGCTCGGGTGGGGGAGCCTGCTCCCGCAATCGCTCCACGGCCCTCTCCAGCACCGCCGTGCGTGGTTCTTCCTTCTCTAATTCCTCTTCCTGCTGCAACAACCGCAGCAGGGTCTCGGTCTCTGTCCCGGACAGATCATGGGCACGAATGGTCTCAAAAAGCAGCTCCTGCTCGGCCGGATCTTTTACCCGACCCAGCGCCCGCCCGTGTTTTTCGGACATCTCCCCCCGCTCGATCGCCTCCTGCACCGGGGCAGGGAGATCGTTGAGCGCATTGAGCTGAAAAATTCGCCGTCCGGTCAGCCCCTTCACCATCCCATCCACCCGCGCCGTTCCCAAACCGATGGCTGTCCCCACTGCTTCCCAACTCCCCAATTGCTCATGCAGCCGCCGCAGTGCCCGTGCGCGATCCATCACGTTCAGATCTTCCCGCTGCAGATTTTCGACCAGCGCCATCACCAGCGCCTCTCCATCCTCCATCGCCCGCACCATCACCGGCACTTCGCCAAGCCCCGCCCGCTGCGCCGCCCGCCATCGACGCTCTCCCGCCACAATCTGCCACCCATCCCCCATCGGTCGTACCAACAGCGGGCTCAACAGCCCATTCTGTTTGATACTCTCCGCCAGCTCGATCAGTGTACTTTCTGCGAACTGCCGCCGGGGCTGCGCCTCCCACACCTGGATGCGGTCGATGGGCACCCGCTGCACGCCGGTAGGCGTCACCATCGGGGAAACCGGAGCACTCCCCGGACTACGGGGAGCAGAACGAAGCGGAAGAGACTTGGAAGACATACATCACCTGAACCACAAGCGGTTAGACATGTTCAAGGTGATGTCAAGCAAAAAAGTGCGCCGTCTTCAATCCTCCAGCACCTGCCCCTTCGTCTCCACCACCCACGGCAGCAGTAGCAACCCGATGGCCGGCACCGCTGCTACCCAGAACAGCAGGTCCATCGCCGTCTGCAGCCCATCGACTCCCCGGCTGGCAATACTGCCCACCAGAAAGGGGCCGACCGCCGTCAGAATCCGGCCCGCGTTGTAGCAGAAACCGGCTCCGGTTCCTCTCAGTCGGGTTGGAAAAAGCTCTGGAAGATAGTATGTAAAGCTCCCGAAAACTCCAAAAACAGTCAACCCGATGGGGAAGTAGAGGTAGAGCCGGTCGTGCGCGTCGATGTCCAGCCCAAACGCGGCGGCGATGGCGAGTGCAGAGCCGGCAAAATACAGCCCGAACATCGAGCGCCGTCCCAGAATTTTGGAAATCGGCACGGTCAACAAGGTTCCCAGCAAGCCCCCGATGTTGAACATGTTCGTGGCCAGCGCCTTCCAGGACTCTGCCTCCGCTGCGTGCCCGCTGGCCACCGCCAGCCCCACCGACACCGTCGGAATGAAGGCATTACAGCTCCACCACGACAGCAGCGCCACCAGTGCCATCAGCAGCCCACTGGCCGTCCGTCCACGCAGCTTCGGCCCGAAGATTTCTGCCATCCTTGGCACCTCAGTCACCACCTTCTGCCAGCGTTCAGGCTCCTTCACAAATAGTCTTATTACAAATGCGACCGCTGCAGGAATCAGTCCACACAAAAATACATAGCGCCAAGCCACCTCGGGGCTGCCTTGAAACAGCACCCCCTGCACCTGATAAGTGACAAACGTGGCCAGAAACAGCCCCAGCGGCGCCGAGGTGTACAACAGGGCTCCCGCCTCCACCCTCCGCTTTTCCGGAACCACCTCTGCCACCATCGCTGCCCCGGCCGCCCACTCTCCTCCGATCCCCAGACTGGCCACAATTCGGCATAGTACAAGAACTTCTATATTGGGTGCTGCAGCACAGGCTGCCGTTCCGAGTGCATACAGCAGCATCGTGATCAGCAGTGTCTTCGCCCGCCCGATATGGTCAGCCACCCGCGCAAACACGATGCCACCTACCGCCCACCCCACCAATAAGATGGACGTGAGCAGACCCGTCCAGTACAACGTCGCACTCTTGGCCTCTGGTGTTCCCAGCGGTATTTTTAGAAGCGTCGGAACGCAGTTGGGGGCCACATAGTTGAACAGCAACCCGTCAAACACGTCGAAGCCCCAGCCCAACCAGGCCGCCCCTAACACCGTCCATTGGTAGCCATTCATATCGAGAAAACGGCGCTCGCTGCTCATCCTGCCTCCTCGGCCCCGGATCCTACACCATCCCTCCCCCTTCAGGCAGCGGCCACCCTTGCCGCCAGCATCCGATAGGGGCGTAGCCCCTCCTCATCCAGCAGCCCGAGCACCGAAACCCCAGCATTGGCGGCTTCTTTGAAGCGCACGGTGTTTTTGACCGGATCCATCACCACCGCCTCCCCATAGAGCCGCCGCAGCTCTCCCAGCACGGCCTTTCCATGGTTCGTCCGCTCGTCGTGGAGCGTGGGCAGGATCGCCAGCAATGCCAGCCCTGGGTTGAGCTGCGCCTGCACCGTTGGCAGGCTCTGTTCCAACAGCAGCTGTGCCCCCCGCAGGGACAAAAAGTCGGTGGCGACCGGCACCACCAGAAATTGGGCAGCCGTCAGCGCATTGATCGTAAACAACCCTAGCGCCGGCGGGCAGTCGATCAGAATCACTTCGTAGCGCTCGCCCACACAGCCGAGTACCCTTGATAGAACCCGCTCCCGGCTGAACGCTGCAAAAAGCTGTACTTCGATCGCGCTTAAATCCAGATTGGCAGGCAGCAGGTCCATTCCTTGTATGGATGTTCCCCGAATGGCCCCCTCCACCACCTGCTGCAGCTCTCTCGCACTTGCCCCTCGCACCGCTGCGGAGAGCGCCTGTGTGATCGTCGCCTCCAGCCCCAGCACCTCCAGCCCGGTGTGCAAGGTCAAGCTGGCCTGCGGATCCAGGTCCACGATCAGCACTTTTTTCCCCGCCTCAGCCAGTGCATGTCCCAGCGTCAGCGTGGTGGTCGTCTTTCCCACGCCGCCTTTCTGGTTGGCGATCGCCACAATTCTTGCTGCCATTCTTCGGCTCTATCCCGCTTCGCCCCTCTCTTCAGCCAACTCCTATCGGAATTGCAGCACGTCAAGTGAACCCGGGTTCACTTGACCACGGCGCCCATCCCCGCAATCGCCTGCTCCAGCGTGGTCCGTTCCTGCGTATCCTGCATCAAAAAGGCGCGGATGGCGTCGATTCGGGCCACCGCCGCATCCACCTGAGGCGACGAACCGGTCTTGTAGGCTCCCAAGCGGATCAATTCTTCGTTTTCGGACCAAACCGCCATCAGCGCCCGCAGCTTCTGCGCCACCTCTCGATGGGCGGGCGTCGTGACCGCGCGCATCACACGACTGATACTTTGAAGGACATCCACCGCAGGATATTGACCGTGGACCGCCAGTTTCCGGGTCAAGACGATGTGACCGTCCACGATCCCGCGCACCGCATCCCCGATGGGATCCTGGATGTCGTCGCCATCGATCAGCACTGTGTAGATCCCGGTGATGGTCCCGGACTCGCCCGCCCCTGCCCGCTCCAGAAGTCGGGGGAGGAGGCTGAAAACCGACGGCGTGTAGCCCTTGGTCGTGGGCGGCTCGCCCGCGGCCAGGCCGATCTGCCGCTGCGCCATGGCCAGGCGGGTCACGCTGTCCATAAAAAAGAGCACATCCCGGCCCTGCGCCCGGAACCAGTCGGCAATGGTGGCGGCCACAAAAGCGCCCCGAACCTGCAAAACGGGGGGCCGATCCGAGGTCACCACCACCACCACCGAGCGTGCCAAACCCTCCGGCCCCAAAACATCTTCGATAAACTCGCGTACCTCACGACCGCGCTCGCCCACCAGAGCGATCACGTTGATGTCCGCCATCGAATTCCGGGCAATCATCCCCATCAGGGTACTTTTCCCGACGCCGGAACCCGCCATCAGACCCACCCGCTGCCCCTTCCCAAAGGTGAGCAACCCGTCCAATAAGCGGACCCCCGTGACAAAAGCCCGGCGGATGGGCTCGCGGTCCATCGCTTCGGGCGGCGGACGATGTAGCGGCCATTTTCCCTGCGAGAGGATCGGCCCTTTTCCGTCGATGGGCTCGCCAAAACCGTCGATGATGCGGCCGCGGAGCCCCTCGCCGATGCGCACCGCCGACAGCTCCCCGGTGGTCTCGATGGTGCTGCCAAAACGGATCCCTTCCAGGGAGCCAAAAGGCATCAGGATCGCACGATTTTCCCGGAAGCCGATGGCCTCGGCCAGCGGTCCCCCTTCGACCTGGCAGACCTCTCCGATGCGTGCCCCCGGAAGCTCGGCCTCTAAAACGGTGCCGACCAGCTTGACAATTCGTCCGGCGCGGCGTTGGAGGGGCACCTCCCGGACGGCGATGGCGAGGTTGTCGAGGTGCAGTTCCATGGCTCCTCAGAGTCGGTCGTTGGGATCAAAGATTGAGCCTCGGCCCCCAGGCTCTACGGAGTCTTTGCGAAGGCAGCGGGAGACGACCCCAAAACGCAACAGCCCCCACCGCGCTTTCGCGCGATGAGGGCTGTGTGTACACCCGGTGGTGACCGGTGGGGCTCCCCTTCAGAGGTTTCTGCAGCGATTCGTCGCGTGGCCGATCCACAGGGGACTCTGTTTCCAGAATCTCAGGCTCCACCGGATTCCACTTTCGCGGCCTCCGAGCAGCGCCCCTCCGCTTTCACGGAGACTGCTTCTCTGGGTATCACTACCCGGTCTTTTTCACAGCATTTCTGCTGGGTTCAGACCACCATCCGCCCAGGCTGACCTTTCCCGCAAGCGGCAAAGACCATCCGGCCAGATTTGAGGTTCGTCGGTTCGTACGGGTTCTCTCTCTGGAATCTGCACTTCTTGCGAAGTGTCTGATGACCGGCACCTTGCGGCTGCCGATGGCTCCGTATCCCCCTGCTTGCGCAGGCGAATCCGACGCTCTCTCCGGTCGTCTTGCGACGTCCAGAAGACATCTGCCGGCAGGCTCCCCTGCCGTCGGGTCCGCAGTGCCCAGCGATCTTGCGACCGTCTGAACCCCGTCGGGAGCCCTTTCTCGCACTCGCGTGCGGGAAATCGCCCCGAAGCAACCCCGGTTGTCCCGGTGATGCCTGGCTGGAAGGCCGACGTTGCCGCCCTGCTCTCCCAGCTTCCCTCGATTTTTTGTTGTCCTCTCCGAAGAGAGCCCAACAAAATTGCCATCCCATCGAAATGTTCCGCGCCACTGACCGGGAAGGTCCGAAGAACGTTGCTCTTTGCAGAGCGTCCGAAGCCTTGCGCAAGCTTCTGACCGTTGCTTCTTTCCACTGCCCGGGGTCGCGGACCCCACAGATGATGTCGTTCGTCGCACTACACAACTGCCTCCCGGATTTTTGGATGCTTCCGCACCCGCCTCTTCGGAGACTTTCATCTGTGGGATTTTTACAGACACTGTTATATGCCTGCAAAACCACCCACCGTCCTTCACGCCGTCTGTTCCGGCGCTTTCGAATCGTAGCTGTTCTCCCTTTCGGAAGAACATCCTCTCTTGGGGTTGCCAAAGACGCCTCTTCATC
>CAITDR010000571.1 GCA_903891165.1 uncultured Pseudomonadota bacterium
CCTTGCGGCGGTACTTCAGGTGTCCACGGAGATAGTCTTCCAGCATCTAGGCCTCCTCGGGCTCCACGGTACGCAGCACCAATTTTCGGGGCGCGACCGGCGCCTTCTCCACCCAAAAGGCTTCGGCCAGCTCGGCCAGGGCGGCGGAGAGCCCCTGCTCCGCATGGTACAGGGTGATCAGGGGCTCCCCCTCCTCCACCGGGTCGCCCACCTTTTTGTGGACCTGTGCACCCACCATGGGATGTACAGGATCTTCGGCGCGAAGTCGCCCGGCGCCGAGCCTGAAAACGGCCATACCGATACGACGGGCATCGCAGCGGTGCAGGAAGCCGTCGCGGGGCGCGGGGATCACCAGTGGCTCCACCCCCTGGATCTCCAGATCCTCCAGCCTGCCACCGTGTGCATGGCACATCCGACAAAAGCGTTCGTAGGCAGCTCCGCTATCGAGCACCTTTTCTGCATCGGGGTGGCCTGCGAGGGCAATGGTCAGTGCCCGGAGATCAGCAGGTCCTTCGCCCTTCAAGCAGGCCACCGCTTCGATCACTTCCAGCGCATTACCGCAGAGTTCTCCCAGGGGTTGCTCCATGTCGGTCAGCAGCGCCCGGGTGTGGACCCCGGCCCCATTCCCCACCCGCACCAGCGCCCGCGCCAGGGCCAGGGCATCGGCCTCCGTGGTCATAAAGGCGCCGCTTCCCACTTTGACGTCCAACACCAGCCGATCCAGACCCTCAGCGAGCTTTTTAGAGAGGATCGAGCCCACGATCAGCGGGATACACTCCACGGTCTGCGTCTCGTTGCGCAGCGCATACAGGATGCGGTCCGCGGGTGCAAGCGAGGCGGTCTGCCCGTTCATAAAGCAGCCGACATCGCGGAGGGTCTGTCGTAAGGCGGCCTCGTCGAGATCGGTGCGAAAGCCAGGGATTGCCTCCAGTTTATCGAGGGTTCCCCCCGTATGGCCCAGGCCCCGCCCCGAAATCATCGGCACTTTGTAGCCCAGCTCAGCCCACAGCGGCGCCAGCACCAGCGACACCTTATCGCCCACGCCCCCGGTAGAGTGTTTGTCCACAAAAGGCCCTTCAAAATCCCAGGATAGCCGCTCGCCGGAGTCGGTCATGGCACGGGTCAGCGCCACCGCTTCGGCATCGCTCATGCCATTGAGGAAGGTGAAGGCCAGAAAAGCCGCAGCTTGAGGCCGCGAAACGCCGCCTTCCACCACCCCTTTGACAAAGGCCTGGATCTGGGTATCGCTCAGGGGCTGGTTGGCGCGCCGGGCGCGGAGGATCTCGTCGATCATTCGGGCGATTAACCCGAAAATGGCGGCAGCGCGGCGTTACTCCTTGAGGAGATCATCGAGGCGAGTGGGGGCCTTGGTGGGGATATGGTCCTTCGCCCAGGCCCGGAAACCGGGGCCGGGCAATAGCCAGACTCCGCTTCGGTCAATGTAGTCCACACCCGGGTACTGGCAGAGTTCCCCTTCGATCAGATGGCCGCCGACCCATAGCCCAGCGGCAACAAGAAGGGCAAGCAGTCCGGGAACGGAAAAATGACCGGCATCTTCTATTGAAAAAACTATTACAAATGTAATCGCCCCAACAATGCCTCCCGCGACCCGAAATGTTTGAGCACGCTGGCGTAATCGCTTGTGGGTGTCACAGAAAGGCAGTGCACGCGTCTGCGCCCGTAGGGACAGCAGGTAGAACAGGGGAGACAGGAAGAAAAAGTACAAGGACGATCTATCAAAAGTGGAAAGCCGCAGCACCAGGGGGGCAGCTCCCTGTGTGCTGGTGCCGCAGACCAGACAGCGCGCCGGAAGGGGAACGTCGGTTGGGCAGAGCAGCTTCCGGTCCTCCCAACAGATACCCTCCTATACAAGGTCGGAGCCCTGGACGGGGAGAGGAGCAAATGGATTCTCGGACATTTCACCTCACCAAGGAATGTGAATTTGTAACTACCTCCTCGGCGCTACGCCATCAACCCGCTGCCTCCCACAACTCCCCACTATACACCCGCCGCCCCCCCACAATCAGCGCCCCATCTGGCGCCAGCGCCTCCGCCAGCCCCTCGACCTCACCCACGCGCACCTGACGCCCCAGTGTATGGGACAAAGAACGCCAGAGATCCAGCCCCGTCGGCAGTAGCGGTCCGTCCACCAGGGTTGTGCAGAGCAGCTCCAGCACATGCTCGCGGTCCATTGAACGATCGTTCAACATCGCAAGACTAATCGCGTTGGGCAGCTCCAGCGGGAAGGCGTACTGGTTCACATTCAGACCCACCCCTAAGAGAACATAGCGGATATGATTGTCTCTTGACTCCATTTCTCCAAGGATACCCGCGACTTTTTTTCCCTCGGTGGTGACCAGATCGTTGGGCCACTTCACGCGCAGGGGCGCAGCGGGTAAAATCGCGTTGAGACGATGGGCCAGAAGGGCGGCAAACCGGAGGCTAAGAAGGGCTGCTTGCGCCAGGGGAATTGCCGGGCGCAGGATAGCCGTGGCGTACAGGTTCTGGCCCGGTGGGGAGATCCAGGTGCGACCGTGGGTGCCCCGCCCGGCGGTCTGCGCATCCGCAATGACGACGGTACCGTCGGGAGCGTCCTGCTCCGCTAACTCTCTTGCAACCCGCTGGGTGGAGTCGGTCTCCGCCAACCTCACCCGCATCAAAGTACCTGGGCAGCCAGCTCGGCCAGGGCGGATCGTTCGCCCTTCTTAAGCGTCACATGGCCCGCCATGGGTGAGCTGCGGAAGCGCTCTGCCACATAGGATAGACCGTTGGATGTGGCATCCACATAGGGATTATCGATTTGATAGCGATCCCCGGTGAGCACCACTTTGGTACCCTCGCCCGCGCGGGTGAGCACCGTCTTGACCTCATGCGGGGTCAGGTTCTGTGCTTCGTCGATGATCAGGAATTGGCGAGGCAGCGAGCGGCCGCGGATGTAGGTCAGCGGCTCAATTTCAATGATCTTCTGGTCCAGGAGCGACTGGTAGTTGGGGGCGTGACCCCGCCGATGAGCGTGGGTCTCTTCTTTCTCCTCAGCACCCCCGCAGAGCAGCTCCAGGGCGTCAAAGATAGGCTTCATCCAGGGATTCAGCTTGTCGTCCACGCTACCGGGTAGGAAGCCGATGTCCTTGCCCATGGGAAAGACCGGTCGGGCCACCACCAGCTTCCGATAGCGCTTCTCGTCCGCCACTTTTTTGAGGCCGCAGGCCATGGCCAGCAAGGTTTTGCCGGTTCCGGCCATGCCGTCCAGGGTGACGAGGTTGATGCTCTCGTCCATGAGCAGATCCATAGCAAAAAGCTGCTCGCGGTTTCGCGCAAAGACGCCCCAACAACCTTCTTTATAGCGACCGACCAACTTCAGCAGCTTCTGACGGGCGTCGTAGCGCATCATCGCCGTATGGTTGAGCTGCGTGGCGTTGCGCAACACGACGAACTGCTGGGGGCTGATGCCCTCGCCCTCCTCGGGGATGGAGCCCTTGGCATAGGCTTCGGCCACGGTTTCGGCAGGAACATCGCGTTCCATTACGCCGGTGTAGGCCTCGTCGGTCTGGAGGTGTGCGTGTTCGTAGTCTTCGACGCGGATACCCAGCGCGTCGGCTTTCAGCCGCATGTTGACATCGCGGCTTACAAAAATCAGGGGGCTGCTTTTGCCGTCCTGGAGCATCCGCTGCGCCATCCGCAGCATGATGTTGTCGTTGGAGGCCCCCGCCCCCGCAAAGAGCGGTGCGTTGTCCGAGGGATGTCCAAGCTCTACCCTTAGTTTTCCGCCACCGGGTAGCGGCACCCCTTCGGCGAGGTGTCCCGATGCGCGCATCTGATCCAATTGCCGCGACACGGTGCGCGCCGCGCGCCCCCGATCGGTCATCTCCCGCTTGAACTTGTCGATCTCCTCCACACAGATGATGGGGAGGACCAGATCGTGCTCCTGGAAGACAAAGAGGGCTCCGGGGTCGTAGAGCAGGACGTTGGTGTCCAGGATATAGGTGCGTTTTCCCGGGGCCTGGGCTTTGGTCAAGAGGTCTCCGACGGGCTGCTGCCCTTCAGGGGATGGTCACGGTGTAGGTCTTCAGGCCCCCTTCGGGGCTGTCCGCAGAGCGGCGGGCGTAGCGTACAGAGGGGGCTTCCAGGCGGATCGTTCCGCTGGCATTACTTCCCTGGCCCACGTAGATGTTCAACACGCCGCCACCCGGGGCACCGGGCTGGATCAGCATGGTGATCTCGTTGGTGCCCTGCTTCAAGTAGGGGCCGACATCCATGATCAGCTGCGTCTGCCCGGAGATGACCCGGCGGATGACCTGGCCGTTGACCATCACGTCGATCACCGAGCCGGTGCTGCCGTTGTCCTCGGTCACCAGCCACCAGGTGCCCACCGGGACCACCGAATTGGTGCCGGCCGCGGGGACGTAGTTGGGGGGAGCGACCTCCCGGACCTGGTAGTTCGGGGCGTCGATCCAGATGTTCCCCTCGGCGTCGATGCGAACGGTGACGTTCTTCATCTCCACCACCGGCGGGGTCTGCACCGGAATGTTGTTGATGTAGATACTTCCGGCCCAGGCCGACATCATCAGCATCAAACTGCTCATACCTTCTCCCGCGTGGTTGTAGGGCTTTTTTCGACCATCGCTTCGCGCAGCTCCTTGCCGAGCCGGAAGACCGGCAGCAGCTTGGGCGCTACCTTGACCGGCTCCCCGTTGCGGGGGTTCCGGCCACCGTAGGCCCTATAGCTGCGCGGCTGAAAGGTGCCAAATCCACGGAGCTCCACCCGATCTCCGGCTACCAGTGCCGTCTGGATGCTCTCCAGGACCGTGCTGACGACCCGCTCCGCCATCGGCCGCGGGATTCCCCTCAGCCGCACCAGGGCTTCCACCAGCTCGTTGCGGGTCATGCGCGAGGCTCCTGTGGTTTCCAAGCCCGTGATGGCCCTTCGGTATTCCCCATCACGCCGCCTTTTTGGGGCCCAGTCCAACCAGGCCCATCAAGCGATCTTTGTTTTCTTCCAAGAGGATCATCACCGGTGCGGCCACGTAGATCGTGGAGTAGGTACCCACGAACATGCCGAAGAGCATCGCGATGGCAAACTGCTTGAGGACCGGCCCGCCCAGGAAGAGGAAGGGGATCAGTGCCAGCGCTGTCGCGCCGGTGGTCACGAAGGTACGCGCCAGGGTCTGGTTGATCGAGTCGTTGATCAGCTCGGGCAGATTTTTACGCCGGTACTTAAGGCGGTTCTCACGAATACGATCGTAGGTTACAATTGTATCGTTGATCGAGTAGCCCACCAGCGTCAGAATCGCAGAGATCATCGGCAGACCGAATTCCATCTGGGTGATCACCCAGAGGCCCACGACCATGGCGGAGTCGTGGAACAGACACAGAACGGCACCCGGTGCAAAGGAGAAGTCGAAGCGGATGCTGATGTAGATGAGGATCAGCCCGATGGTCACGAAGAGGGAGATCATCCCTGCCGTCCGCAACGATGCGCCCACCTTGGGCCCGACGGAGTCGATCTTTTCGATCTCCACCCCACGGTCCGCCAGCTTCGCCTCCAGGAGCTGGCGGATCTCTTCGGCCAGACCCGGAAGACGAAGGTAGAAGGTATTGTCCTCTGGCGAAGCCTGCACGGTGACCCCGGAGACCCCTTTCACGGCGGCAATCACCTGCTCCATGGGGATGATGTCGCCTTTGTACACCACCACCGCACGGGTGCCCACCTCGGCATCCAGCTTGAAGTTCTCGATCCAGTCCGCCCCAAAGCGGGCGATCAACGCATCTTTCACCGCAGTGACCTGATCGTCGCGGGTGCCGGACTTGCCCTGCACCCGCACCACAAAGCGCGACCCCAGCGGGGCCTGTACCTCCTGGATCGCCTCGTCGCCCACCCCGGAGGAGACGAGCACCTCTCGGACCTCGGCCACCTCGGTCTTGGTGGTCATGTGGACCTGGACCTCGGTGCCGCCGGTGAAGTCGATGCCCCAATTCGGGCCCACCACGATCATCAAAACGATGGAGACGACAATCCCCAGTGTGGACAATACCGCCGCGATCCCACGGTACTTGACAAAGTTCCAGTTGATGGTGGTCGGGAGGATTTCGTGGAAGTTGTAATTCTGTTCAGACATGGCGCCTCCCTCAGATGCTCACGCTCTTGCGTCCGTTGTTGACTAGATCCATCAAGGTACGGGACACAAAGACGCCGGTGTAGAGGGTGGTTACGATGCCGATCATCAGGGTCACGGCGAAGCCGCGGATGGGACCGGTACCATAGGAGTAGAGGACAACACCTGCCATCAGGTGGGTAAGGTTGGCATCGAAGACTGCGGTAAAGGCGCGGTCAAAGCCCGCTTCAATGGCATGTCGCACTCCCTTTCCAGCGCGTAGCTCCTCGCGGATACGCTCGAAGAAGAGGATGTTGCAGTCCACCGCCATACCGACGGTAAGTGCGATGCCGCAGATACCAGGCAGGGTCAGGGTGGCATTGGCCGCCGCCAGCAGGGCCAGTACGCAGAAGACGTTGATGGTCAGGGCGACCACCGCCACCATGCCGCTGGTGCGATAGTAAAAGACCGCAAAGAGAAAGACCAAGGAAGAACCCAGGACAGCGGCCAGGACCCCGTCGCGAATGGCTTGCTCGCCCAACGACGCACCCACCGTACGGGTCTCGCCCATGATCACCGGCGCCGGCAGAGCGCCGGAGCGCAGCACCAGGGCCAGGGTCCCCGCCTCTTTGAACTGCTGGTCCAGGTTACCATCCCCCATGGAGATAGACGCCCGGCCGCCGAGAATTGCGGTCTGAATCACCGGTGCGGAGCGGATGGCCCCATCCAGCACGATCGCGAAACGTTTGCCGACGTTTGCCGACGTGACCTCGCCAAAAACCTGCGCCCCGCGGGCCTTAAATTCGAGGGCCACATAGGCCTGGGCACGTTGGTTGTCCATGGAGGTCTGGGCGTCGTTGATGTCGTCGCCGGTCAGGATCACCTCGTCCTTGAGCACCATGGGGATCTGGCGCACCGGCTTCTGCCCGCGCTCCTCCTTATACTCCCAGAGTAGCTGGCGATCGGCGGGCAAATGCCCGTTGTCGCGTAGCCACTGGCTCAGGCGGCGGTCGTCGTTGTAGTCCGACGGGCTCATGGCGGCCTGCGCTGCCTGGATGCCAGCATCCCGCTTGGCTTCCGCAAATTCTTCGTCTACAAGGATGAACTCCAAACGTGCAGTGGTACCGATGGCTGCGACGGCCTGCTCCACATCGGTCTCGCCGGGCAGCTGCACGTTGACACCACGGTCACCTTTCTTGGAGATCGAGGGCTCCTTGACGCCGGTGGCATCCACACGATTGCGGATGGTGTCCAGGGCCTGATCCACAGCGCTGGACGCGATCTCGGCCTGCTTGGTCTCGCTCATGTCGTAGACCAGGTACTTCTGGCCGCGCTCTTCGATCGTCGTCTTGTAGGTGTAGTAGCGGAACTGGCCGTTCATCAGGCCGTTCATCTGCTCCAGGGTCACCCCTTCCCCGGGTGCCACCTTCAGCGAGGGCCGGTCACGGTCGCGGCGGGCATCCACAATCTGGATGCCATCGCGTTCGGCCGCACTCTTCAGCGGCAGGATGTCGCGTTGCACCATGGAGAGCACCGCATCTTCGGTGACCACATCCAGGGTCATCTCCAGGCCACCCTGCAGGTCCAGGCCCAGATTGATCTTTTTGTTGGGCAACAAAGCGATGTACCAGGGATCCGGAGTCTCGGGCTCGGGGAGCAGGTCGTCCTTGGCGCGGGCTTCGGCAGCTTCGATGCGCTTTTGATCCTCCTTGGAGAGGAAGGTGGGCGTGAGTACCCAGCCTGCCATCAACAGGGTCAAGAACACCAGCGCCAGACGTGCGTACAGACCAGAGGACATCAGGCCCCCGCAGGAGCGGCAGCTACCCGCTTCACGGAGTCACGGTCGATGGTCAGGTAGGCATTTTTGGAGATTTCCAGCACCAGCGTGTCTCCGGCGGCCTCGTGGATGGCGCCGTGCACCCCCGAAGAGGTCACCACCCGGTCTCCCTTCTTCAAGCCCGCAACCAGCTTGGCGTGGTCCGCAGCTTCCTGGCGCTGCGGGCGCAGCACGAGGAAGTAGAAGATCCCCAGCATGATCAGGAGGGGTACAGCTTGGCTAATCAGGGCCTCAGGCATCGGGGTCGGCTCCTTCGTCTCCCATCCATCCGTGGACCTCGGCGCTCAGACTGGCAAATGCGGCTTCTCCCTGTACAACCGCGTCGCGGATTCTGGCCATGAGACGTTGATAGAACGTCACATTGTGCAGAGTCAGCAGGCGTGGGGCGAGGAGCTCGTTGGCCATAAAGAGGTGGCGGAGGTAGGCGCGGCTGAAGCGGGTGCAGGTGTAGCAGGGGCAGGAGGGGTCCAGAGGGCCGGAATCCTCCCGAAAACGGGCATTTTTAATATTGAGGCGCCCTTCCGAAGTGAAAATTCCGCCGAAGCGGGCACTCCGGGTGGGCAGCACGCAGTCGAAGATATCCACGCCTGCGGCAACGCCATCCACAAGATCCCAGGGATAGCCCACGCCCATCAGATAGCGAACTTTGTTCGTGGGCAAAAAAGGTGTGGTCGCGCGCGCGGTAGAGAAGAGCAGGTCGCGGTTTTCGCCCACCGACAGCCCGCCCACCGCGTAGCCATCCAGGTCCAGACTCACCAGCTCTTCCGCATGTTCACGGCGTAGATCCAGCTCGACACCGCCCTGTACGATCCCAAAAAGGGCCGTGCGCTCCGGATGTTTCCGGGCGGCGAGGCAGCGCCGTAGCCAGCGGGAGGTACGCGCCATCCCCTCGGCCACCCGCTGCCGGGTCGCAGGGAACTCCACACACTCGTCGAAGGCCATGGCGATGTCCACGCCCATGGTCTCCTGGACTTCCAGCGAGATCTCCGGCGTCAGCATCCGCCACTGGCCGTCCAAGGGCGAGCGGAAGCGGGCGCCCTCCTCCGTCACCTTGCACAGTTCGGCCAGCGAAAAGACCTGGAAGCCGCCGGAATCCGTGAGGATAGGGCCATCCCAGCCCATGAAGCGATGCAGGCCACCAAGGTCCCGAATCAGCTCGTGTCCCGGCCGCACCCACAGGTGATAGGTATTGGCCAATACCATCTGCGCGCCAGAGCGGCTCAGATCTTCCGGGGTCAGACCCTTCACGGTGCCCTGGGTGCCCACCGGCATAAAAGCCGGGGTTTCGACCACCCCATGCGTCAGGTGCAGGCGTCCGCGCCGGGCAGAGCCAGCGGTATGGAGCAATTCGTAGCGGGCAGCGGAGGTCTGGGCGGACATGGGGGCGGGCGCCTAACACGAAATGCCCTCCTCGGGTACCCGGCGCCCCGTGCAGGCGTCGAAATTTGTCCCGACTCAGGCCCGCTGCAGCAGCATCGCATCCCCGTAGGAGTAGAAGCGGTAGCCGGCGGAGATGGCGTGGGCATAGGCATTCAAAACCCGCTCCCGTCCACCAAAAGCACAGACCAGCATCAGCAGGCTGGACTGCGGCAGGTGGAAATTGGTCAGTAACAGGTCTACCTGCCGGAATTGGAAGCCGGGCCGGATAAAAAGGGTGGTTTCGCCTTGGCCCGGTCCCGATGCACTCTCCAGGACGCGGGTCGCTGTGGTGCCCACGGCTACCACCCGTCCGCCGCGCGCCCGTGTCCTTTCGATGGCCTCCCAGGTCTCAACCGGCAGATCATACCGTTCCGCGTGCAGTTTTCCCTCCCGAAGCTGCTCCTCCCGTAGCGGCTGAAAGGTGCCCAACCCCACCTCCAGGCCCACCCGCGCCAGCTCCACCCCCCTCTCTTTCAGCTGATCCAGCAGCTCCGGGCTGATGTGCAGTCCCGCAGTCGGCGCCGCCGAAGCGGCAAAACCGCTGCGCTCGCTGGCATAGACGGTCTGGTAGCGCTCGGCGTCCGCCTCCTCCGCCTGCCTTCCCAGATAGGGGGGAATCGGCAAAGAACCTGCCGTTCGCTCCAGGGTGGCCATGTCCGGCTCTCCGCGCACCTGCCAGCAGCCATCGGCGCGCTGCTGCAGAAGGAGGAGGTGGCCATCGCCGCAGACTAGGCGTTCGCCCACTTTCAGACGGCGGGAAGGTCGGAGCAAGGCCTCGTCGGGCCCCACCAAAAGGGCCTCCACCTCACCCCCCGTGGCGCGCCGGGCCGAGAGACGTGCGCGGCGCACCCGCACATCGTTGAGCACCAGCAGATCCCCGGCGCGCAGGAGTGCGGGCAGGGCATGGATGTGGTGATCCTCGTTTGTTGCTCCTACCACCAACAGACGGCTGGCATCCCGCTTGGGAAGCGGGAAGCGGGCAATCTGTACTTCTGGCAGCTCGAAGTCAAAGTCGAGCGGCGTCACCGGACGGCGTTCCCCCGCTTGCGGGGGCGCAGGACCACTTCCGGTGCTCCGGCGCTCTGGGCATCCTGGGCCGGCTCACGGGGAGAGAGGCGTTGAATCTCCACATTCCGTGGCGCGTCGAAGGCGACGGTCACCCGACCGCCCTGGACTTTACTCACGAAGATCCGGACATCCGGTCCGATCTGCACGATCTCTCCCTCTGGCAGCGTCAAGACGAGCATGGGTGTCTCCTTGTGGGCGGCTCACAGGCTACCGGAGGCAGCGGCAGGAAGCAAGAGAGCGCGTGCATCTTGGGCGCGGGTCGGATAGCCGTGTGCCCTCCTTTGAGGGGTTCATGCAGCCAGCCCGTCCACCCAACGCTTCTACCATTCGGCGCCGCCGTGACCGCAACGACGGAGTTGTGGATGGCGCGCCTGCAGCCCCCGAGGCTGTCGTCGAAGCCCCTGTAGCCCCCCCGGCGCAGCCGGCCCCCGCCGTTGCGGCTGCCCCCGAAGCCGAACGTGGCCCCCGTCGCCGCGTTGAAGTGCCGGTACCGGTGCTGGACGAGCGCCCGGCCGCCACCCGTGTGGACGCCCGCGGCGAAGGTCGTGCCGAGCCCCGCCCGGAGGATATGCTCCCCGCGCGCGGCGCCACCAACTTTGAAGAGTACCGGCAGATCGCCGATTTGAGCGCCGACGAAGTGCGCGGGTTGCTGGACCAGTACACCCGCCATGCCCCCTCCGCGAAGCTGCGCCGTGGCCAGCGGGTGCAGGGCAAGATCTCGCGTATCAGCAGCTCCACCGTCTTTGTGGACGTGGGCACCAAAGCGGATGCCATCTTGGAGCGCAACGAAGTGGACGGTTCCGTCGCCGTCGGTGACAGTATCGAAGCCTTCGTGGCCTCGTCCCCCGGCGAAGGCGAAGTGCGCCTGACCCGCACCCCCTCGGGCGAGGCGGCGGCGGACATGCTGGTAGAAGCCAAGGAACATCGTTCCGTTTTGCTGGGCAAGGTCACCGGCCAGAACGAGGCGGGCTACACCGTGGCCCTTCCCGGCGGTCTGCGTGGCTTCTGTCCGGCTTCGCAGATCGACGTACCGCCGATCACCGACCCCGAGTCCTATGTGGGCCGGAACCTGGGCTTCCGCATTCTGGAGGTCAAAGGCCGCGAAGCGATCCTCACCCACCGCTCGGTGGCCGAGGATCTGGTGAAGGAGGAGTCCGCACGGCAGCTCGAAAGCCTGCAGCCCGGCGATGTGTACGAAGGCACGGTCACTCGCCTCGCCGACTTTGGCGCCTTTGTGCGTCTGGCCAACGGCGTCGAAGGTCTGGTGCATGTGTCCGAGATCAGCCGGACCCGCATCCAGAAGCCGGAAGAAGTGCTCAAAGAGGGCCAGGAAGTGAAGGTGAAGGTGCTCCGGGTGGATGCCAGCACCCGCCGCGTGGGCCTGTCGATCAAGCAGGCCGATCGCGAACAGGGCGCGATCGGGGATACCCGGGGCATGAACCTGCAGCAGCCCAAGAAGGAGAGTTTTGGCCTGATGGCGGGCCTGCTCGCCAACTGGAAGCCTGCTGAAAAGACCGCCAAGAAGGAAGAAGCCGCACGTCGGGTGGTCCGCAAGTAGCTTTTTGCTTGCCGACGTGACTCGGATCGGAGTCACGTCGGGAGGCAGGACCGTGGGAGCGTCGGGAGGCGCTAACGACCGCCGAAGAGGGGCACCTGGGCGAGACGCTCGCCCGCCTGCTTCAGATGCTCCATAGCCGGGCGTTTTTTTGTCGGGTCGCGGATCAGCTCGTTGGGGTGCCAGGTGGGCATTACATCCAGGTTGTTCCAGGACAACCAAGTGCCCCGCTTGGCTTCGGCGCCCAAGAGCGGCAGGACCTCTTCACCCATGGCCAGCACCACTTTGGGCCGAAGGATGGCCAGCTGCCGCAGCACCAGCGGGCGGCATGCGGCGATTTCTTCGGAGCTCGGCTTTGCTCCCCGACAAAAGAGTGCAGGCATGAGGTAGACCTTGCTGCGCTCGACCAGCACCACTTTCTGAAGCATGTTGTCGAGCATGGTGCCGGCTTCGCCCAACATCAGGCCGTCTTCCAGCTCTTCCCGCTCATCGGGCGGGGGCAGAAGCACCACCAGATCCACTTTGGCGGGACCGAAGCCGGGGAGCACCCGGCTGCGGCTGTCGCAGCGGGTGCACAGGCGGCAATTGCTGACCTCCTCCCGGAAACGGCGTAATTCCTCCTCGGGGCCGTTCACGATGCGGCCCCAGCCCGCGGCCACCGGGCGGGGCTCGGCGGGGGGAGGGGGCGCACTCGGGCGTGCGGCGGCGGGCGCGGGGCGACTCGCCGGAGCCGTGGCGCCCGGAGAGGTCGGCGTCGGGCCGGTTGTGGGACGGGCTGCCACCCCCGGGCGAGGGGGCGCGGGACGGGCCGCCGGACCGGCACCGAGGCCGGCCGCTGGCACAAAAGGCTCCGGTGCAGGCAGCCCTTCCAGGTCGCCCACTGGCAAAAAACGGCCTCCATTCTGCTGAAAAGCCTGGAGGAAGGACAGGGTGTCCGCAAGCAGGGTGGCGTAGTCTTCGTGGAGCGCCGACATGCGGCCCTTCTATCCTGCTGCGGGGCTTCAGGGTGCTTTTCCCGGATCAACGGGATAGCAGACAGAAATGCTTGTGCTGGCCTCTACCTCCCCCTGGCGTATCTCCATGCTGAAAAGCAGCGGGGTAGCGGCAGCGGGAGTGGCCCCCCCCATCGACGAGGCGGCGGTCACCGCGACGGATCCGGTGGCCTTGGCGGAGGCGCGTGCTCGGGCCAAAGCGCGCTCTGTGGCCCAGCTGCGGCCGCTGGACTGGGTGATCGGGGCCGACCAGGTCTGCTGGTCGGAGCAGCGGATCTTCGAAAAGCCCAAGTCTCCGGCGGAACATCTGGAGCACCTTCGTGCGTTGCGCGGGCGCTGGCACACGCTGTCCACTGCCGTGGTGCTGTGTACCCCCGCAAAAGAGCACCTCCATATTGAACATACGCGGATCCTCCTGCGGGCGGATCTGAGCGATGGAGAGCTGGCGGCCTACGTGGCCAGCGGCGAGGGGGCCTCCTGCGCGGGGGGCTACCAGGCCGAGGCCATGGGCGCACTTTTGATCGAGCGGGTGGAGGGCGACTGGTCCAACGTGATCGGTCTGCCTTTGTTCGCATTAATCGGCATATTACGCTCGGAAGGATGGAGATCTCCGCTGGACACTGAGGCTGCAGGTGTGGCCGAAGTGGCGGGATCCGCGTAGAATTGAGGGTCAGCTTCTTGCACCCGCTGCGGGGGGGCCAAAGCCGCGACGTTGGGAGTCTTCGCTTATGAAACAACATGCCGTCGGGATCGATCTCGGCACCACCTTCTCCGCGATCGCACACGTCAACAAGTACGGTGTGCCGGAGGTCATCCACAACGCGGAAGGGGAGCGGATCACGCCCTCGGTGGTGCTGTTTGAGGGGGACGAGATTATCGTCGGCACCTACGCCAAGCAGAGTGCGGTGGCCTATCCGGAGCAGGTGGTCGAATTTGTGAAGCGCCACATGGGCGAGGACAACTTCACCTTTGAGTATCGGGGAGAAAGCTACAATCCCGAGCGATTGTCCGGCTTTATCTTGTCGAAGTTGAAGCATGATGCCGAGCTGCGGCTGGGCCACAAGATCGACCAGGCGGTGATTACGGTTCCGGCTTACTTTGGAGAAAAGGAGCGCCAGGCTACCATTCGGGCGGGCAAACATGCCGGCCTTACGGTGTTGAAGCTGGTGAACGAGCCCACCGCAGCCGCCTTCGCCTACGGCATCGCCGCCACCGACAACAAGGCCAAGCAGGGTAAGGTGCTGGTCTTCGACCTGGGCGGCGGTACCTTCGATGTCAGCATTATCGAGTTCAAAGGTAAGGATCTTTCGGTCATCGCCACCACCGGCGACCACCACCTCGGTGGAAAAGACTGGGATGATGCGCTGATCAACTACACGGCAGCCCAGTTCCGGGCCCGGCACGACATCGACCCGCTGGATGATCTCGCGGCCTACCACGATCTACGCCAAAAATGTACGAACGCCAAGCTGTCGCTGTCGAAGCGCCCGAAAGTAAGTCTATTTTACGACTACAAGGGGAAAATCCTGCGGCTGGAGGTCACCCGCGACAAGTTCGAAGACCTGACCATGGGGTTGGTGAACCGCTGCCGCACCCTGACCGAAGACGTGCTGCGGGATGCCGGCTTGAAGGCGAACAATATCGACACCGTGGTGCTGGCCGGGGGATCGACCCGCATGCCGATGGTGCGGGACATGATCCGCAAGGTCTTTGACAAGGACCCCGCGACCGACATCAACCCGGACGAGTGTGTGGCCTACGGCGCCGCACTCACCGCGGCCATCGAGGCTTCCCGGCTCCAGGGGCAGCCGCCGCCCGTGGACATCCGCACACACGACGTCACCTCGCATTCCTTGGGCATGGTGGTCTACCGCGATGGGAAGCTGTGGAACAGCAAGATCATCGAGCGGAACAGCCGGATTCCCTCGGAGCGCACCCGCGACGACTACGTGACCTCTCACGACGGCCAGTCCACTATGGACCTGTGGCTGGTGCAGGGGGAGAACGAGGATCCCGTCGAGTGTAGTGTGCTGGGCCACTTTGAGTTCTACGGCATTCCCATCCGTCCGGCAGGCCGCTCGCGGCTTGCGGTGACCTTCCGCTACAATGCCAACGGGATTGTAGAGGTAGAAGCCATGGATCTGGACAGCGGTCAGACGCTGGCCCATCGTATGGCGACTTCGAACGTTACTCTGGATGACCTGGCGAAGGGTCGGCCGCCGATGAACATCGTGCTGTTGGTGGACTGCTCCGGATCGATGTACGGCACCAATATTGTGGAAGCGCGTGCTGCTGCCCGCACCTTCGCCGACCAGACCCTGGGTCCGAACCGGCAGATTTCGGTGGTGGCCTTCCCCGGTGGGGTGGTATGTCCGCTTACGGCCGACCGGGAGCGCATCTTCGGCGCCATCGAAAACCTCAGCCCCATCGGCTCCACGCCGCTGGCGGAGGGGCTCTTGGCTGCACGGGAGATGATGAAGTCCCGCGCGGGCGTCCAGCGGATTTTTGTGGTACTTACGGATGGGCATCCCGACGATCCGGAAGGAGCGATGGCGGAGGCCCACCGGATTCGGACCAGCGGCGGGCGGCTGGTTTCGGTGGGGGTCGGCAACCAGGTCAAGCCGGATTTTCTGAAGGCCCTGGCGTCGAAACCGGAGGACTACCACTTCTGTAGTGAACCGGTGGAGCTGAAGGGCACCTTCATCAACCTGGCCACTGAGCTGGGAGGAGGCTGAAATGTCAGGGTCCGAAGCGGAGATCCAGGAAAAGCTGAACGAGCTGACACGTCTCTTCAAAGAGCGTATCGAGCGGGACGAGGTGCAGCAGCGTGCCTTTGACCAGCTCTATGAAGAATTGCGTCAGTACAAAGAGGACTTCCTCTTTCAAACGGAGAAGCCCTTCCTCCTGGACCTGCTGCTTTTTTATGACAGCCTGTCCTGGTTCCAGCAGTCACTCCAGCGCGGCGAGCTGAATGCTGAAGTGGTGAACGACAGCTTCCAGTACCTGATGGACGAGTTCCTGGAGCTGCTGTACCGCCGCGATGTAGTGCCCTGTGACCCGGCTGAGCGCTTTGACATGAAGCTGCACAAGGCGGTCAAGGTGATGCCGACGGAAAACCCTGCCGACGACTGGAAGGTACATGCCGTCCTGAAGCGGGGCTTCATCCGTGGGAATCGGGTATTGCGTGCCGAAGAAGTGGCTGTGCTCCGGGCGGGTGGCGACAGCCGCCCCCCCCGTTCGGAGTAGGCGGCCATGGCTGAGGACATCATTCTCGGCATTGATCTCGGGACCACCTTCTCGGCGATGGCCTATGTGGACAAACACGGCAAGCCGGTGATCGTGCCCAACAGCGAGGGGCAGACCACCACGCCGTCGGTGATTCATTTTTATGGTCCGGATGCCTGTGTGGTGGGGGAGGAGGCCGTAAAAGCGGTGGTCCTGGACCCCGACAATGTGGTTCGTTTTGTGAAGCGCCATATGGGAGAGCCCGGCTACGCCCTGGAGTATTTTGGGCGCTCCTACTCCGCGCAGGAACTCTCGGCGCTGATCCTGAAGAAGCTGAAGGAGGATGCGGAGGCCGCTTTGGGCTTCCCCGTGCGCGACGCGGTGATCACCGTGCCCG
>CAITDR010000572.1 GCA_903891165.1 uncultured Pseudomonadota bacterium
CCCAGGCGGGGAAGGCGCTCGGTGAGCACCTGAACCAGCAATTTTTGGGCTTCGTTTGCCTCTTCTTTGGAGAGTACAAAAAAATCGCGGGTGACACCCTCCTCCTTTTCGGCAGAGAGGGGCAGCTCGCCCCGGTTGATACGGTGGGCGTTGCGTACGATACCGGAGTCGGCGGCCTGTCGATAGATTTCCGTAAGACGGGCTACAGGAAGGGTGCCGGAGTGGATGAGATCGCGGAGCACCTGGCCCGGTCCCACCGAGGGGAGCTGGTCCACATCCCCCACCAACACCAGTCTTGCTTTGGGGGGGAGCGCCTCTAAAACCGACTCCAGAAGTGGAAGATCCAGCATGGAAGCTTCGTCTAGGAGCAGGCCGTCGGTCTCCAAAGGGTTGGAGGGGTCGCGCGTGAAGCCGGGAATCTGCGGGCTCCACTCCAGGAGACGATGGATAGTTTTTGCAGGTTGGCCGCAGCTTTCGGTCAGGCGGCGGGCGGCACGGCCGGTAGGGGCGGCCAACAGCCAGCGCTCCATCCGCATCGCTGCCGCATTCAACAACACTTTGACGATAGTGGTTTTACCTGTGCCGGGCCCGCCAGTGATCACACAGAGGCGATGGGAGAGGGCCATCCGCACCGCCGCCCGTTGTCCTTCGTTCAGGGTGATGCCGACGCGCTGCTCGACTTTTTCCAGCTCGATCCAGACCGCGCCGTCGGTGGAGGCGCGGGGACGGAGCAGCTCGGCCACCGAGCACTCCAGACGCTCCATGGTGGGACGGAAGAGCGGGCGAAGGTGATCTTCCGGGTCGGGATGACGGAAAATGCCGCCTTCGCCGACAAGGCGATCGATGGTAAAACGTGCGGTAGACGGCTGTATTTCGAGCTTTTCGAGGCGCTCCACCGCCAGACCTTCGGGCAGGTAGCAGGATCCCTCCTCCTCCGCCTGCTCCAGGACATAGCGGATGGCGGCACCGACACGGGCGGGATCTTCCAGGTCCACGCCGTTGGCGCGGGCAATGGCATCTGCCGTTCGAAAGCCGATTCCCCGAAGTTCAGTCAGCCGGTAGGGCGAGCGGATCACCACCGCAGGCGCATCCTTGCCAAAACGTTCGGCAACTTTGCGCACCTGGGAGGAGGTGAGGCCAAAGGCGCGGAGGCTGACTTCTAATTGTTGGGCGCTCTCCAGTTCCTCGCGCTTGATACTGATTTTTTCGAGCTTTTTCTTGGAGATACCGGGGACTTCCAGAAGCCGCTCGGGATCTTCCCGGAGAATCTGAAGGGTCTCCAGGCCAAAACGTTCGACGATACGGTGGGCCAGCTCGGGACCGATGCCATCCACGGCGTTGGAGAGGTAGCGCTCCAGGCCAAAACGGGTACGGGGATCCTCGACAAGAACCGAGTCCACCCGCAATTGTCGTCCGAAGCGGGCACTGCTCTCCCAGCCGCCGGTGAGCTGCACCTGCTGGCCCGGCTGGAGGTGCGCCAGCACCCCCACCACGGCGACCACCGAGTCATCGGGCAACGCGAGCCGCGCGACGGCAAAACCTCCGGCATCCGCCTTGTAGGTGAAGCCCAACAACTCGCCGCTCAAGCGCTCAGGGCCCGCGGGTGCTCCCACCGGCAGAAGTCTTGGTTTATCCAATCAATCCCCCGCCCAGAAGCGCTCCAGGGTGCGGCGCTCCTTTTTGGTGGGACGCCCGGCACCGGCTTCCCGCAGCGCCACCGGCGGAAGACGTTCGGGTTTGGGCGGACTTAAGTCCAAGTACAACTTCTGGGCGACCGCAGCGGGACCGCGAACATCGGAGGTGCTCTTGACCTCCCAGATCTGCACCCAGCCTTCCCGGCGGATTTCAATTCGGTCACCCGGTTTTATCAGTTTGGCAGGTTTGGTCGCCTCTTCGTTGATCTTGACGTGTCCACCCTCGATGGCCTCCGCCGCCTGCGAGCGGGTCTTGAAGGCCCTGGCTGCCCACAGCCACTTGTCCAGCCGCACCGGGCCGCTTTCCTGAGCTTCCGACATGCGAGAGGGTTAACCGGTGGAGGCTTTTCCGAACAGGTGCGCAGCGGGGGTTTTGGGGCTTCACCCCCGCTCCAAAAACTCCCGCTGCCGCCGGATCCACGCCGCATCCCACTCCTGCCGACGGCTGCGGGCATCATTTTCGGCCTCCAACAACAGCCGATGCGCGCGGTTCAGGTCTTTGGCCAGCCAGGCCTCAGCCGCCAGCGCCCGCGGGGTCCACCGCGGCGACCGTCGCAATAGCGATCGCACACGGAAGCCGCGCAAAAAGCTGACCGAGAGCGATTTTCCCTGCCGCTCCAGCCTCCCCTTCGCCACGCCCAACGAAATCCACACTGCATCGGTGTAGTCCATCTGGATGTGGAAGCGTCGGATCAGCTCCGTGGTCTTCATCAGCTCGGGTACCGCCTCTTCCAGTTTCCCCTGATCCAACAGCATGTCCCCCAGCAATTTCCGCGCGAGAGCCTCGCTGTTCTCTCCACGGGCTGCCGCCGACTCCGCCCAGGCCCGCGTCCGCGCCACCGCCGTGTTGTAGTCCCCGGCCATCCACGCGA
>CAITDR010000573.1 GCA_903891165.1 uncultured Pseudomonadota bacterium
GCACGTTCGGACGGTAGGCCGCGGCAAGCCGGGCGAGGAGGCCTGTTTTAGTGAAGACGAGGATGGCTTCGGCGCCGAGGTCTTCGCCGGAGTAGACCGCGTTCTTGATGAGGATCTTCTTCTCGATGTCGCGCGACGGGCTCCTCCCCCCGACGCGGGGCCTGCAGGACCCCGACCCAGAATGTAGTCTGACTCACATTCTGAAGGAGCCCTTGCCACGTCAAGCGCGCTACGCGCTGACCAATGCCTTCGGTTTTGGGGGCTCCAACGGGAGCATTCTGTTGGGGCGGCCGTGATTGGGGTGATCGCGGTGGGCTGTGTGACTCCCCTGGGGGAGGATCCGGTGGTGGTTGGAGAGGCGCTGCGGCGTGGTGCCATCGCGGTGCGGGACCAGGACCATCTGCTTTTGCTTCCCGACGCCCGAGCCGCCATGGTCAATGGGCCGGATCTGGGGCCATGGTTGAAGAGAAAGAAGGATCTTCGCCTGCTTCCACGTGCTGCGGTGTTGGCACTTCCCGCTGCCGGACGTGCCATGGGCGGCTGGGTGGGGGACCCGGAGGAGCTACCGCTGCTGGTGGCGGTCGGAAGGGAGCCCCCCGACTCGGAGGATGCCGAAGCGAGCCTAGCCGCCATGGCCACCGAAGGGCGGCTGGATCGCGCAAAACTCGGCGGGGCCGGCCGGGATCTATACCCGCCGCTGCTGCCCCTGCGCACCCTGCCCAACATGATCCTGGCCCACGTGAGCATCGCCCACGGAATCCGTGGGGAGAACGCCACTTTTGCGGGGGGCACCGAGGCCGGCTACCAAGCGGTAGACGAGGCCCTGCGGCTGATTCGACGCGGGCATCCTCGGGTATTGGTCGGAGCTTCCTACGCGGGCACCGATCTTCCGTCGGCGCGGGATCGGCTGCGGCTCGGGGGCGAAGATCCCCCAGGAGAGGCTGCAATCTTCGTGCTCCTCGGCGAGGGCGGCCGACCTTTGCCCGCGCGTGATCCCGCTTGGGAGCGACGCTGGATCGACGCCTGCGGCGACTGTGGTGCGGTGAATGGACTATCGGGCTTTTTACGGGAGGGATGAGGGATGTCCACCCTCCCGCACGATGTCTACGACAGGTCGCTCAAGCGTTTTTGGGACCTGGATCCTCGGCCTTTGCTGAAGCTTGCCTTCGGAGAGGAAGAATGGACACGGGTGGAGCCCCGGCCGGTGGAGGTGGTTCAAACTTTGAAGCAGGTGGCCGACCGTCTGGCCTACGTAGAAGGCCCGGAAGGCCCTTTTTTTGCGCATGTGGAGTTTGAGCGACGGCCGGGGCCGGATCTGTCCGCAAGGATGTTTCAGTACAATGTGCTGTTGTGGGCTGCGCAAAAGGGGGTTGCACCGGTACGATCGGCGGTGATCCTGCTGGAAAAGGCGCCGGTGGAGGAGGAGCTGAGGCTGAGCTATGGCAGCGAGGCAATCGACCACTTCCGGTATCGGCAGATCCGGCTGTACGAAGTACCGGCAGAAGTATTGGCCAACTCTCCAGAGCTTGCCCCGCTGACCCCGCTCGGAGCGGGTTGCAGCGAGCAGGTGGTGAAGGTAGCCACCGAGACGCTGTCGCGGAGCCAGGACCGTCCGGAGGACAGCCTGGCCCTCCTCTACCTGCTGGGCCGTGTCTTCGGGATGACAGATGCCGGGTTGGGGCGTATATTGAAGATGGAGGTAGTGCGAATGTCTGACGTCTACCAGGAGATCATGGAAGAAGGACGGCTGGAGGGTCTGCAGAAGGGGCGGCAGGAAGGGCTTTTGCGCGCGTTGGCCCAAGTACTCACCCTACGTTACCCGCAGCATGCCCGCGATCTGGACGATCTGCTTCCCACCTGCAAAGACGACGATCTGGAGTGGCTGGTGGGCGAGACGCTGAAACAGTCCAGCTTTGGTGCCCTCCGGAAGCAGCTCGAAATCCGGCTGTCACAGCGCTGATCAGGCTCCACCCCGCCGATATCGGATAGAAGGAAGACGTCGCCCCGGAAGCCGATGCCCCCGCTGCTCTCCTCCTTCCCTGCCCTGTGTGACGGTTTTTCCGAGATTTTCCAGGCGGTCGCCGCGCAAAAAGGCGGAAAGGTCGCCGACTACATCCCCCAGCTCGGGCGGGTGGACCCAGAACGCTATGGGCTGGGTTTGTGTACCGTAGACAACCAACGCTTTTCTCTGGGCGATAGCAACGTGGACTTCTGCCTGCAGTCCGGCTGTAAGCCCATCAACTACGCACTGGCCCTGGAAGAGCATGGCGAAGCCAAGGTCCACCAGTATGTTGGCCGGGAACCCTCCGGTCGTAGCTTCAACGAACTTACCCTTGGTCCCGACGATCGCCCGCACAACCCGATGATCAATGCCGGGGCCATCCTGATCTGCTCGCTCATCCGTCCCGAGCTGGACCCCGCGGACCGTTTTGACCACGTCATGGAGCGGTGGCAGGCGCTCCAGGGAGGCCATCGCCCCGGCTTCTCCAATGCCACCTACCTGTCCGAGCGGCAGACCGCCGACCGGAACTATGCACTTGGTTACTACATGCAGGAGCGGCGGGTCTTCCCTAAAAACACCGCTCTCATCCCGACGCTGGAGTTCTACTTCCAGTGTTGCTCCATCGAAAGTAACTGTGAGCGGCTTTCTGTGGTCGCAGCCACCCTGGCCAGCGGCGGCCTCTGCCCGGCCACCGGGGAGCGACTGTTGTCCCCGCGCACCGTGCGCGACACCCTTTCGCTGATGTCCTCCTGTGGAATGTACGACTTCAGCGGCGAATTTGCCTTCACCGTCGGCTTGCCCGCAAAATCGGGGGTCTCCGGAATGGTGCTGGTGGTGGTGCCGGACCTCTTTGGCCTGTGTATCTGGTCTCCACGGGTCGATCGCAGTGGCAACTCCGTCCGTGGCGTGGAGTTTTGCAAGGCGATGGTCAGCCGCTACAATTTCCACCTGCTGGACTCTCGACTAGGGGGTTCCGGGAAGGAGGATCCACGCGGCTTGGCCTTCCCCTGAAAAAGTGGCAACCCGCCCTTGACCTTCCCCCTCGTTTTATGCTGTGATGCCCGACGAACGGAGCGGAAATGGCAATCGCGGGTTTGGAAAACATGACCATCGGCGAGCTGGAGCAGGAAGTCGCCAACGGTGGTCGATTTGTGATCTACCAGTACACTATCTCCATCCTGGTGATGACCTTTAAGCGCGGGTCCGCCGTCTTCTACATCAAACCCGGCGAAGGCTCGGTTGGAAAGGGCATGCCCTATACCCTTCTCACCTTGCTGTTGGGCTGGTGGGGGATTCCCTGGGGCCCGATTTACTCGATCATGAGCCTGGCCAGCAACCTCGGCGGCGGAAAGGACGTCACCAACGAGGTGATGAACAATATCCTTGCCAGCCGATCCGGTAGCGCTCCGCCCACGTAGTCTCTCTATGCTGTTCCTGCTCGCCTGCGCCCACCCTCAGCTTTCCGAAAATCCGCCTGATAGCTTGGGGATTCCCCACACGGATCGCTACGTATTGCGGGGAGGGCGCTTGCCGGGTGGTGAGAGTGCGGACATCGCCGTGGCCGATGGGAAGATCGTTGCGGTCGGAAGGGTGGAGGAGGGAGGAGAGGAGGTCGCTATCCCAGGAACATGGCTGGCTCCTGCCTTTATCGACTCCCATGTGCACCTGGCCTACCGACCCGCCGACCTGAGCACCGGCGGGGTTGCAGCCGCCGTAGACCTGGCCGCTCCCCTCGACTTTTTCGCAGAAGACCTCTCACCACTGCGGCTCTTGCGCGCCGGTCCGATGATCACCGCGCTGGGCGGCTACCCTACACAGAGCTGGGGACGTTACGGCTACGGCCGAGAAGTTGGCGATCCAACAGCCGCAACGGCCGCCGTGGGCGAGCTGGCTCTTGCGGGCGCACAGCTGATCAAGCTGCCGATCACCGGAGAACCCCAGCTCGGGGAGGAGGAGCTGCGTGCCGTGGTCGAAGAAGCCCACCGGCGCGGCCTGAAAGTGGTGAGCCACGCCCTGGGAGATCACGAAGCGAGCCTTGCAGCGACCGTCGGGGTGGATGCGCTGGCCCATACCCCGGTGGAGCTGCTGGACAGCCGCACCATCGAGGCCTGGGGCAAAGGCGCGGTGATCACCACGCTAAGCGCTTTTGGAGGAAGAAGCTCCACCCTGGACAATCTGCGGCGCCTTCAAGCCGCCGGGGCCACCCTGCTCTACGGCACCGACTACGGGAACACCACCACGGCCGGCATCGACCTCCAAGAGATCCTCTACCTGCAAGAAGCCGGCATGAGCGGCGCCGAAATCCTCGCTTCGGGAACCTCCACCCCTGCCGCATACTGGGGCTTTTCGGAGCTGGGAAGCCTGGAAGCTGGAAAAGCCGCAAGCCTTCTTGTCCTTTCTGCCGATCCCTCGAAAAAACCGGAGGTATTGGCCAGCCCCCTGCAGGTGATCATCGACGGCAAGGCCCTGTGATACATTCCCGAAACATAGGAAACATCTATATTTTTATGATACATATCAAAATGTATCACTCAAACATTCAGGGCTTCAGAATCTCCGCCCCACAGGCCGTGGCAATATCCCGAATCGCGAGGTAGCCCGCCTGTTTATACACCGCCGTCACATCGGGGATGCCACCGCCGGGATCACTCTGCCAGAGATAGCCCACCCGCGTCTGGCCTCCCTCCGGCTTAAAACTCCACTCGCCCTCAGACCAGCCCAACCTCACGATGGCTGGATCCACCGGGGCTTTGGGGTGTTCAATGGAGGTCCAGCCAAAAACCTCGGTACCATCTGCCTCGGTGCGGCGGGTGAAGCGCGCCACATAGTCCCGATCCGAGAAGGGAAAGGGATAGTCCATGACCACATGGAGTACATCCGCTTCCAGACGATCCACCACACTGATCGCCCCCATCTGCGCCACATGTTGGTCCAGCTGCGCGAAGGTGCGCACCGCCGTAGCCGGATCCACCCCGACCAGCCCGCTGGAACGGCACCAGGGCAGTCCCTGCGCACACTCGATACGAACCGGGCTCTCCGAAAGGAGCTGCCAGGTAGCGGTCGGCGGCGGCAAGGCCTGTGCAGAGAGGATCAACAGCAGCATGGAAACAACAACCCCCGAGAGCACCCGATCATCCGGGCAGCGGCCTCTAACATGCCACAGGACGCCGCCAATGCCCAGCCCCGCCATGCGGGTTAGCCACCCGCGAGGAGCCTCCATGACCTTCCCCAAGCCCAGCCCTGAGCTGATCGCCAGGATGAAAGCTGCCCTTCCGCCCCATGCGCAGGTCCGCCCCATGTTCGGGCAGGTGGCCTTCTTCCTCAACGGCCACCTCGGGGGCGGCACCTGGGAGGACAGCGTGATGCTGCGGCTCTCGCGCGAAGACATGATCGATGCCGAGGATCAAGGCGCAACCTTCTTTGATCCCATGGGCGGCCGTCCGATGAAGGACTACCGGCTGCTTCCCGCAGGGTTGGTCGCAGATCCCGAAGGCATGCAGACCTGGCTGGAGAGGGCGGTGCGGGCCACCGAAAAACTCCCACCCAAAGAGCCAAAAGCCAAAGCAGCCCCGAAGGCAGTCAAGAAGAAGGGCTGAGGGAGGAAGGGGCGCTGATACATCAGGGCATGTATCACCAAAACCCTTGTAGCATCTACAAAAGACCTACTCCTTCCACCGCAGAAGCCTAAGGCCATTAAAAACCACCAGCAGGGTGCTGCCTTCATGCAGCACCACCGCGTGGGAGATCTCCACCCAGCCCATCACACTGGCGACGATCAGGATCCCGCTGACCCCCATGGCGATGGTGATGTTCTGGCGTACAACCCGCCGCGCCGCCCGCGCCAAGCCCACTGCAAAGGGGAGACGCCGGAGATCGTCGCCCATCAGGACCACATCCGCGGTTTCCAGGGCCACATCTGAGCCCGCCCCCCCCAACGACACCCCGACCGAGGCCGCGGCCAAGGCCGGAGCATCGTTGACCCCATCCCCCACCATCGCCACCCCACCGCCACGCGCAAAGCTCCGCATCGCCCGCACCTTTTCCTCGGGCAACAACGGTGCGCGCACCTCGGCAATCCCCAGCTGCCGCCCCACCGCCGTCGCCACCCGCTCGTGATCCCCGGAGAGGAGGATAGTGCGCTCCACGCCGAGCTTGGCCAGGCCATCCAGTGCTTCCTTCGCCTCCGGCCGCAGGCTGTCCGCCAGGCCCAGCACTCCCAAAAAGCGGCCCGCACTCTGCACGATCATCGTCGTCTGGCCCAGACACTGAGCCTCCTCCACCACCTGCCGCACCACTATCGGCAAACTGTCAAACATCGCCTCACTACCGATGGCCACCTCGTTTCCGGCGACCCGGGCCCGGATCCCCTTGCCATGGATGGCCACCAGATCGGTGGCGGGCAGCAGGCCCAGCTCCCGCTCCCGCGC
>CAITDR010000574.1 GCA_903891165.1 uncultured Pseudomonadota bacterium
CTCCAGGCCGGGGTTGGCGCGCAGGCGGCGCAAGAAGCGCTCCCACTCGGAGACCGGCGCGTCGGGTGCGGGCGGCGACATCAACCAGATCCATGTTCCGGTATTTACCACCGTCAAACCTGCACGCTGCGCCCACCGGGCGGCATGGGTGTGCCCAGTGAGCACCGCCCCCACCCCATATTTGGCCGAGAGGCGCAGCCCATCGGCCCACTCCGTCGTCTCGGGGTCCAACGCGAAGAAGTCCGTTGCTTCATTGCCCATAAGGCTGCGGTGGGCCGTGGCGTAGAGCTTCATGCCCACCCTGCCCAGCTTGGTGAGAGCGCTGTCGCCAGCGGGATCGTCGCCTCCAAAAGCCAGTGGTCCATCGCCCAGAATCGCCTCCAGCGCGTCGGCCTCCTCCGGCGTCAGCCCCGCCTCCTCCACCCGTCCGGCCAGCTGCAGGTCCTCCTCAGACTCGCCAAAAGTAAAGGGGCCCGACATTCTTTTCAGGAGCTGCCATCCCAAAGAGAGGATGTTTGCCTGGCCAGCCACCGCCTTGGCCGCCTGGGGATCCACCCCCAGCACCGTCAGGAAGCCACCCTGCATGTCCGGCTTCACCAGATCGGCAAAACGCAGGCCATACTCCCGCTTCAGCGGATTGAGCAGCTCTTTCACCAGCTTGGATCCCGGTGGATAGACAAAATCGGGGTAGCGGTCCCCCTCGCGCTGTTCCAGGCTCTTGTAGTCAATGCGGTTCCAGGCGTCGCTGTGTTCGCCATGCGCGACCAGCAATCGTGCGCCGCCTACCTCCAGAATCATGGGATCTTCGCCAGTCTGGTAGATCAGGCGGCTCGCGACCTCTGCAGGTTGATCCAGGGCCGCGCGAAAAATTGCCTGAACCTCGGGCAGGTACATCTCGACATCGTGGTTGCCGAGGCGAAAAAATACGCTTCCACCCTTGGCAAGCACACGACCAAATGCCTGAAGAGTCGCGCGGGTGGCGGGGTTCCCCACGATGGCCTGTGCCTGCTCTATCGCACGCGCCACCTCCAAGGTCAGTGGGTCCTCGTTCATCAAAAAGTCAACCACATCGCCGTTGATCACCACCCGAATGGGGTCGGGAAAGGCGTCCAGGAAAGCAGGAAGTGCTTCGGCCCCGGCAAAGATGTCGTAGCCCTGGCCGTTGCCGAGGTGGGTATCGGAGATAACGATGGTCTTCATGGTGAATTGCTAACCCAGAAGTCCCGGCCCGGGGAGGCTTCCCGTAGCGGCACAACGTTGTTCCCAAAGGCAACCGCTTCGTCCACACCGGCGGAGACTGGTGGTCGCTGCAGGCGGACACTTGCCGAGCGGCGCCGGATCCGCTAACTGAGTGAATCCTCATTCAGTGCCGCATGACCCCGACGCCTCCTGCCCCCTCCCCCGACGACAGCTCCGGCCGTGGCAACCGCGCCCGGGGCGAACGCCACAGCCAGATCCTTGACGCCGCAATCGACGTCTTCGCCGAAAAAGGCTTTCACAAAGCCCGGATCGCCGATGTCGCCGAGCGTGCGGGTGTGGCCGATGGCACCATCTACCTGTACTTCAAAAACAAGGAGGAGCTGCTCCTCACCATTTTTGAAGAGAAGATGAGCCAGTTGATCGAAGGGGTGCAGGCCGCGATGGCGGGCACCACCGATCCGCTCTTGCGCCTCGGTATTTTTGCGCGCTACCACCTGGAACAGGTGCAGGCCCACCGGACGCTGGCGGAGGTACTCCAGGTGGAACTGCGGCTCTCCAACAAGTTTTTGAAGGAATATCGTCCCGAAAAACTATGGGAGTACCTGGGAATTATCGGTACCTGCGTGCGCGAGGGCCAGGAGCGCGGTCTGGTACGCGCCGAGCTGGATCCCTACGTGGTGTCCTGGTCCTTCTTTGGTGCGCTGGATGAGCTGGCGATGCAGTGGATTCTGCAGCGTCGTCCTCGCTTTACCTTGGAAGCGGCGGCCGCTTCCGTTGCGGATGTTTTTGTACGCGGGATCGCGGTCCCGCCTCAACCCTAGCCTTCTGGTGGAGAAGCTGTGAAAGTAGGTGTATTGCTCAAACAGGTTCCGGATACGGATACCCGCATCAAGATCAATGGTGCAGGAAATGGGATTGAAACCGGCGATATCAAGTGGGTCATCAACCCCTATGATGAGTACGCCCTGGAAGAGGCGATCAAGCTGAAGCAGGCGAAGGTGGCCACGGAAGTGGTGATCATCAGCCTGGGTGGCAAGGGTGCCGAGGCCAACATTCGCGACGGTCTGGCGCGTGGCGCCGATCGGGCCGTGCGTGTGGACGATGCGGGCGCTGCTGGCACGGATGCCGTGGGCAAAGCCCGGATCCTCGCCGCTGCCGCTGCCGCCGAAGGGGTGGAGCTGATCCTGACCGGGCGTCAGGCCATCGACTCCGACCAGTCGGCCATCGGCCCGATGATCGCCGAGGTCCTGGGCTGGCGCCAGGCCACCTGGGTAGACAAGCTGTCGATTGAGGCTGGTTCTTTCACGGCCGACCGCGCTGCCGGTGGTGGTGTGCGCGAGCGCATCCGTGGAAAGTTGCCCGCAGTCATCACCTGCGACAAGGGTCTGAACACCCCGCGCTACGCGACGCTGCCCAACATCATGGCCGCCAAGAAGAAGCCGATTGTCGAAAAGGCAGTGGCATCTCTGGGCGTGAACCTGGGTGCAGCGGTCACGACGGAAGGGGCCTACAGCCTGCCTCCGGCGCGCCCCGCGGGTCGTATCATCGGCGGAGACGCCGCAACCGCAGTCAAAGAGCTGGTGCGCCTGCTCCGCGACGAAGCCAAGGTCATCTGAGGAGGACATCATGGGAACCGGAATTCTTGTACTGGTAGAGACCGACGGTGGTGTTCCTCGGAAGACGGCCACCGAGCTGATTGCAAAGGCGACGGCGCTGGGCCTGGGCCCGGTGAGTGCGGCGGTGATTGGGCCGGTAGATGCCTCCTCTTTGGGCGGCGTGAAGGTCTATCAGGTAGAGAGTGCGCAGCTGGCGCACTACTCCACCGGCGCCACCGTAAAGGCACTGCAGGCGCTGGTGGCCGCGGCCGATCCGGCTGTGGTGCTCGCACCCGCCTCGCTCAACAGCAAGGACGCGCTGCCCCGCCTCGCGGTGCGGCTGGGCGCCGGGCTGGCGGTAGAGGTGACCGACCTGCGCGCCGAAGGCGGGCAGTTGGTTGGAAAGCGCCCCATCTACGCCGGAAAGGCGCTGGTGGACGTGAAGGTAGCCGGCTTGGGCATCTTCACCGTGCGGCCCAACTCCTTCCCCGGTGGTGTAGCCCCCGCAGGCAGCGCGCAGATCGTGGCGGTAGACGCCGGGATCACCGCAGCCGACGTGGACACCGAGCTGGTGGAAGTGCTGGCCCCCGCCAGCAAGGCTGTGGACCTGACCGAAGCCGACCGCATCGTGTCCGGTGGACGTTCGCTGAAGTCGAAGGAGAGCTTCGACGCGGTGGTTCGCCCCCTCGCCGCGGCCGCCAAGGCTACCGTCGGCGCCTCGCGCGCTGCGGTGGACGCCGGCTACGCGGGCCATGGCGACCAGGTAGGCCAGACCGGAAAGGTCGTCAACCCCTCGCTGTACATCGCGCTGGGCATCTCCGGCGCCATCCAGCACCTCGCCGGTATGCGCACCTCTCGGGTTATTGTTTCTGTAAACAAGGATCCCGAGGCCCCGATCTTCCAATACACCACCTACGGCATCGTGGGTGACCTGTTCGAGATCGCGCCGCTTCTTCAGAAGGAGCTCGCGGCTCACTGAGCGCGGGTGGCTGAATCAGGAAGGAGAGCTTTCGGGCTCTCCTTCTTTGTTTTTTTTGGGGGGGGGGGCATGCAGCCGCTCACGCCAAGAGGCGGGGCCACACCCGTCCCGAAGGCGCCATTTGCCGCGCGGATCCTACTACATTATCTCCTTCCAGTTCTATTTGGCTGACCAAAGCCGTCCTGGATCAATCTTGGGCCCACTGGCCGCGGAGGAGCAGGTTGGGGAGGAGATGACTGTGGAGACGGGGCAGATGGGCCGGAGGGGTTGGTCGTGGGCTGCGGATTGGGGGTGGTCATGGCGATACTTCAAGCGAGCGAAAGAAAGTTATGACGACGAAGGGCAGAAGGAACACGGATGCAACAACATAGGTGAATAACATACAGTCCTCGCACAGCGCTAGAGCTTTTGCTCGTTTCTCATTGTTGAGTTCGGCGGCCCGAACAATCCATTCTCGATTTTGAACCTGCATAATCATGTAGTTTTTCAGAATCGAGTATCCCGCGTTTTCCCTGGTGACCATATCATCCACCGATAAGCCAAGGGCAGTCTTTAATTTCATTACCTCAAGTGCATGACAACTTGTCACCATGGTTCCAATCCACAATATTGCTAACGCAGGCAGCAATAGGTAAAGCGACTCCCGCTCCGCTCGCAATGTGCCAGAACTGCTCAGCCGTACCAGGAGGACACCTGCTCCACCGAGGATCCCCACCATCGCCCCGGCTCCCATAAAGTACCGCCCGGCCTTGTCGTCAAAAACCTTACGGCGAGCCGCCTCAACGTCCATCGCCTCCTTGAGCCGGACGTCCGCCTCTTTAAGAACCTCGTCGGGATACTTGATCAGCAAGGTAGCGAGTTCATCGTTGTGGGTCATATGGGACATGCTTTGACCTTATCTAACCTCAACCCCCCCGGCAAAGGTAGTCCGTCGCGTGCTCTGACCATATGCGACACCCGGGTCGCCGTTACCATGTGGGCGGCGCAGAAAAATCAGAGTAGACTACCCACGGAGGCTGAACATGGTTGCCCGTCCTAGGAAGGCCATAGAGGCCCCCGAAAAAAAACTGGCTACCCCTACGGGGCAAACACCCGCTGTGCCGGTGAACCACCAACAATTTATGGAAATGGCCGCAGATCCTGCTGTTCCGACGATAGATCTGCTGAAGATCCTGCGCGGTTCCGCAAAAGGTGCCGACACCACGGGGTTCCGTGATTGAACATCGTCGTCGATAGCAACGGGTGGATCTCCTATTTTGCGAGTGATGAAAAAGCGCTGATCTACAACTCGCTGATCGAGGCTCAGCCGAAGGTTCCCACCATCGTACTCTACGAGGTGTACCGTTGGTCACTTCGCGAATTGGGTCAGGAAAAAGCCGATGCTTACGCAGTGGTCATGCAGCGATGTGGAATCCTGACCCTGACGCCAACCGCTTCTGTAGCCGGAGCCGTCGCGGCCCACCGATATAAGTTACCCGCCTGTGATGCCCTGATCTACGCCATCTGCCAGGAGAACAAGCTCCAACTCGCCACCTCCGACGAAGACCTGAAGGGCCTGCCGGATGTGATCTACCACCCGGATCCACGCAAGGAACCCGGCAGTCGGAAGGAGAGCCGCGCGGCACGGAGGTAGCCCAACCGCAGCGAAGAACTCCTAGCTCTGCGGCACCCCATAAGAATCATAAACAAATCCAAGATCCTCCTGGATCTTCTCTTTGCTCAGCCCATAGGTCTCCAGCGCATAGACATGCTCGCTCTTGCGACCCCGCTGGCTCTCAGCCGTCTTCCTGACTTCGGCCCAGAAGGCTTCGTCGGGTTGATCGCCCAAAAATTCGACGATCTCCTTCATCACCACGTCGAACTCAGACATCAGCCGGTCATAGCGCACCATATAGACACGGCTTTTATCCAGCTTGCCGGTAGTCCAGGCAGTATGAAAGCGGCGATACAGCTCCTCCAACGCAAAGGAGAGACGTTGTTGGTAGCGTCGCTGCACCTCGATGGGCAGGCGGCTCATGTGCAGGGCCCCCTCCAGCACCCCACAGACCAGGCTCATCCCCGAGGGAATGGTGGACACCGGATCCCGCACCATATACAAAATCTTCCCATCGGGAAAGGCACTCAGAAGTTGTGCAGGCCGAAGTGAGGCCGAAAAGAGCTTTGCGATCACCCGATCGCTTCCGTGCCAGACCATGTTGCGACGGAAGAGGTCGCGCAGCCAGTCCAGGTCCCGCTGCGCGGTGCGGCCGTACTCCCCCTCCGGGTCGAAGGCACTCGCGTGATCCACATCGTCCCAGGCCAGAAAATAGCCGTAGAGGAAGGGTCCGTCGAGAAAGCGGAAGAGTACCGCCACATCGTCGGTCTCCACCGAAGTCAGCGAGGTTTCATGCGCCTTGTTCTTATGAAAGCGAGCGGGGGACAGCGCCTCCAGTGGCTTCAAAAAAGGCCGGACCAGCACCCTTGCGGTGAGAGAAGGAAAAAGCATCTCCCAAAGCTGAAAACCGGCGCCCATCTGGTGGTCCACCATCCAGCGATGCAGGAAGGTGGTGCCCGATCGTGGATTTCCCACAATAAAAATCGGTGCCTTCACTTCTTTTTTCGCCAGGGCCGGGAAAAAGATCGGGTCCAGGAGCAGGCAGAGACCGATAAAAAGCCGGTACACCGATAGTAAGGCAAAAACAAAAAGCGGCCGGAAGTAGAAACCAAAACGCTTCCGAACGATGGAATAGACCAGCAAGAGGCGCGAGATCATGGCAGCGCCGCTAACCCGACCGCGCCACCCCCGCCGCAGAAACACTTCTTCATACTCCGGACATCAAGCGGAAAAGGCCGGTTCATAGATTCAGGAGGCAACGGAACAACCCCCGTTGATTGGAGTCCCTGATGTCCGAGTCTACCGAAATCCCCCCCAACACCCCCACCACCCACCCCACCACATACGGTAAAGCTTCC
>CAITDR010000575.1 GCA_903891165.1 uncultured Pseudomonadota bacterium
ACCCACTGAATGAAGCTTCATTCAGTGGGTATTTTCGACCCCGGAACGCGCCCGATCAGGCGAGCAAAGCCCGGATCTGCTGCTCACCCACCAGGAGTGCAGCCACGTCCGGGGAGTCACCCACGATACGCTCCACCACCCGCGCCACGTTGGCGAGCTGTCCGGTCGCCATGGCTTCGGCGGCACGGTCCACCCCCAGGGTCAGCTCGGAGCTGGCCTGGTTACGCAGCGTCAAATCGCGCAGCAGCGCCTGATAGCGCAGGCGCAGGATGCCGATGGCCACGGGATCCCAGGAGCCGCCGCCCCGGCGTCCGGCGATGGCCCGGATGGTCGGTGCGAGGCGGGTTGCCGCACCCACGGCCTGATAGCGCAGGGCGGTGAGACTGACAGCCTCGCCGCGGGCGGCGGCGATCGCCGCCACTTCCGATGCCGCGGCCGCGTCGGCATGGTTCAGGATGCGCTCGCACAGGTCCACGGGCACACCGCGGGCGGCGAGCCGCTCGACGGTGGAGCGATACAGGGCCTGGTCGCCGCTGGTCCGTGTACCCGCCAAGGCGGCCAGGGCCTCCTGGAAGCGTGCGGGATCCTCCTGGCCGGTGGCACCAGGGGCGAGCCAGTTGGCGACCAGGTTCTGAACGCCGTCGGTGAAGGCCACCCATGCGCGGTGGGCGCCGTCCGGCTTGGGCTTGGAGCCCAGCAATTCCGCTTTGAGGGCGTCCCCTTCGACCAGACCCATCGCCGAGCGCCAAGCTCCCGCGATCCGGCCGGCACTGGCGCCAGTCAGATCCATCATCTGCGGGAAGTAGTTGCAGCCGGCATCGGTGGCCACCTCAGTGAGCAGCACCGTCATACCGATGGCCTTGGCGAGCATGTGGCCAGGAAGGTCCGCTCCGAAGCGGCTGCGCACGGCACTGGGGAAGTAGCCCTGCAGGAGACGGTCAAAACCGGGGATAACCGAAGGATCTTCGGCCATCAACATCTTGAACAGGTGCATCTTCAGGTGCGCCTGAATGACCGCTAACTCTGGACGCGTCAAGCCCTGGCGGGAGGCCACCCGGCGCTTGAGATCATCCTCCGAAGGTAGCACCAGGAAGCGACGGGTCACGTTGCCGCGGGCGCAGAGCCAGTCAATAGACCTGGAGAAAGGCAGCGGATCCAGCTGGGAACGTACGGTATCCAGCGAGATCAGACGCCCGTTGGCATTGCAGTCCTCCAGCACCGCATTGGCCACCTCGTCGGTGAGCGTACGCAGGAAGTCGTTGCGATCCTGGAGAGTAATCCGGCCGGAAGCCACCATCGGATTGAGGAGGATCTTCAGGTTGACTTCGTGATCGGAAGTGTCAACTCCACCGGAGTTGTCCACAAAGTCGGTGTTCAGGCGACCACCGGCCAGCGCATACTCCACACGGGCCGCCTGGGTGAAGCCCAGGTTTCCGCCTTCGCCCACCACTTTGCAGCGGAGCTCGGTGGCGGTGACCCGGCAATCATCGTTGGGGGGATCGTTGGCATCGGCATTCGATTCGTGGGTGGCACGCACATAGGTGCCGATACCGCCGTTCCAGAACAAGTCCACGTTCATCTTCAGGATCAGGTTCATGGCCTGCTCGGGGGACACCTCGTCCGCCAAGGTACCCAACATCGCCTTGACCTCGGGAGAGAGGGGGATGCTCTTGGCCCGGCGGTCGAAGATGCCGCCGCCCTTGGAGAGGAGGGCGGTATTGTAGGCGTCCCAGCCACGGACTTCATCAAAGAGACGACGACGCTCCTCGTAGGAGGTGGCCGTATCGGGGTTGGGGTCGAAGAAGATATGGGCGTGGTTGAAGGCCGCCTGCAACTTCATGTTGCGGTGCTCGATCACCCCGTTCCCGAACACGTCGCCGCCGCAGTCGCCGACCCCAAAGCAGGTGAAGCTGTCCTTTTCTGGATCCAGACCCAGCTCGCGGAAGTGGCGACGCACCAGCACCCACGCGCCGCGGGCGGTGATGCCCACCACCTTGTGGTCGTAGCCGTTAGAGCCGCCGGAGGCGAAGGCATCCCCGAGCCAGAAGCCGTATTCCAAGGACAGCTTGTTGGCGGTGTCGGAAAGGTGTGCCGTGCCCTTGTCGGCGGCAACAACGAGGTAGGGATCCTGCGCATCGTGGGCCACCACCCGCGCCGGTCCGACGGTCTTTCCCTGGACGATATTGTCGGTGATATCCAGCATACCACGCATCAAAATCTGATACAGCTCATCGCCCTTGCGGCGGCGCTCCTTCGGATCATCGATGGTATACTTGATGTAAAATCCACCCTTGCTACCTTCGGGCACAATCACCACGTTCTTCACCATCTGAGTGGTGACGAGTCCAAGGATTTCCGTGCGGAAATCTGCGCGATCAGAGAAACGAATGCCACCACGTGCGATCGGTCCGCCGCGGAGATGCAGTCCTTCCACTTCGCGGTGATGCACATAAATTTCGCGCCACATACGCGGTGCAGGGAGGATGCGGACCTTGCCATGATCGAACTTGAAGCTGATGTAGTGGCACTTCCGGTCGGTGCGGTAGAAGTTGGTGCGCAGCATCGCGTCCACCAGGTTCTGCAGCGTCCGCATCACCTGATCTTCGTCGGCGGTCTGCACCCCCTTCAGGAGCTGCAGAACCTCTTCGCCGCGGGCCTGGGCAATGGCGGCGCGATCCCCGGGGAGATCGGGATCAAATTTCGCCACAAACCAGCGTACGGTTGCCGCGGTCAGAGCGGCATTCTTCAGGAGGATCTCCTGGATACGCGCGTAGGTCTGGCGCAGGACGATTTGGCGACCGTAGCCCATCAGGCCGCGCACCAGATCTGCCTCTTGCCAGGTCAAGCCCGCCGTGAGAATCAGGCGGTTGAAGGGGTCAGAAGCGATGTGCTTCTCGAACACTGCCTCCAGACCGTCCACCAGCAGCTCGGCCCGGGCGCGCACATCCTCGTCGCTCACCCCCGGAACCCGTGCCACCTCAAAGCTGTCGGTCTGCTGCGCGGGGAGGCCCGTCGGATGGACGTCGATCGCCTCCTGCTGCTCGATCACCAGCCCGAAGTGGTCGAGAATGGGCAGCAGCTCGCTCAGGATAATGTCATGGTTCTGGTAGACCCGCAGCAGCAGCTCACTGCCGGACTGCTGGAGGCGGGCCAGCGTGCGCCCGGACTTGCGGGTCAGCTCCAACAACTGGATGTCCTGGGCCAAGAGCGGGAGCGGCGTATGGTCGCAGTACTCGCTCTCGAAGGCGTCGCCGTAGCGTGCCACCGTCTCCTGATCGTCCCCCTCGACCACAGCGGCGAGGCGATCCACAAAGGGGGTGCCGATTTCAGTAACAAAATCGCGGAAGGTGGCGATACCTTCGTCGCTGATCCGTTTGGTGCCGGTCTGGAAGACCTGGAGCAGCACCGTATCGAAGCGGCCCGCAAAGAGGCTGGAGTCGGTGTAGGTGGCGCCGGTGAGCTCGGTGAGCCGATGCAGCAGCCGCGCACGTACGCTGTCGCCGTAGCGACGCTCCGGCATGGCGATGATGGCAAAGGTGGTGTCGTCCTCCTGCTGGAGGTGCACCTGGGAGCTGTGGTCCTGCTCCGCATCAAAGACGCGGTCCAGCACCTCGCGCACCTGGGCCGGGCTCGCCGAAAACAGCCACTCGGTGGGCATCGCGTCGAAGACGTTGGCCAGACCGCGGTAGCGGTGCGAGCTGGTACGGCTCTCGGTTTCCGCCAGCACCCGCTCCAGCAGCTTGCGGAGGATGGGGAGGTTCCGGCAAGGCTGAGTCAGTGCCCGATGGGTGAACATTCCCCGAAAGATATAGGTGCTACCACCTACGCTTACCCGTACCGCATCCACACGACCGTTGCGATGGATGGGGGACTCCAGCTTCTCCTTCCGAACGGCAACCACCGAGGAAGAAGGGCGATTTTCTGCAGGTGCCCAGAGCGCGCCGTAGCTGCGGTCGGCGCCCAAGGCCACCGTCTGCCCACCGCTGGTCGCGGTTGCGCCCAAAAACACGAAGTTGTCGCCGAGGGTCCACCGGAGAAAGTCTGCGCCCTCAGCAGACTCTTCAGATTTGGTTTCCTCCAGCTTGGCGATGGCATCCTGTACCTGCGCCCGTACCGCTTCGAAGTCCTTGACCACCAGGGTCGCCAGACTCAGACGGGCGGTGAGGTCGGCGACCAGGGCATCCCCGTCGCTGGCCTCCAGCGCCTCCACCTCAAAGCAGGTCACGGACTCCACCGGGTCCGCGTTGCCGCCGACGCGAAGGCCCGCACTGCGGTTCAACGGAAGAACAGTGTGAAAGCCTACAAGCCGCCCGACGCCCGCTGCACGCAGTGCCTTTCGGATGGTGTCCACAATAAAGACCTGATCGGGCATGGCGGTGGTGATGAGGAGCCCTTTTTCCCCTTCGTGCCATTGTACTTTCAGAGCACCTCCGCTCTGGTGGGCGGTTTCCCACAGCGCCCGCACCATCAGCGCCACCTGATCCGGATTCCGACCGGTGAAGGCTACCATCCGGGAGTTGGCGAGCACAGCTTCGCCGAAGGCCACAAAACTTTCGGCGTCCGTCGCGGGGCGCAGGGATCGGAAAGCGGCCAGAATTCGGCTTTGCATGTCGTCGCGATGTGGATGGCTAAGCATGTGGTCTCCGTGAAACAGGTAGGGCGGTGCCTTCTATCCGACCGCCGCACCGTTGGGGAGGCTTTTAGTGCATGCTTCCCGCGAACAAGTGGGCGCCAATCGGATAGGCTGGCGAGACGTGGAGGACGACGATGTTGCTGCTGGTATGGATGTGGGGTCTGGGCTGTTCGGGTGGTGAAAAAGTGGAGCCGAAGGAGAGTGAAAACACAGTGGAGGGCTGTGGAGATCCGGAAACCTATGATATTGGCATCCGTGCGAAGGTCACCCGGGGTGGGCAGCCTGCGGCGGGCATTCGGGTCTATCTGGAAGAGCGGCTTTGGGAGCCGGGAATCCTGGGAGAAGGCAGTACGGATCGCGATGGTTCAGTGAGCTTCGATGCCTCTCCGGTCACCGGCATTCCGAATTGTTGGGCCACCGCCGTAGACTATTGGCTGGTGGCGGAGGATGGGAGCAGTACGGTGGAGGACGACATGAATTCGGAATTGTACGACGCGGTGGATGACGGCAGCATGATCGCAGATGTAAGCGACCGACCTCTGGAATTCTGAGAAGGAGAGGGGAGGGGGAGGCGGAAGCGGAGGGGACCGGTTAGAAGCCGGGTGCCGTCGGGCGCTCCCGGAATTCTTCCGTGAACCGGCCGGCGGCACCTCCCTTTGTACCGGAGTTTTCCCGTGGAACCGATCGAACACGAAGAAGTTGCCCCCCAGGACGCGGAGGCAGCCCGCCTCTACCGGATCCGCCACAGTCTCTCCCATGTGCTCGCGCAGGCGGTGCTGGAGCTGCGACCCGGCAGTACCCTGGGCTTTGGTCCTCCCATTTCCGATGGTTTTTACTACGACTTCATCATCAAAGGAGAGCCGCTGTCTGAGGCAGACTTCTCTGAGATCGAGAAGCGGATGAAAAAGATCATCGGGCGCCAACAGCCTTTTGTGCGTGAGGATCTCTCCCTCACCGAAGGTCTGGCACGCATCGATGGGATGGGCGAGCCCTACAAGCGTGAATATGCGGCTGAGCTGGGCGAGAAGAAGGGCGTAGAAATCCTTTCCTTCTACAAAAATGGTCCCTTCCAGGATATGTGTGCCGGCCCCCACGTGGAGAACACCCGCGAGCTGCCTGCGGATGGCTTCAAGCTGCGGAGTATTGCGGGCGCTTACTGGCGTGGTGACTCCCGGAACGTGATGATGACTCGGCTTTACGCCTGGGCTTTTGGCAACCGCGAGGCTCTGGATGCCCATGTGAAGGCGTTCAAAGAGGCCCAGGAGCGGGATCACAAAAAGCTGGGTCAGGACCTGGATATCTTTGTGATCGACGACGAGATCGGCAAGGGTCTGCCCCTGTGGCTGCCTGCCGGGACCGTCCTGCGGGACGAGATCGAGAAGCTGGCCAAGGAGATCGAGTTCAAAGCGGGCTATCAGCGGGTAGCCACCCCGCATCTCGCCAAGGCCGACCTCTACTACCGTACCGGCCACCTTCCCTACTACAAGAGCCACATGTACCCGATGATGGAGCTACGGGAGACGGTGGAGGGGAAGGAGGGAGAGGAGGTCATCAAGGAGGTGTACTGCCTCCGCCCGATGAATTGTCCGCATCACCACAAGATCTTCGCGGCGCGGAAGCGCTCCTACCGCGACCTTCCGCTGCGGCTGGCCGAATACGGCCAGGTCTACCGCTTCGAGGACTCCGGTGCGCTTTCCGGTCTGCTCCGCGTGCGCGGAATGTGCATGAACGACGCCCACATCTACTGCTCCGAGGAGAATCTGAAGAGCGAGTTTCTGGCGGTGATGGAGATGCACCGGCATGTCTACGATGTATTGGGGCTTACCAACTACCACATGCGCTTCTCCACCTGGGATCCCGAAGATCCCAAGGGCAAGGAGAAGTACGTCAACGATCCTGAAGCCTGGGAGCGCAGCCAGGTTTTTGTCCGCGAAGCGATAATCGAGTCCGGTATGCCCTTCAAGGAAGTCAAGGGTGAAGCTGCCTTCTATGGCCCCAAGATCGACATGCAGTTCCGCACGGTGACCGGGCGCGAGGAGACCGCTTCTACCAACCAGCTCGATTTTGCAATTCCCCGGCGTTTGGGGCTGCACTATACCGGCTCGGACAACCAGGAGCATATCCCTTACGTCATCCACCGGGCGCCGCTGGGCACCCACGAGCGATTTATCGCCTTCCTGATTGAGCACTATGCAGGTGCATTTCCCACCTGGCTGGCACCCTGCCAGGTGCGACTGGTCACCATCGCCGACCGCTTCAACGACTATGCCTTTGGCATCGCGTCGCGACTGCGGCAGAACATGGTGCGTGCGGAAGTGGACGAGTCCTCCGAGCGTCTCCAAAAGAAGATCCGTAATGCCGGCACCCAGAAGGTACCGAACATCCTGATCATCGGCGAGAAAGAAGTGGAGAACAACACGGTCACCTTGCGACGCTTTGGCATCGAAGAGCAGCAGACCATGCCGGTGGCGGAGTTTGAGGCCCGGCTGTTGAAGGCCATCACCACCCGATCCCGCTCGTTCCCAGACGCCTGAGCGCGGCGCTCAGGGTTTGGCGACTTCTTCCTTCGGCGGCTCTTCAGGCGTCGAAGGAAGGATCATCGCCAGGATCTCGTTGCTGATACTGTCCCAGTCGCCGCCGAAGTTCCGGCCGCCGTCCAGGCCCACCACCTTCAGGAGCGGCGGCGCGACGGGATCAGGAGTGGGAGCAGGAGGAGGTTCCTCCTGCTTCTTCTTCCCCTTTTTTGGAATTGGAGGCGGCGGACGCTGGACCTTTGGCTGCACGCAGGCGTTGCCTTCGTCGCCCAGGGGGTGCAGGCAGAGGACCGGACGGGTTTCGGCAAGTTTCCAGGTCTCCACGGACCAGGCGCTAGCGGGAATGCTGCCCGGAGTGGAGGGGCTCAGCTGGAGGGTGGCGGTTCGCCCTGGAGAAACCAGGATAAGGCCTGAGAGCCGTACGCTGGAGTCGGTGTCCAGCCTCATGATCGAGGTGGCCAGCACCTCGGCGCCAAAAGAAATCCCCCCCGCCCATACCGGGATCTCTTCGGGCATTGCCCGCATCAGGAGTGCGATGTCGCCCACCAGTGTGCCGGGACTACGATTCTGCCAGAAATAGGAGAGGGAATCCCAACCCACCGTCGCGACATGCTCTTCCTTCAGAGCGGTTGCGATGGCCTTTTCCTCCTCCGACCACCCTCCGGAATCGGAGAGCATCACCAGGATCGCACGGGGTTCTTCCGGCCAGGTCACCCGCAGGGGCAACTTGAGGTCGGCCAGAGCGCGTGGACCGGCAACCCCATCCGGGAAGGTCTCGGTGGTAGGGTTCAGCCAACCGCGTACGGTCGCAACGAGCTCGTCGGGCTTCAGCGCGGCAGCAGCGGGCATTACCGCCAGGAAGCTGCCTAAATCGACCCCGGAGGCTGGACCCAGGCGCACCCGCGGCCCGCCGTCGGGCCGTGGCGCCAGCTCCGCGCGCGGCAGCAGGTTGATGGTGCCCAGCGCGTCGGGAGATGCCTCCCAATTGCCGTGACTACAGAAGGGAGAGACAAAGTCCAATTTTAGGCGAAAATCGGTGGCTGCCAGGCCCGCAAAAGTCTCCGATGGGGCCTGGGCAACGGCCAGATAGGCGATCGCGGCGGCGCTGCCATCGGCCACCAGGATCGGCCGCTGGTAGCTGCTGAAACCCAGGATCCGCTCGGCCGACTGGGCGAGCATCTCCAGGTCGTCGGCCGGGTACCAGCAGCGATCGCGCGCCACTTCCCCTCGGCGCCGCAACATGCGGGTAGAAAGCTCCAAAACCACCGCCTCCGACGACAACTGCTCCACCATCGTCGACGGGGTGTCGGTGAGCACCATCACCAGACCCTTGGCATCCGACACCGGCACGGGGTGATAGACCGGCGTGTTTCCGTAGACCGGCAGATAAAGTGTCTTTTTAACTACTTTTTCGGGCAGCACATGGTGCCGGGGGTCCCGAGGTGGCGGCGGGGGTGCCTCGGTCGGCCGTTGCCGACATGCCCAGAGGATGGTCAACTGCAGAATCATTGGCCGATGGGTCCCATGCCTGACCAAAGGTGATTATCCTATTCTCTCGTACCCGGCCCGCGCCTGCGGTACAATGTTGATGTTCCCCCTTCTATGGAGTCCCGGATTCTAGACGAGCTGCTCACGATTCTCGCATTGACCCTGCTTAATGGTGTATTTTCAGGGGCCGAGATCGCGATTCTTTCGATACGCAAGACCCGTCTTTCCGAGCTGGTAGACGAGGGCAATGCCAATGCGCGCGCCATTCTTACGCTGAGGGAACAGCCGGAGCGCTTTCTTGCCACGGTGCAGATCGGTATTACCGTGGTCAGTGCCACGGCGGCGGCCTACGGTGGTTCCTCCGTTGCTGCAGCGCTTGCACCCTTTGTGGCCATGATTCCCGGCCTGGAAGAGGTCGCCGGGAAAGTGGCTTTCGGTATCGTGATTGCATTGGTTTCTACACTGTCTTTGGTGTTAGGCGAGCTGATTCCAAAGTCTCTCGCCTTGCGACGTGCTGAGACCTACGCCATGCTCATTGGGCGGCCGCTCCAGCTGCTGACCACGGTGGCGGCTCCCGCAGTGTGGTTCCTGACCGGGGCCTCCAACCTGGTGCTGCGCTTTTTTAACGATCGTACCAACTTCACCGAGGGGCGGCTCTCGCGAGAGGAGCTCCAGCAGCTGGTAGACGAGGCGGCCACTGCAGGATCGGTGGGAACGCAGGTGAGCGAGATCGCGTCGCGTGCCCTGGATTTTGACAACCTGGATGCCTCGGACGTGATGGTGCCCCGAACGGATGTTTCTTGCGTCGCCATCACCGCGCAGCTTTCCGAGCTGGTGGAGCTGGCGCGGGGCAAGGGTCATGCGCGGGTGCCGGTCTACGAAGGGAACGTGGACAACGTGATTGGGCTGCTCAATCTTCGGGAAGTGATGGCCAGAGGGAGCACTGAACCCAATTTTGACTTGCGACGCTATGTCCATCCCGTGCCCTTTGTCCATGAATCTATGGCCGCGCCAGCGGTGTTAAGGGAGCTTCAAACCCGTAGAAGCCATATGGCTCTGGTTGTGGACGAGCAGGGCTCGCTGCGCGGACTGGTGACTATCGAGGATCTGGTCGAGGAGCTGGTCGGAGAGATTTTCTCTGAAAATGACGCACCTACGCCGGTGATCCAGAAGGAGGCCGACGGCAGTGTGATCGTTCAGGCCGCCACCGCGGTCCACGAGATCAACCGCGAGCTGGGAATGGAGCTGCCAGAGGGCGAGACCTTTTCCACGATCGCCGGGCTGTGTCTGTATGTGGCCGAGCGCATTCCCGCCCAAGGCGATGTGCTGGAAGTGGAGGGCTATCGCCTGCATATTGTGGATGCCAGCCCGCGCCGGGTGCGGCTGGTGCGTGTGGTGCGGGTGCCCGCCAGCGAGCAGCAGCTGGACAGCTGAGGCCTTCGGGCCGCCCTTGCTGCAGGCAACGGCGCGGCGATGAATGAATGCTCATTCAGTGGGAAGCAGGGTACAAAGCTGTGACTTCAGCCCCCTTGATCTCCAGTGCCGAGTGGTGGCTGCCGTAGTGGGCGGAGATGCCGGTGTCGATCACCCACAGGGCACCGTCACAACGCGACTCGATCTTTCCGTCCTCCCGGGTGGTGTGGCCCACCACCATCCGCTTGGCGGAGAGTTTGGTCAGGGCTTCCTGGAGGCGGGGGCACTCCACGGGAGGATCTCCCAGGACATAGGCACGGTTCCAGACTGGGCCATCCGTACCGAGGATAGGAGCGGTCTTGGGGGTGGGGGAGAGTAGCGCGGTGCGAACGGCGCTGTTGATACCGTCGATGCCCAGCTCGGCCCAGTGTGGATCGATGCCGCCATGCACAAAAACAGAGTCGCCCACCTGGGCAGTGACCCCCAGGCCAAACAGCCAGCGACCGTCCTCCCCCTCCACCGAAAAAGCTGCCTTTCGAGACGCCTCTCCCCCATAGCCCGCCAGATCTTCGGGGCTCACATAGCGCCAGTCGCCGGTCATGTTCATCACCTCGTGGTTGCCCATAAGCGGGACCACTCTTCCACCCGCAGCGAGCGCTTCCGTCTGAAGACGGCGGAGCAACGCCATCACCCCACGCGAGTCGGGCCCGCGGTCGGTGGTGTCGCCGGTCTGGATCAGCCAGCTTTTTCCTCCGGTCCAGGCCGCTTTTTCATCGACCAGTCCCGCCATCCGCAGTACGGCCACGGCGTCTTGGAGGTTTCCGTGCAGGTCGCCCACGGCGATCAGGCGCTCGGGAGCAGGGTGGATGTTGGAAGGGAAGGTTGGGGGAGAAGCTGGGCGGGGAATCGGAGTTCCATCGGGGCCAAAGACGATCTCGCTCTTGTTGGCGCCCTGGATCACCTCGGCTCTCTCCGAGGGGGGCTCAGCGGCCGGAGCCGGGGGAGGGGAGGAGGAGGCGCAGCTGAGAAGGAGGAGGAGCACGGGGGATTCCATTGACAGGTCAAGAGAGGAGTGGAAAAATTCAGCTTTGACGCAAAAACTGAAGAGCCGCTTCGGGGGAAGTTCCATGGACCGGGATGCCGGTCGCCGCCTCCAGCAGACTATCGCCTTTGAGCGCAGGCAGTAGCTCCAGACGCCACGGTTCCCCCTCCTCCACCACCAGATCGATGGGCACCGCACCCACCCGCTGCTGGAGGGCGGGAAGGATCTTTGTAAGCAGCTCCGCGATGTTGCTGGGATCCTCCGCTTCAAAGCCGGCTCTTCCCTGGTCCCTCAGCAGCCACAGCTCGAAAGGAACGCGGGGGGCCCATGCGGGCATTGCCAGCGTACCTTCGCCCCGATGGAGCACATTTTTACCAGCCTCAAGCTGGTGATCCCGCCAGGATGCCGGAGCCGAGGGGCGCAGCTCAAAAGGGAAGGCCCAGAGCTGCCAGACCGGGTGGTGGCCGGGGATCAGCCTGCAGGCGAGGCGGAAGCCGCGCAGGCGTTTGTCGCGACGCAGATCCTGAATTCTCTGGCGTCCCAGGCGCAGGGCCGCGCCGTGGTTGATCCCAGCATGATCCCCGAAAATAAGCTCGTGGGCGCCAACCGCCTCCATCCGCACCTGTCCGGCCTCCTGTATGGGACGCGGGTTACCCTCGATGCCCAGGGCGGGGTTCGGATGCGGAAGTACACGCAGCCCCTCTGCGGTGGCGATGGGTGGATGGGAAAAGTGGCAGAGAGGGCAGAGATCAGGGGGAGGAGGAGGCGGTGTCGGGGCCGCCCACCAGCCTTCATTGATCAACACGGTCCTTCCGGTCACCGGGCAGGTGCGCAGCTCGCGCATGGGCTAACCGCCCAGGCCAAAGTAGAGTCCGATGGTGATCAGAGCAGCGCCCACCGGCCCTGCCGCATAGGTGAAAATAGCCTGTCCAACGCCCATCAAGCTCTCTCCGGCGATCCAGCCAGAGCTGACGGGAACTATCAGTTTTTCCGATAGTTTTGGCGATTGCTTCGTCATTACCAAAGCGATGCAGGCGCCGATGAACATGGAGATGGTGTTGTAGCCTGGGGTGGTGAAAGCCAATCCCAGTCCGGCGGGAGAGGGAATGAAGTGTTTGTAGTTGGGGAGCGCCTTTTCCAGTAGAACCAACAGGATACCGATGAGGCCGCCAATCACCAGGGCCGCCTGAGCAGTGGGGTGCATCGAATCCAGACCCTTCGCCAGCATTTCCGCGACCCCCTTCCAGGTCTGCGCACCGGGGGCTGGCCACTTGTCGCCGCCCAGCTCATCGGCGTTGGGCACCAGGATGTTGAAGGCCACCACCACTGACACCGATCCAGCCAGAACGCCAAAAAACTGCGCCCAGAACTGCTGCCGGGGGTCGGCTTTCAACAAATAGCCGCTCTTGAGGTCGGTCAGCAGATCCGCAGCATGGAGGCCGATTCCCCCGGTCACGTTCGCGGTCATCAGGTTGGTGATCATGTTCCCCGGCGCCAACCACCCGAAGGTGATCTGGGTGATTTTTCCGAGAGCGCCGGTGGGTGTGGTGTCGGTTTCCCCGGTGACCCGACAGGCCACAATCGCCGTAAAGAAGCCGAGAAAGACGGAGAGCATCCCCATCCACCAGGGGATCCCGAAAAACAAGTACTCCAGCGCCATCACCAGCGGCCCGAAGATGAGGGTTCCGAAGAAGAACCAGATCATCGGAACTTCGCCATCATCCTGTTGTTTTCCGCCGAAGGCCGCCCCCACACTCTGGATGGCACGCCATACCGAGCGCCACTGGAAGGCAAAGGACAAAAGTCCCGACGTCAACAGCATCGAGGATCCCAGCCAGACCGACCAGGCAACAATATGCTTGTAGCCCAATTTTTCGTTGATGATTCCCGCCTGATACAGCCAAGGGGCCAACACCGCATAGTTAATGAGCGCCCCCAACATCATTGACCAAGCGGAGCGAAAACCCATGATCGCACCCGCGCCGATCATGATCAGGCTGGTCTCAAAACCCAGGGTGTAGTCCAACAAAGGCCGACCGGCGATGGTCACACCGGGGATGGGCAACTTTTCTGGCAGCACCCAGGTCTTCCAGGAGGTCTGCACGTCGCGCAGGAAGGCGAGCGCCGCGCCCACCAGCGCAGAAATCCCCAGCCAGGAAGCCTTGGATTTACTTTCCCCGCCGCCCTCGCCATGCAGCGCACGCAGGGTCTCCGCGGCGGCAATGCCGGTAGGGAAAGCGAGCTGCTCCACGTTGATCATCTGTTGCTTCATGGGGATCGCCATCACGACGCCCAACAGCGCAATCGATCCGATCCAGGCGAACATCTGGAAGGGAGGCATACTGTTTCCGGTGATCATCATCATCGCCGGAATGGCGGCCACCGTGCCACCACCGGTCATGTAGCCCGCGGCCGAGGCCACCGACTGCATGGCATTGTTCTCCAGCATCCCAAACGGCGTGCGTATCAGGCGCAGCATATGTAGCAGCTCGAAGATGGCAAAAGCGAGGATCCCGGCGGTGATAGACACCCCGAAGCTCCAGCCGACCTTCAGCGAAATATACAGGTTGGACAGGCTCATAAAGCCGCCCAGGAGCATTCCCGCGACAACCGCGCGGACGGTGAGCTGACGTGCCAGATTTTCCATCGCGGCAGTGTAGCATGCCGCCGATTTTGCGGCGATCAAGCTGGATCGCGGGTTGCGCGGTCGTGGGGCTTGGCCTTCTCGGAGAAGGTGGCTATGTTAGTGCGATGTACGAGGCCCTGTAAAATCCCTTTTTGAGGAGCTGTACGAGAAAGCGGAGTAGGCCCATAGTGGACTATGTATTGCCCGATCTTGGAAGGCGCTGGCGCCGGAGTGGGCCTCAGGCCGAATACACCCGCCCCTTCCATACCAGCTTCCCAGCCGCGGCCCTTCGCATCGAGTCAATCACAATCGCAGCCACCATTAACGCTCCCAATGGCTGAAGGAGCCCATAAAAAGGCTCCTGGCCCGTGCGGAGATCCAGCATCAGCCGCACCCCTTGCATCAGCCCCCAGAGACCCACCAGCCAGGCCGCCACTTCGCCGCCGCTCCAGATGCCGATGGGCAAAAGCAGCGCGGGCAGCATGTTGTAGACCAGCAAAAAAAATACAAGAATCGCCGCCGCACCGCGTTTCTTACGTAGGCCAATGTAAAAGTTTTTTGTCCAACCCAGCCAGATCTCCTCCAGGCTGGCATACATGCGGCAGGAGAAGAGGTCGCGCATCATCAGACAGCGCTGCCGACGGCCATTGCTACGAAAAAGGCGTGCGAGCTCCACATCTTCGGTGATCTTGTCCTTCACGCGCTCGTGGGCCCCGAGCTCCTCGTAGACCTCCCGCCGCACCAGGATGAGCTGGCCATTGGCCATCACCCGCTCCTGCTCGTCGTCGCTGTTCACCCGATCCATGGGATTGCCCAGCACTATCACCCCACCCACGGTGGGCTGGATCACCTTTTCCCAAAAACTCTCCATCGTCAGGCGCCCGTAGCCGGAGAGCAGGTCCACCTTTTCGGTGATCGCGTAGCTGTGGGTGCGGGAGAGGCAGGTGGGCTGCACACGCACATCCGCATCAAGAAAGAGGATCCACTCCTCCTGGATGGCGCGGGTTGCTCGTTGGAGAGCCCAGGTTTTTCCTCGCCAATCAGGAGGAATGCCTTCTTCGCCGCGCAGTACTTCCGCGCCGTATTTTGCCGCGATTTCGCCGGTGCCGTCGGTGGAGCCGTCGTCGAAGACGGTGACCTTCCAGTTCGGATGGTCCGAGGCCGAAAGAGCCTGGAGGCAGGCGCCAATATTGACCGCTTCGTTGCGCGCCGGGATCACCACCCGAAGCCGGGGAAGGGAGGGCAGCACCGGACTGGTGGGCTCCAACTTCCAGGCCTTGTCATTGCGACTTTCCCAGGTTTTTGCCGCGATGCTCAGCCAGAACAGCCCCACCAGCCCCGCGTAGATGCGGACTACCCACTCCATTCTCCCTCCACCAGCCGTTGCCAATTTTCGTTCGTTAAAATCCAGGGATCCTTCACCTGAGCCTCCGGAGCCCCCTTTGCCACCCGTGCCGCTTTGTATGCGGCAATACGTCCTAGGGGAAGGGGGACAAGCTCTGGGAGACCCAGGCGTCCGGTCTCCCGCTTGGAGGCATACTCCACGTTGATCGTCTGTAATACGGCGTCGAAGACTTCGGGGGAGGCGGAGGCCCCTTCGACAGCCACCTTCAGCCAGGGCACCTCGCCCCAGCCCAAAGTTGCCGAAGCGCCGATGGCGGCGGGAAAAACCTGCCGACAGGCCAGTGCGAGCTGCTCCTCCGTCAGCTTTTCGCCGGTCGCGCTCAGAACGTTGCCGGACTTGCCTACAAAGGCCAGCCGGGGCAGGGGACCCATCCAGCCGGTTACCCGCACACGATCCTCCAGATCATAGCGGTACAGGCCGGCTTCTGTGCTGATCACCAGTCGGTACTCTTGACCTGTCAATAGCTCCCAGGCGAAGTGGGGAACACCGCTATCGTCCACAAACTCCAGCACATGCCCCCCTAGCCAGGCCACCGGGTCAGCCTGGTCCACGGGGATCGCAAAAAAGCCCTCCGACGCGGTGATTCCCACCTCCCGTATCGGCAGTTCCGCACCCACCGCTGGGGCCAGGCGATCGAGAAAAAAAGCCGCTGACCCACCTTTCCAGCAATTGAGGACGCGCAGAGGCCACAGCTTTGCGGGAAGGGGATCCGGTCCCAGCGTCTTCTTCTGCATCCTCTTCGAAAGAGCCTTTCGTGTTGACGCAT
>CAITDR010000576.1 GCA_903891165.1 uncultured Pseudomonadota bacterium
AAAATCCGCGTCCTTCTTGCCCAAGCTATCTTCGGCCGTCCGCAGGCAATGTTACTCGACGAGCCTACCAACCACTTGGATCTCGAGTCCATCCACTGGCTGGAAGATTTTCTGCAGGCCTACGATGGCGCCCTGGTGGTGATCTCCCACGACCGCCACTTTTTGAACACCGTCTGCACCCACATCGCCGACATCGACTACCAGACCATCATCCAGTACGCCGGCAATTACGACGACATGGTGCGGATGAAGTCGCAGGTACGCTCGGAAGTCGAGAAGAGCAACGCGCGCAAGACCGAGAAGATCAAGCAGCTCCAGGACTTCATCCAGCGCTTCGGGGCCGGTACCCGCTCCACCCAGGCCAACTCCCGCCGCAAGGAGGTGGAGCGTCTGAAGCCAGAGGAGATCAAGCGCTCGAATATCGCCCGTCCTTTCATCCGTTTTGAGGTGGACAAGGTCTCCGGTCGCGATGTTCTGGAGGTGAAGGGGCTGTCCTGTGGCTACGGTGACAAGGCTTTGTATTCTGGGCTACAACTCACTGTAAACCGGGGAGACAAGGTCGCCATTATCGGGAAGAACGGCGTCGGTAAGACGACGTTGATGCGCACCCTGGCCGGGGAGCTGGCGCCCCTGAAGGGCAGTGTCAAGTGGGGCCACGAGACCAACCCCGGCTACTTCCCCGAGGATCACGACGGGGTGATTCCGCCCGGCTTTTCGGTGTTCACCTGGGTCTTCGATCAGAAACCGGAGGCCGGAAAAGAGGGGGTGCGCTCGGTGCTGGGGCGGATGCTCTTCTCGGGAGAAGACGGCGATCGTCCTACTGCAACCCTCTCCGGTGGCGAGCGCGTCCGCACCCTCCTGGCGCGGTTGATGTTGTTGCGCTTCAACGTGCTGCTGTTGGATGAGCCCACCAACCACATGGACCTGGAGGCCATTTCCGCACTCCGGGACGGGGTGGAGCAGTACACCGGCACCTGTTTCTTCGTTTCTCATGATCGGGATCTGATCGAGACCGTTGCCACCAAGATTGTGACCATCGAAGAGGGTAAGATCCGGGTGTTCAACGGGAACTATGCCGACTACCTCAAGCAAAACTGAGACGCCCTCGATCTGGCCGCAGCTCAGGGCGCTTTTTGTCGCCTTTCACCTGCTTGCGATCACGCTGGACGCCTCCCCTTCCCCCGCGTCGGGCATGAACCGGCTGGCCTGGAAAGAGCCGACGGTACAGCAGGAATTCAAGACCTGGTCCGGCGTTTTAGGCGTAGACCAAACGGAATTCGAGACATTCCTCTGGGATCTGGCCCAGGGCTTTATGGGTATCCGCAAGACGGTGATGGCGCCCTTTTCGCCCTACCTCCATGCCACCGGCAGCGATCAGGCCTGGCAGATGTTTGTGGCGCCCCATCGCTACCCCACCCGGATGCAGCTGCAGGTGAACGGGGATCCTACCAGTGCCGACGGTTTTCGGACGGTTTTTGAGGAGAGATCGGAAGTATTCACCTGGGAGGCCCAGCGCTTCGGCTCCGAACGTCTGCGCGCCTCCATCTTCCGCTGGGGCTGGCCCAACTACCAGGATGCCTGGAAGCGGGCATGCAAGGTGTTTGCGCGCGAATTGTTGGCCGAAAACCCGGATTCCTCCGCAGTGCGCTGCCGGATGTTCAAGCAGCGCTCCCCCTCCCCCGCGGAAGTGGAGGATGGCACGATGGACACTGGGAAGTGGGTCTTTGTGCTGATTGAGAAGCGCGAGAAGGCGCCATGAAGCTCTGGTCTCGCTGGGTACAGCTCCTCGACCGCCGCGAGTCCGCCTTTCCGCTGGCGCTGGTGCGTCTGGCGGCCAGCCTCATCGTGATCCTGCACATCAGCCGGATCTGGGAAAAGGGCATCTACCTCTGGGTGTGGGCGGACGATGACTACGGTGGCCTCCGCAACCTGAACGGCGGCTTTCTGGAGCGTTTTGGCGGCCTCACACCTGAAAACGTGCAGATGGTCATGGCGATGACCATCGTCGCCGCACTTGCGATGTTTTTGGGCATTGGCACAAGAATTGCATGCGTCGCCACCGCCCTGGGCTACGGCTACCTTGCGGACATCAACGGCCATGCGGGCGGCTCTTACGACGAGCTGGTCAAAAACACCCTGTATCTCCTCGTCCTTTCCGGCTGCGGTCGAGCTCTTTCGTTGGACGAACGCCTCCGCCCCACCGACGGGATGACCACTGCCTGGCCACGTTGGCTGATGATTTTCCAGCTCGTCCTGATGTACTGGATGACTGCTCTACAAAAAGTCAGCTCCTCCTGGATCCCCGTCGCCGAGTCCGACGCCCTCTTCTACATCCTCCAGCAGACCACCTGGCAGCGTTTTCCGCTGCCCCTGGAGAACCTGGCGACGATCTATCCCCTCACCCGCCTGGCTACTTTTGGCGTTTGGACCTGGGAACAAAGTGCGCCGCTGCTGTTGCTGGCCTACTATTTCCGCGAAACGCGCGATCGGCCAGGGCGCCTGCGCACGCTGTTCAACCGCTACGACTTCCGCTCCATCTACCTTCTTTTTGGCCTGGGGATGCACCTGGGCATCGAAGCATTGATGGAGGTGGGGCCCTTCTCTTTTGCGAGTCTGACGCTGTATCTGGCCTGCTTCCACCCCGAAGAATGGGCAAGCCTTCGCCAGCGTCTTTTTGTCAGGGGTTCGGGTCGATAACGACGGGAACCTGATCCGCGTGGATGTGCTCGGCACGGATGAACATGCAGTAGGGCTCCCCGTCGTCGCAAGCTTCACAGGTGACGCCCGCGCTGGCTGCGATGTCGCAGACGGCAGATTGTACGCCGGGTTGTGCTACCCAGGCCCCTGCGTTGCGCGTGTCCATCAGGCCCCAGGCCTTCCCCTCTCCGATGTAGGAGGCATCCTCGGCGATGGTGCCCTCCAGGTGAAAACCCTGGATCGGAATGGCAATTCCGTTGTAGGATAGCGTCAGGATGTCCGACGCGGTCACCGAGAAGTAGGGCGCGTCCGAGAAGTCGGCGGCCGGGAAATCCCAAGGTACTTCCGTGGTATCCTGGTAGTAGGTCGCGTCGGTCTCCTGATAAAATCCGAGCGCCCCCAACAGATCGATGGTCGTCTCGTCGGCATAGGTGACGCCCACCAGCAGCGGCTGGGTCACATACTGGGAGGCCAGCACGTCCAGGAAGGCGGGCTCGGTGATCTCGGCATCATCGGAAAGGCGGAACTTCCAGGTGATATCCTTGAGATCCATAGGATCCATCGCGATAGGCGCGCCGAGGTGAGATGTAGTGAAGCTTACACTCTTGGAGCTGTCGCAGATGGACGCCGTAAAGGTGTAGGTGGTGTCCGGGGCCAGGACCATGTCGAAGGTCGCCTTCAGGTTCCCCTCCGACCAGACCGGCGTGTAGGGCTCGGATGGCCCGTTCAGTACGAACAGTGCGGTGCTGCCGTCTCCGTCGAAGGCGACGGTCACCGCGTCCCGGTAGTACACGCCGGTGGAGCCGTCCGCCGGGGTCAGCTCCAGCACCTGCGTGGTGCAGGGCACGCCGGTGTCGCTGTCCTGGCTATCGACGCTGTCCCCGCTGTCGTCGCTGTCTACCGCGGTGTCGTCGCCCGGATCGATCTTCCCGGTGTCGCTGTCCTTTTCATCTGGCTTGCAGGCCGCTGCAAAGAGCAGCAGCCATCCCAATTTCACCATGTCTCCTCCTGCCCATCGGGCTCGGAGGCACTTTACTCGTATTCTGCGGTGATCGACAAGGTGTACCAGTGGAAACGGCTCCCCTTTTCCGAAGGGTTGAAGATCTGGACGTACCAGTCCTGCGAACCTTCGGTCTTGATCTCCACATGCGGGTCAAAATCGTAGTCTATTTCACCGGAATAGACCCGCTTGATCAGGGCACCCGCAGGATCACGGATGATCATGGTGGTGTCCATCGGCGAGCCGTAGCGGAAGGCGTCCACGTCCAGGATGACGGCGGTGGCGGTGGCTGGGGTGACGATGTGGTACCAGTCGGTATCCTCGGAGTCCTCAATGGTGCCAAAGACCCGCTCGTCGATGGTGAACTCCTCGGCTTTATCCTGCGTATTTCCGTTGGGCTCCACCTCGTTCCGCGACCAGCCCAGGGCCGGCTTGGAGATGGAGGCGCGGAAAAACCAGGAGTACTCTTCGCCACTCAGCAGCGGATTACCCTCGGACAACCAGCCGATGTAGGTGCCCGGCTCGTCTGCCGGGAAGGAGATCTTGGGATCGGTGGAGAGGTAGGAGTCGTAGACACCCACGGAGCGGTCGGTGTCGGTCAGCGACAACACCATGTCCGCAGAAGAACCCTTGGCGGCCGCCAACACTTCGAGAGTGACCCAGCCGGGCTCGGTGGTGGTGAAGCTGTAGAAGTCGGCATCGGCGATGGTGTCGATGTGTCCGCAGATCCACTTCTCCATCGGCATGATCTGTGCGGTTGCAAGCGTATTGTTCGGCTCCAGCTCGTCCACATCGCAGAAGATGGGCGGCTGGGACTCGGGAGGCTTGCTGTCGTCCGTCGGCGTGCTCTCTTCGGCCGGGCTGTCCTTGGGCTCGGAGTCTTCGTCGTTGTTGTTGTTGGAGGGAGGCAGGGCGATTTTGCAGCCCCTGCAGCCTACCAGGAAGATCAGCGGTAGCCAGCGCATCATGTTCTCGTGCTCTTCTCTGAGGATAGCCGGTAAATAACCGGTTATGCTACCAGAAGGAGGCGAGATGTGGTCACTTCTGATGGCGATGGCCTGCAACGACGACCCGCAGGTCAACCGGCTGTACCCGGATGTGTCCCTGGTTCCTGAGGTCCTGGACTTCAGTCAGGTGGTGGTGGACTACCCCAGCACCCTGCCCGTCCTCCTGACCAACACCGGCCAGGCCAAGCTGAACGTCTCCAAGATCGAGGTGGTTGGCGAGGATAAAGCTGTTTTTTCGGTGGGCGAGTGGCCGGAAGTGCTGGCCATCGACGAGACGGTGGAGATCCCCATCACCTTCACCCCGGACAACTACCTGACCTACGCCGCCTCTCTTTCGGTAGAGAGCGACGCCAAAGATCAGCCTACTTCCTTGATTACCCTCGCGGGCTCCGGCGTAAAAGCGCCGACGCCGGACATCGAGGTCAGTCCGCCGGTCCTGGACTTTGGCATGCTCGGTCTGCTCTCTTCCACCTCTTACTTTGAGGTGAAAAATGTGGGCGACGGCGTCCTGCATGTGAGCGATCTGGTGCAGGAGCGCAGCGGCGCCTTCACCATCATCTCCGACCATAGCTTCAGCCTGGATCCCGGTGAATCCACCAACGTGGTGGTGATCTACGCGCCCACCTCTACCGAGGGCGACAATGGTCTGGTGAAGGTTGCGTCGGATGATCCCGACGAGTCCACCGCCGAGGTGATTCTTCTCGGCAATGGTGGCGGCGACTTTGACTATCCTGTCGCCATCATCGACGGCCCCTCCACCACCGAGCCGCGGCAGACGGTGAACCTCAGCGGAATCCGCTCCTACGATCCCGACGGAGATCCCATCGCCGAGTACGAGTGGTCCCTGGTGCCGCCGGAGGGCTCGGACGCCTCGCTGACGGCGCTGAATTCCGCCTCCTACCTGCCCACCGACATCGCCGGTGTCTACACCGTGCAGCTTCGGGTGAAGTCGAACGAAGAGGTATGGAGTGCGCCGGCCATCCTGGAGATCGACGCGATCCCCACGGAATTGCTGCATGTGGAGCTGTTCTGGGATGGCTCCGGTGCGGACCTGGACCTGCATCTGGCCGCGGACAACGGCGGCATGTTTGTGCTGCCGGACGACTGCAATTATTGTAATCAGACCCCCTCTTGGGGAGGTACCGGCACCGCCGACGATCCCACCCTGGATCTGGACGACCGCTATGGTTACGGCCCAGAGAACATCAACGTGGACGAGCCCGCGGTGGACTCCTACCGGATCCGCGCCCACTATTTTGTGGAAAATGGCGACGGAACTGTCGTAGCCACCGTAAAAGTCTACCTGTACGGTGTGGAGGAGGCCTCCTTCTCCCGGGTGCTGGACTACAACCAGGTCTGGGATGTTGCGCGTGTTTCCTGGAGCGGGGATCCGGGTACCACCTATGTGATTGAAGAATCGGAGGCGCTCTATGAACCCGACCATCGGTCCTGCTACACCCCCTGAGTTTCCGATGCTGCAGATTGCCATTGGCAATGTGCACCTGGATCTGGGCGCCGGGCGCCGTGGGGTGGATATGGGCCCCTCGGCCATCCACCTTGCGGGCTTGAAGGCGGGGATTCAGGAGTTAGGACATCGGGTGGTGGACAATTTTGCCATCGCTTCGCTGACCCCGGAGATGACCGACTACGGGAATCCCTCCTCGCGCTACCTGACGGAAATTGCCGACGCCTGCCGCCGGCTGGCCGACCGGGTGGAGAAGTCGATGGAGCAGGGACGTTTTCCGGTGGTTCTGGGCGGGGATCACTCGGTGGCCATCGGGACGGTGTCGGGAATTGCGCGCTATTGGCGGAAGCGTGGGCGTCGGATCGGGGTGGTGTGGGTGGATGCCCATACCGACATGAACACGCCGGCAACCTCCCCTTCCGGGAACATACACGGGATGCCGCTGGCGGTGTTGCTGGGCTACGGTGCCCCGGAGCTGGTGGCCATTGCCGGCGATCAGCCGGCCCTGGATCCGCGGCATGTCTGTGTGATCGGGGCGCGGGATGTGGACGGCACCGAACGCGAGCTGGTGCGTGAGGCGGGGGTGCGGGTCTTCACCATGAGCGAGCTGGACGAACGTGGCACCGCCGTTTGTGTACGTGAGGCGGTGGAGCGCGCCTGCGATGGCACCGTAGGGGTCCACCTCTCCTTTGATCTGGATGGGGTGGATCCGCAGCATGCCCCCGGGGTGGGTACCCCGGTACCTGGCGGTCTGAACCTGAGGGAAAGCCACCTGATCTGCGAGAAGATGGCGGATACCGGCAAGCTCTTGGGGGTGGAGATGGTGGAGCTGAATCCGGTTTTGGATGCTCAGAATGTGACGGGGAAACTCGCCGTGTGGTTGATTTTGTCGGCGTTGGGGAAAAAGATTTTGTAGGGTGGATTACCGATTTCTCGGTAGTAGAGACTACAGACGTAGCCTTTTGTGGGTGGTGTTGGTGGGTGAGTGGTCGGCTTTGCGTGGGCGTTGGGTGCAGCCAAGGCTGGGGTTAGGTGGGCGGTGGGCCTCCGCGCGGGCTTTTGGGCAGCCAAGGCTGCGGTTATTCTGGGCGGTGTGCCTCCGCGCGGGCGAAGGAAGGGCCTTCTGCCCTTCCTTAGACCTTCCCGATTTAGGGACCTTTCAGGCCCCTAAAAACCCCGACCAGGGTGGGGCTGTGAAACGACGGAACTGCTGAGAGGGTTTTGGAAGCGTTTCGGTGGGTCGTTTCAGAGCCCCTCCCTGGACCCACCTGTTTGGAAGCCGGGAAAAGTCGGTGGCGTGTGGTTTTGGGTTGGGATGATCGTTGGGGGAGCAGCGGGCGGAGGGATGGAGAGCGGAAAAGGCAGGGGCTTGAGCTAAAAATGTTGGGGTGGGTGGTGGGGTTGGGGCTCGGGCGGGGACTATGTGCGGGCCGCCCGTCTCGCCGGAACCAGCTCCGTCAACGCTTCAGCGGTGATCAGGTCTTCGGGTGGGAAGGCACTCGTTCAATGGCCCCCCTCGGGCTGCTCTTGCGACGGTAGGACAAGAATTGGTATGGTTTGGGGCGGTGTGGTTCCGTTAGGCCCTGAGTTGTAGATGACAAACACCTGAGGGCTGGGCGCCTCGATGCGGCAGGACCAGGAGCGCACGTGGGCGCGGTAGCCTCCGTCCTCCCGTACATAAAGAGACATACACGGAGAAGCGACGAAGGAGCATCCGTCGTATTGTGGATCCTGGAGTGCATCCATACACTGCTGGATTGCGGGGGTGCCGAGGATGTCCTCTACAAATTGTCGGGGAACCTCTATGGTCCACGTGGGCTGGGATTTACCTGAGGGATACACCTCCATGATGCGGACGGCCCGGAAGTTCTCGATGGGTGGGCCGTTTGGGGCGGCGGGGGCCTGATGTGCGGCGCACCCGATGGAGAAGGCTGCGGCTGCCCATCGGAGGCTGACTTGGCGACGTTCTTGGCGTTGGGGCGATTTCATGGTGGCTTTTTACCCGCGCTGCTCTCCGATTGCAAGGGATGACAAAAAACGCACCATAGGGTTGAAACAGGCCGTCATGGAGCATTATCGGGCGGCTCTTGCGATGGTAAGCCGAGGAGTGGAAGTGTTTTCGGAGGTGCAGCTTCCTCCCCTTTGGAATTGTAGATAACCAAAATCTGTGAGGCGGATACCTCGTTGCGACAACTCCAGGAGCTGACGTCCGCGCGGAAACCTCCGTCCTCTCGCACCTGCAGCGTCATACAGGCGGAAGCCGTAAAGGAACATCCGTCGTACTTCGGATCCTGGAGTGCCGCGATACACTGCGCAAGCGCGGGGGCGCCCAGTATGTCTTCTACAAATTGCCTGGAAACCGCCAATTTCCAAGACGGTTGTGCGTTTCCTTCTGAATCCACCTGGAGGATGCGTCCAGCTCGGAAGCTCTCGATGGGGATTGCGGGGGTGGCGGCGGGAGCGTGATGTGTTGCACAGCCAAAAGAGACCGCAGCCGCGACACAGAGAGCACCCAGCGAGCGATGACTGCACCAGAGGTGCGATCCGATCATGGCCGCCCCGCTGTCTCGCCTTCTCCCGCCGCGAGTCCCGTACATGTGCCGTTACACTCCTCCACCACCCTGCCGTCCGCATAGCAGACAATGCAGCAGCGTATTATCTGACCGGTTAGTGTACATTCCTTGGTTTCACAACTATCGCAATCAAAAGTTGGATCCAGCGGAGGCTCGGGGAAGTCGGGCGGGTCCCGCCTCTTCTTTCTTCTCCTCTCCGCCGAAAACTCCGCCTCTTCCGAGTACAGAATCGACGACGCCAGCGCCGCGTAGGCCGAAAACTCCCCGCGCTCTAGCCCCGGAAGGCGCTTGGCATAGCGCAAGACATAGTCGAAGGCCTCGACCCGCGTCACCGAGGCCCCCAACCAGGGTGCCACAGGCGGAAAGGGCACGTGGTCCGGCCAGAAAGCGCGGAAATTCTGCTTCAGCGCAGCACTGCTCGGTTCCGCAGCCTTCGTCGTACCGCCGCTATCACAGGAGCAGCCCATCAGAAGGGCTTCCGCATTTCGTAGATTTCAGCCGTGAAGGTCTGGAAGGTCGCGTTCGCGCTCTGCACCAGAACCACCGGCCGGGTGATCTCCATGATCATCGTCGCGGTGCTGTAGGTGTCTTCCACCGCCAAGTTGTCGCTGGGGACCGCAGCCGCGGCGATGGGGGTGGAGTGCGTGGTCCACAGGATGCCGTCCGGACCATGATCCAACCGGATGCCAGCGCGCACGTTGCTGCTGGAGACCGATGTAAACTTGATCATGTAGCCGATGGCTTTGACTGTGTGTCCACCCGATGATGCTGGTAGAGGGACTGCAACAGACTCACCCTGAGCCGGTGAGAAAGGTCATCGGGCCGCACAATTTACGAAACTGCATGAGAAACTCCGGAGGATGAAACTCCGGAAGATGAAACTCCGGAAGATGAAAAGGTCGCGGGCTTTAGCCACGCT
>CAITDR010000577.1 GCA_903891165.1 uncultured Pseudomonadota bacterium
CACCAGCACCACCGTGGTCATCCAGGAGGTGGATCTGCGCAGCCTGAACGACGCGATCTTCACCAAGGCCTGGCTGGAAACGCAGAGTCGCTGAAAAGGCAGTTGCTTCCTGTAGAGGAGGCAGCGGTCTGGCATCCCTTACGCGGGCACCGGGGCACAGCTGTGGCCTGGGCTCGGTGAATTGTACCCTTTCCTCTGGGAAATCCCATGATCCTGCTCTCCCTTTTTGGTGCGTTGGCGCTGGCTGCGGATCCTCCGGCAGAAGTGCAGGAAGAAGGCGCAGCTTCGTGGTGGGGCCGCATCCTGGCCGACTGGGCCACGGCGGAACAGCTCCAGAGCTACAGTGTGCAAGTGGAGCTGGTCTTCCACGACAATCGTCGGGTAGCGACCGTGAAGGTGGTGCGCAGCACCACGACGGCCGAGCAGACGCAGCGCTTGGTGGATCGACTCCTCGCGGCGTCCCCGGCGCCCAAGGGCACCCCGCGCGAGCTGGGTTTTGGGGGCGACTCTGCCGCTGGCGGTCAGGATGGGATCCCCAAGGTGCCCACCGGAACGGTCGAGCTGCAGACGACGGCGCCCCCTTCGGGAGAGGGTAGCGTCACTCCGACAAATGTAGATGCCAGTCGCGACAGTGAAGTGTTTGGATCGGCAAACGTCCCTGCAAATCGCGACAGTGAAATGTTTGGTTCATCAAATGCCGATACAAGTCGCGATAGTGAGATGTTTGGTGGAGGGGGCACGGCGACCTCAGAGGGGGCGGCCCCCACCGGTGAAGGGGGCCCTCCGGTAGGTCGTGACTCGGAGATGTTGGGCAGCGACAGTGCCGCCACTGAGCGTAGCTTTATGGATGCGATCCAGGAGGCCGAGAAGAGACTCGAGATCGGCGGGCGGCTCTACCTGCGGCTTCAGAGTGACTGGCCCGAGGGCAGCTCGTGGAATTCCGAGAATATCTTGGCCCCCAACCTGCTGGATCTCTACGCGGACTACCGCCCCGACGAGCATGTGCGCGCCTACGCCGATGCACGCCTGAACTACGACTACACCGTACAACCGGGAGAAACCGACCTTTCCGGCGCCGAAGTCAAAGCCGCGTCGGTGGATCTGGACGAGCTGTGGCTGAAGTTCGACGTGAAGAACCGTCTGTTTGTGACGGCCGGGCAGCAACACCTGCGCTGGGGCACGGGTCGATTTTGGAACCCCACCGACTTCCTGAACCCGGTTCCCAAGGATCCCCTTGCCGTTTTTGACGCGCGTACCGGCGTACCCCTGGTGAAGCTGCATGTGCCCTTTGAAAAGCTCGGGGCCAATGTCTACGGGGTGGTCGATATGTCGGCGATGAAGTCCATCGAGGATGTGGGCGGCGCGCTGAGGGCGGAAATTGCGGCGGGTCCCGGGGAATATTCGGTGTCGGTGGCCGCAAGAAAGGGGCAGCCGCTGCGACTCGGCGCGGATCTTTCCATGAGCCTGTGGTTCCTGGATCTGAAGGCGGAGGCGGCGGTGCTGCATGGGGGCGACACCCCCTACTGGAAGGGCGAATTTGACCTGGAGACCTTCACCTTCCCCACCGAAAAAGACCGGTCAAAGGAATGGATCCCCCAGGTAACCGTCGGCATCGAGGTGCCCATCGCCTACAACGCCGAGGACAGCATCACCCTGGGGGCAGAGTATTTTCACAACGAAGCGGGCTATAAGAACGCGGATCTATATCCGTGGGTACTCTTTAATGGAGGCTACAAAGCGCTCTATTTTGGAAGAGACTACGCGGCGGTCTACGCGGCGCTGATCGGGCCGGGGCAGTGGGAGAACACCACCTTCCTGGTTTCGGGCATCGGCAACCTCACCGATCAGACTTTTGTGACCCGGTTGGACGTCCGCTCCCAGATCCGGACCTGGATCTCCTGGGATTTTTCGGTTTCCTATTATTTTGGGGAGCAGGGCGAGCTGCACTATCGCCTGGAAGTACCTCCGGTTCCCGGCAACGAGCTGCTGGCCGACGGGCTGACCGTACCCGCCTCGCAGCTCTCCTACACGCTGGGGGCGCAGATCCGCTTCTGAGTCCGGCCGATTGTCACCGATTGGTCATCAATTCTTGTCGCAGGGCTTGAGAGGGCGGTGGGGATGCGGTAAAGAGCCGGAATGGAGATGACCATTCCGGCGATGCAGACCAGCCTGTTGCGCGGCTTTGAGCGGCTCAGTGTGCCGTTGATGGCCTTTGCAAACCAGAACCGGGTGGTGAAGACGTTGTTGCAGGCTTTCCTGCGTGTCTCCTCGGGGAATTGGGTGTGGTTTCTCTCCAAAAATCTATGGGAGATCCACGGGCTGGAGAATGTGAGCAGCCTGAATCCGCCCAGGGGGGTGATTCTGGTTTCGAACCACCGCTCCTTCTTCGATATGTACGTCACGTCCGCAATTCTGTACCACTATGCCAGCTTTATGGGGAAGATGTACTTCCCCGTGCGTTCGAACTTTTTTTATGACAGCCCCTTGGGCGTGGTGGTCAATTTTGCGGTCGCCGCAGGGACGATGTGGCCGCCGGTGTTTCGGGATGATCGGAAGGCGCTGAACCCCATCGGGCTTGCACAGATGCAGAAGGCCCTGGAGGAGAAGGGGGCGGTGATCGGCATCCATCCGGAGGGGACCCGTGGAAAAGGGGAAGATCCCTATGCCTTTCTCCAAGCCCGTGCCGGTGTGGGACAGCTGATTGCGGCGGCCCACCCCGACACGGTGATCGTACCCTTCTTCATCCTGGGCCTCTCGAACAGTACCATCGGGGAGATCCGAAGGAACTTCCTGCCCGAAGGGAAGAGGGGAGAGCCGATGCGGGTGTGGTTCGGCAAGCCGATGACGGCGGGGGATCTTGCGGGAGAAGGAGATCCCGTACGGCTGAGCAAGAAGCTGATGGGGATCATCGGAGAGCTCGCCGAACAGGATCGTAGCCTGCACGGGGGGCGATACAAAAATGGGCGTCTTCTGTAGCAGATCGCGTAGCGGATCCGCCAGAAGATGGGGTGGACGAATCCCCGCATCCGGTTAGAAACGGCGCCTTTTCGGAGGCTCCGTGTCGCGTTCCTCGATCCCGCTGGTAGACCTCAGAGACTTTTTGAGTGGCGACGCCGCGCGTCGGCAGGCATTTATAGAGACCCTTGGGGAAGGGATGGGGAGACTCGGCTTTGTGGCCGTAGAAGGGCACGGGATCCCGGAGGAGCTTTTAGAGGGAGCCTATGAGGCGGCGCGGCAGTGTTTTGCCCTGTCGGAGGTCAACAAAAAGCGGTATGAAACCCCGGAAGATGGTCGGCAGCGCGGCTACACCTCCTTCGGGGTGGAGCATGCCAAAGATCAGCCGGTGCCGGATCTCAAGGAATTCTGGCATGTGGGGCGGAGTTTGGGAGCGGATCACCCGCTGCACCAGAGCCACAAGGTGCCACCCAACCTGTTCCCGGCGGAAATCCCCGGTTTTGCGCCCACATTCACCGATCTCTATGCGCGGATGGACGGCTTCGCCAACCAGCTCCTGGAGGCCCTGGGGGTCTACCTGGGCTACCCGGACGGTTTTTTTGCTGAGCTCATTAAAAATGGAAACAGTATCCTGAGGGTGATCCACTACCCGGACGTGGTGGCGCCGGTGCCGGGTGCCGTGCGTGCGGCGGCACACGAGGACATCAACCTGATCACGGTGCTGCCGGTGAGCACACGCCCGGGGCTGGAGCTGCTGACGCGGGATGGAAGCTGGATGGCGGTCCATACGCCGCCCAATGTGATGGTCTGCGACACCGGCGACATG
>CAITDR010000578.1 GCA_903891165.1 uncultured Pseudomonadota bacterium
AATCCGCCGCATTGCCACCTTGGGCCCCAAAGAAGTGCAAGCAGAGGCAAAAGCGTCCTGGAAGCTGCTGGAAGGGCTGGGTGTCCCGGATCGTTGGACGGAGGCCACCTCCTGGTGGAAGGCACCTGGGGCCCTGGAGCGGAAGTAGGGCTCAGGAAGGACAACGCCCCCTCGCCAGCGCCAGGCCAGGGCGCCGCTTCTACCTCCCAACAAAAACCTGCGCCAAAGCCCCCGCCAAAGGCGGCAACAAAATCGATGCCCCCACCCGGATCAGCGTCATCCGCCCCCCCAACATCCCGTACTCCATCGGAAGACGGACAAAAGAGAGCAGCGCCAGAGAGGTCAGGTAGGTCACCATCACCCCCACCCCCGCCCCATTGCGCATCAGACCGGCGGCCAGGGGCAGGCCCACCGGCCCTCCACCCGGGGTCAGCGCGCCGGCCAGCCAGGCCACGGCGATACCGCGCCAGCCCGCGTCGTCCGACAGCCACCGCTCCACCAGCGCACGCGGCAAAAGCACCTCGACAAAGCCCGCGATCAGAAAGCAGAACACCAGCAGCGGCAACATCTGCAAGAAGCTGCTCCCCCCCGAGCGTAGCCCCTCAGAAAAGGCACTCCCACCCTGCCGCAGACAGAGAGTGCCCAACACTATCGTAATCAAGAGAAAGAGTCCATTTGCAGCATTCATACCATTTTCTCCAGAATTTCCACCACCCCGCGTGACCCGTCTATCCGCAGCCGATCCCCCGTCCGAATCCGTCCCGTCGCCCCCGTCACCCCCACCACCGCCGGGATCCCCATCTCCCGCGCCACCACCGACCCATGCGTCATCAGCCCGCCCACGTCGGTCACCAGACCCGCCGCATGGGTGAAGAGCGGGGTCCAGCCCGGATCGGTAAAGGGGGCTACAAGAATTTCGCCTGCATGGAGCTGCTCGGCCCCCGGATCCAGCACCACCCGTGCCAAGCCCTCCACCACCCCGGCCGAGGCGCCGATGCCACCCAGCGCCCCTTCTGGCAAATCGCCGCGCACCCCAAAAGTGGGAATCTCCCCGTCGCTGGCCATCACCAAAGGTGGCATACGGCGCTGATTCAGAAGGTGCTCCGCCTGACGTTGGCCGATGTAGCCCCGCACCACCGACGGCTCCAGGCGGCCCTCCACCGCCGCCTCCAGCTCCTCCCAGCTCAAAAACCAGACCTGCCCCCGGTCGGTAAAAATCCCCCGCTCCAGCAAAAAGTCTGCCGCTTCAAAGGCGACCTTCCGCAGATCCCAGAAGAGACGCACCAGGGTGTACTTGGGGTGCTCCCGCACCGCAAGGTGGTGGCGCATCACCCGGATCAGGCGGCGCATCAGGGGGCGACGCCAGAAAGGAGTGGCGGCGATGATGTTTTCGGCTTCTCGCGTCGCCTCTGCCTCCATGTCGGCGTGGCGGCGGCGATGGGCACCGATAGGCTGGTTTCCGCGCAGGTTGCCGAGGATCATCGGCAATAAGCTCTCCGGTCGGTCGCCCCAGCGGGGGCGGGAAAGGTCGATCTCGCCCGGCCCCCGCATCCCATAGCGATCCAGAAAAGACTGGAAGGAGGTGAGAAAAGGTGCGCTGCCTGGATGTTCCGCCGCGCCAGACAGGCCCCGCTGTTCCAGGACTTCGGAAAGGCCCGGAATCGCCCGGACCTGATCGGCCAGATCCGCCAGGATCAGGTCCATATCGGTGGTGACGTTGCCCGGAAGAGCACGTACCAAGACGTTGATACTTTGCTCCCCCACACCAAAGTGTCGCAAGAGACGCTGTGAAAGTACACCTGCACCCAGGTAGGGAGCCAGGGTGGGCAGGATCCCGAAGGTGACCGAGAGGCGCTCGCGGGCGGCCCGGAGGCGCCCGGCAAGGCCCTTCGCTGCGGCCAGAGCTGCACGGTGATCGGAAAGAATGGCTTCCAAGGCGGCGGTAGCCTGGGCGCTCGCCTGCTGGGGATTCGCAAAGAGGAGGCGCTTGAGCAGGCGAAAGGGCACCGGAGCAAAAAAGCGGAAGAGGCCACGTTTGGTGGTCGGATCCATGGGTACCGAAGGACCAAGGCGCGGAATCTGCCCCGATAGTGCTTCGTTGAGCTGAGGGTACAGTGCCCCCATCAACCCCAGAAGTGGCCCACGGCTGCGGGGGTTGGCCAACCCCTGTGTGACCTCCAGGTAGATACGGCTGCCAATCTCGGTCATCGCCCGATTTTGCGTTGCAGCATCCGCCGGCATCCCCGTCAAGCTCGCGCGGCCCATGGGGAGAAGCCAGAACCAGAGGTCGATGGCCAAGGGCGGCATGGCATCGGTCATCATCTGGGCGTGGCTGAAGCTGAAGTACAGGCGTAAGGGGCCGGTGGGATCGCCCGGCAGCGGGTACAGCGAGGTGATGGGCCTTGCCTGGACGATGTGCAGTTTTCCAGCTTCATAGCACCACTCCACATCCTGGGGCACACCCCCTGCTGCGGCCTCGATACGACGGCCCATCGCTGCCAGCTCCGCCACCTGCCCCTCGCTCAACACCTGCGCATGGCGACGCTCGGACGAGAGCTTCTCCTGAACCGTCCCCCCGTCCGGAAGGGAGCGGATCGCGATAGCCTTGTCGCCCACCTTGACTGAAAGCAGCTTCCCCGTCTCTTTAAAAGCGGCGGTGGTGACACAAAAACCATGGACATGGGGACTCCATCAGTGAAGAGAGGGCAGAGCCGTGGCCCCATCCAGAAAGAGGTCCACCACATGGCGGGCCAGGGTCTCCGCATCGGGCGGGCTGCCGCCGTGGAGGAGAGGGAAGAAAAAGGCGTGAGAAAGCAACATTCCCCCGAAGGAGCGTGCATAGAGCACCGGATCCCCCGGACGAAGGGCAGCGCTGTCCAGGTGGCGCTGCATGAGCTGGGTCAGAGCCTCCTGGCCCCCCCCATCGCGGCTGCGGAGAAGCTCCAGAAAAGGGCCATTTCGACAGGATTCACCTAAAAGAACCCGCATTCCTGCCTGATCTTCCTGAAGACCCTCCAGGAGGGCGCGGGAGAGGGCAAGAAGATCCTGGCGGATATCGCCGGTGCAGGCGGCCAAGGCCTCCCGCGCCCGACGGCGAGGCCCCACCGCGTTGGCAAATGCCAGAAAAAGTCCCCCCTTACTGCCAAAATGGCGGTAGATCGTCACCACCCCCACATCGGCCGCCCGGGCGATATCCTCGACTGTACAGCCTTCAAAGCCGCGAAGAGAAAAGAGGCCACGTGCCGCCTCCAGGATACGATCGCGGACATCCGGCGTTTCCCCACTTCCCAGGCGCAAAAGAAGCTGCTCGCGACTGCCCACCAGACGGTAGAGGGTGGCCCGCGACACCCCAGAAAGCTGCGCCAAGCGGTCCATGGAGAGCGCGTCCGGCCCTTCGCTCAGAAGGCGCTCGGCGGCGAGGAGGATGGGAGCAAGGGGATCTGACATGAGATGATAGATAGCATTATTTATCGTATCGTATCGTGTCAAGGGAAGAGGGGGGGCGTTTGGGGAGGGAGGAGGGGAGGATCGTCCACACCACGCAAGGCGCGTGCGGCCCGAGCGCCGCAGGCGCCC
>CAITDR010000579.1 GCA_903891165.1 uncultured Pseudomonadota bacterium
AACAAGATCTGTAGTCTTGCGCGTCTACCAATTCCGCCACAGCTCCAAGGAGCTGGTGAGGGTCGAACTCACATAAACGGCTGCCTTTGCCAGGGAAGCACACCCGCAGGACGGCTGATGGGAAGACCCGGCACGCTGCTTTCTTCCATGGCTCCAGAAGCCAGAATCCTTCTAACGGATTTTTCAGGCGGCGACGAAGCGGATCGGGGCTGCGGCGCATAGGGCCCGCTCCAGCGCCTGCTCGGTGCTGTCGCCAAGGGCCGTAATATGCCCCATTTTCCTACGTTTTCGTACCGAGCCCTTGCCGTAGATGTGGAGGTGGGTATCGGGAAGACGCAGCGCCTCTTCCACCCCGGCCACCCGGAGGCGGCGATGTTCCTCCTCCCCCAACAGGTTCACCATCGCCGCCGGGCGCCGAAGCTCAACTTCCCGAAGAGGGAGGCCGCAGATCGCCCGGACGTGCTGCTCAAACTGGGAGACCGAGCAGGCCTCGATGCTCAGGTGCCCCGAGTTGTGCACCCGCGGCGCCAGCTCATTCACCCAGAGCTCACTTCCTACCTGGAACATTTCCACGGTCAGGGTGCCCACCAGATCCATGGCCTCGGCCAGACAACGGGCGATCTCCAGGGCGCGGGCGTGCAGGAGCGGTCCGATGTCGGCGGGGCAGCGAGTACAGCGTAAAATGCCCTCGCGATGCTGGTTTTCAAAAACCGGGAAGGGCACGATCTTCCCTTTTGTATCCCTCACTACAACCACGGAAAGTTCACGTTCGAAGGCTACTTCTCGCTCAAGAAGCAGCGGCGGGTTGCGGAAGGCGACCGCCGGCGCGTCGTCAGGCTGAAGCAGACGCCACTGCCCTCCCCCGTCGTAGCCCCCGCGAGCGGTCTTGAGGCGGGCCGGACTGCCCAGGCGCTCCATCAGGGCGGGCAGCTCTGAGGGATGGTGGACCGCTGCGCCCGGGGCGGTAGGAATACCCAACTTCTGGATAAACCTGTGCTCTGTCAGCCGATCCTGGGTGATGGCCAACACCTCCGCACCCGGATGTACGGGGCGCAGCTGGGCGAGGCGTCGCACCGTTTCGGCAGGCACATTCTCGAACTCGTAGGTCAGGACCTCGCAGCTCTCCGCCATCCGAAGAGCAGCTTCTTCGTCCTCAAATGAGGCGCGCACCCAGTGGTCGGCCAGACCGGCCGCAGGTGCATCCCCCTCGGGGCCAAAAACCACCACCCCATAGCCCAGCTGACGGGCGGGTACGGCCAACATCCGGCCCAATTGCCCCGCCCCCAGGATGCCGATGGTGGCGCCCGGAAGGATCAAGCCAGGGCCTCTTCTGCCTGACGCTGAGCGAAATCCTCCAGCTTCTGTGCCAACTCTGGCTGCTGAAGAGCCAGGATCCGCACCGCAAGCAGCCCTGCGTTTGCCGCGCCCCCGATGGCCATCGTGGCTACCGGTACCCCTTTGGGCATCTGCACGATGGAAAGCAGGGAGTCCAGGCCGTTGAGGGCTTTGGACTGCACCGGCACCCCGATCACCGGGAGCCGCGTTTTTGCCGCCACCATCCCTGGTAAATGTGCTGCTCCACCCGCCCCGGCGATGATCACCTGGATGCCCCGTTCGGCAGCTTCGGCGGCATACTGGAACATCAGATCGGGCGTCCGATGGGCGCTGACCACCCGGAATTCATAGGAAATTCCGAAAGAGTCGAGCAGGTCCGCAGCCGGTCGCATGCTGTCGGCGTCCGAGCGGCTGCCCATGATGATCCCAACTTTCGGGCTCACAGGCGGACATCCACCCCGAGGGAAGCCCGCAAAAGCCCTCCCCAATGCGGCAATTGGGATGCCGCAGGCAGGTAGCGTGTCTCTCCAGAGATGTAGGAGGACTCGGTAAAGCCGCCGCTGGGAAAGAATGGTGTAAAGGGCACTTCCACGAAGAAGCTCACATCCTTAAGGACGTCGATATAGAGCCCGCCGCCGAAGGTCGGCGACACCGTCGCCCCGCCAAGGATGTTGGGGTAGTCTACCTCGTTCGTGGGGGCCGGGTTTCCCCCCTCCTCCTGCTTCGGATCCATGGAAATACCAGGATAGATCCGCACCATCGCCCCAACCAACAGGTAGGGCTTCACGCTGCCCGTGGCCAGCGGAAGCAGGCGCACTTTGGGCTCCAGAGTGCCTTGGACCGACGCCTGCGGGTCGTAAGTGAGACTCTGCTCTTCCTGGGCGCAATTCTCCACACACAGCCGGTAGGTGCTGAGGTATTGATTTCCCATAAAAAAGCCGCCCGCAAGCGAAATATCCAGGAACCAGATGGGGCTGTAGGAGATGGCCACCCACCCCTCAAAGGCATTCCCGTAGCCGCCTCCGAACCAGCTATCGTGGCCCAGGGTTCGAAAGGCGCCATCCTCTTCGTCCCGCCGCACGAGCATGTTCACGTCGTAGCCCAGGTCCACGTCGCCGGTCCCCAGTCCCGCGCCCACCTGCAGAGAAAATCGGCCAGAGCGTACATGTTGCTGCTGAAACCAGGCCGCCTCGGACATTCCGCTTGCAACCATCGCATTGAACACCACCTTGGGTAGGTGGTGGCGGTTGGTCAGCGGTGGTGGGGGCTGCGGCACCACCAGCGGCGCGTCCGGAGGTGGGTTCTGCGGAACCGGCGGGTTGACCGGAGGATTATCCGGGTTGTTCAACGGCTGAATCACGATCCGCGGCACTTCGGGGGTTACCACCGTCGGGTTTTCCGGTGCTTTCGGAGCCGAACGCTCAGGTGTGATCGAGAGTACCTCTTGTGTCGTCAAGGCCAACTTTGCCGAGAAAGAAGCCTCCTTTCCCGGCTGGACCGTCTCGCGCATCACCTTCAGCGGGGTGGGATCGTCCGGCGCAAAAAGGCGGACTTCCACCAGGGTTCCGTTGGTCCCCTTCCCCACCCGCATCACCAGCGCCACCCGGGCATCGGTGCGGTTCCAAAGGGACCCAGGGCAACTTTCGGTATCAAAACAGTTTTCCGCGTCGGCGCCAGCCCAGACGCGGATACCATCGGCATCTTCCACGGCCAGACCCGCCTGCAGAGATGCAGCAACTACCTGCCGGTAAAAACTCTCGGCCACCGAAAAATCGTCGGGAGTGAGCGGCGTCGCTGAAGGGATCAACACCTCCGCAGCAAGGGCCATACTCAACCAGAACGACAACATTTCAGCGATCCTTCAGGTTGACACACCACTCGGCTTCGTACTCGCCGCTCAGAGTGCCATCCTCGAAAGTGAGTCCAGAAAAAGAACCGGTGGCAAGTGTCTCTTCTTCCATGCTGGCGACAGTAAGTGTGCCGGAGGTGGCCCGACTCTGGGTCAGGGTACCACCGGAGACGCTCAATACCGTGGAGGTCACCGAGGCACCCAGTCCCACGGACTTCTGGCCTTCGGTCACGTCGCTGGTGGCAAAGGCGAACTGGAGCAGCTCGCGATCCTCCTCGGTAGGTACTGTACCTTCCGGGTAGGAGCGCCGTACCCAGTCCACGTCCATACAGTCCACTTCCTTGGCGGAGATCACCAAAAACGGGCCTCCATAGTAGACATAACGAGCGTCGCCCAGGCTGATGCCCATGGCAGTCCCTTCTACCGTAGCCGAGCCACCCCCCGCACAGCCGCCCAAGAACGCTAACAACCAGACAATCCGTCGCACTGGACCTCCGCATGTCCAGAGTATCTGATTCCGGTGTGAGCCGCACGCGAAAGGGACGCGGAAAGCAGCGGTCGGCCCTATACCGTGTCGGGATCCTGTGGGTTAGCGGTGGGGGATGTCGGAGCTGCTCTCCTCTGCCCTCCGGGGCGACCGTCGGGCGTTGGCCCGGTCTATTACATTGTTGGAAGCTGGGCATCTGGCAACCATGGCTGGTCTGGCTACCCTTCAGGTACGGCGGCTGCACCAGCCGGGGAGCCCGCAGGTGGTGGGGATCACCGGCCCGCCGGGGGCGGGAAAAAGCAGCTTTGTAGACCGTTTGATTCAACACGGACGGGCCCTTGGCCAACGGGTGGCCGTGGTAGCCGTGGACCCCTCCTCGCCATTTTCGGGAGGGGCAATCCTTGGAGATCGGGTGCGTATGGATCGCCATGCCGATGATCCGGGGGTGTACATCCGCTCGCTCTCGGCACGCGGGGCCGCCGGCGGTCTGTCGCGGGCGGCCGGGCAGGTGGTGGACCTCTTGGATGCGGTGGGTTTTGATCTCGTGCTGGTGGAGACCGTAGGGGTGGGTCAGGGAGAGCTGGCGGTGATGGAGGTGGCCGACTCGGTGTTGGTGGTGCTCACTCCGGAGTCCGGCGATACTGTACAGACGATGAAGGCGGGTCTGTTAGAGGTGGCGGACGTATTTTGTGTCAATAAGGCAGACCGGCCGGGGTCCGAGGGCCTGTGTCGGGATCTGGAGCTTTCGGTACACCTGGATGATCGGCCGGGCTGGACCGCTCCGGTGTTTACCGCGGTCGCCATCCAGGACCGGGGGGTGGACGAGGTGCTGGGCGCTCTGCGGCGGCATCGCGAGTGGTTGATGGGTGAAGGTCTTGCCTTTTGGAAGCACCGTCGTGCGGAGGGGCGTGTGCATGCCTGCTTGGAGCTGGTGGCGGAGACAGCGCGGCACCGGGCCATGAAAAAACTGGCGGGCGGGCTGGGGGATCGTCTGCGCGCCGGGGAGCTGCGTGCGGAACAGGTCGCGTGTCTTTTGGAGGAGCCATGATCGGAGATTTTGCGAGCTGGGTGCGGAACCTGCCGCCCGCGGAAGGGAGCGTCCACCTGGAAAAACTGCCTGGTGCCCATCGGCTGTGGGTGGATCATCCGCGATCCCGGAATGCGCTGGGCCCACAGATGATGGTACAGCTGGGTGAGCTGGTGGCGGCGCTGCCGCCAGGACCCGTGATTGTGCAGGGAGCTGGCGGAAGCTTCTGCTCGGGGGGGAACCTGGACGCCCTTCGGGAGCACCTGGGGGAGCCGCGGGCGGGACGGGTCTTCGGAGGCTATATGCACCAGGTGGCCTTGAGCCTGCGGTCACGACGGGACCCGGTGATTGCTGTGGTGGAAGGTGTGGCTTTAGGAGGTGGTGCCGAGCTGGCCATGGCCTGCCATGGGGTGGTGGCGGCGCATGGTGCACGCATCGGCTTTGTGCAGGCCAAGCTGGGGGTGTCCCCTGGTTTTGGAGGGGGGCGCTGGCTGTGGGAGCGTGTCGGGCCACTGGCGACGGCACGGCTTCTGGCGCAGGCGGCTTTGACGCCCGTTGTGGAGGGCCCCCTGGTGCAGCGGGTCGCTGCCGACCCTGTGGAGGCGGCGCTGGAGCTGGCTGAGGTATTTTCAAGGGATCCGTCACTATCGGCACCAAAACAATGGAAAAACCCATCTGAAGAGGAACTAAAGGAGGCGACGGACGTGCATGGTCTGGATACGACGGTGCGCGCGGGTATCCTCCGGATCGCCCGGGCGGCTGGGAGTCCCCGTGAGGTCGCCCTTCAGGTAGAACTTGAGGTTTTTGATAGCCTCTGGGGAGGACCGGTGCATCGGGCTGCTTTGGAGCGGGCGCGGCGTTGATCTTCCTTTTAGCGCTGATCGGCTGTCCCAAGCCCGCCGTGAAGGCGGAGGATGGGCTGGCCACCGCAGCCTTGCCACCGCCGCCGCCCCCGAGCGGCCAGCTGCAGGGGGGCTGGTATGTGGATCGGGAGCTTCCCTTGCGGATTCCCCTGCTCCCCGGCTGGCTTCCCGAGACAGGTCGGCAGGGAGGACCCCTGCGGCTGGGCCTCACTGAGCCCGGTTCGGGCTCGCGTCTGGAGGTCTACGCACTCTCAACCCCAGGACTGCCCATCCATGAAGATTGCGCCTGGACTTTTCGGGAAAGCCTTGTGGTCGGAGCGGAGCGGAGTGCGCCGGCGGCGCCCCAGGTGCGGGGAGAGGAGCAGCTTTTTGCGCATTGTACGCCGACCACCCCGGATCGTCCGCGGGTGCTGGCCCGCTGCGCGGCGGCCGCGGCGGGCTGGCTCTGTGTGGAGCTGCGACCCGCCGCCGGGTGGCTGGCGGAACACCAGGGCGAAGTTGGGAACTTTCTGGATGACATCTTGGCCGCGGATCCGGGTGATTCCGGCCGTCGGCCTTGAGAATATTCTTCAGAGAAGACCGAAAAATTCCAAAGTGTAGTCTATACTACAGAATGAAATATCGTTGTTGAAGGCCCCCTTCTCTCCACATCCCTCAGCCGGTATTACCGGCCAAGCGTGCCCTACACCCCCCAGCTCCAGCCGCTCTACCGCACGCTCCCCCCATTGCTCCACCTGTATCTCAACTTCTGGGGTGGAAAGGGCTGAAGAGATTGGATCTTCCAGCTCCCAGAGGTCGGCCCACTGCTGCGCCAGGACCGGTGCATTGGCGGGCGCTACTACCGGATCCACGCTGCCATGGATCACCAGCAGGCGCGGCCAGGGACCGTCGCCGGGTACCCGCTCCCGCCACTGCTCGGCCGAGGCGTCGGGCGGGCCGGCCATACAGCCGGGAGCATCCAGGACTGTCTCGGCACAGCCATAGGGGGCACCCGCCGCCGACATTCCAGCAGAAAAAAGCTCGGGATAGCTGCCCAGCATGGCGATGGTCATCGCAGCGCCCGCCGACAGACCCAGGATGGTGGTGGCACCCAGTGGCTGTTCGTCGCGCACAAAATCGATCATCGCGGCGATGGAGGCGGCTTCTCCTTGGTCACGACTGGTCTGGCTCTGCTCGTACCAGCGGAAGCATCCCTGAGGATTATTTGTACCGATCTGCTGGGGCGATAACACAAAAAAACCGCGTTCTTGAGCGCGCGCGAGGAGGCCAGTTCCTTCGGCGGCGTGGTGGTCCTGCAGGCAGCCATGGAGGCTCACCACCAGCGGGGCTCCGTCCGCCAGTCCCTCGGGCCGAAAGGTGAACATCCGCAGGTGACCTGGGTTTTCTCCGAAGTCTTCCACCTCCACAAAGCCGGGCTCCGCCGGGACATCATCCGGGGCACAGGCGCTAAAAAGGAGGAGCAGCAGCGACAAGAGTTCCCTTAACCCTTTTCAGTGGCGGGTTAGAGGGCCGAATGTTGACACTTCCTGATCTTCGCGGTCGTCGGATTTTGGTAACTGGGGCTACCAATGGTATCGGTCTGGAGGCGTCGGTGGCGCTGGCGGCGGCCGGTGCCGAGCTGATCATGGTGGGTCGGGACGCCCAGCGCACCGAGGCGGCGCGGCTGTTGGTGCAGGAGCGTTCGAAGGCCGAGGTGGTCGCGATGCTCTGTGACTTCGCTTCCCAGGCATCGATCCGGGCCTTCGCTGCCGATTTTTGCCAACGCTACGATCGGCTGCATGTGCTGGTAAACAATGCGGGGACGGTGAATGCGGAGCGTAAGGTCACCGAAGATGGTATCGAGGCCACTTTTGCGGTGAACCACCTGGGCTATTTTTTGTTGACTCAGCTCCTGTTGGAGCGGGTCAAGGCGGGCGCGCCAGCTCGTATCGTAAATGTCAGCTCCACAGGCCACTATGGTGCGACCTTGGAATTTGACGATCTTGGC
>CAITDR010000580.1 GCA_903891165.1 uncultured Pseudomonadota bacterium
GGTACCTCCCCGAAACCCGCACCACCTTGCCCACCTGGATCTCCAGCATGGAGCCCGTCGGCAGCGTGACCCGCAAAAAGGCACGCCCGCTCTGCTCTACCAGCAGTCCATCGTAGCGGGCATCCTTGGGCACCCGACCCACAATACGCTCCATCCCTTTCCGGAAAGACTCGGACTCCAGCTTGTATTGATTTACAAAAAGATTCCGGTAGGCACTAAAGTCACGATTGCAGATACTGTCATAGATCGCGCTGCCCAGGGCACGAATGTCCGCTGCCCCCGGCGCCGCGGCCGCCCGGGCAGGCCGACGGCGCCACCACAGGCCCGCCAGAAAGCCAGCGAGAAGCAGAAAAACCCCAATGAGTACAGCTACGTGCATCTGCTCCGGGGTCACACCGGGCTGGTGATGACGCGCCAAATATACTCCGTTTTGTGACGATGGGCAGGCGCTGCCCGAAACGGGGGCAGGTGCCAGCCGGACGGCACCGGGCTATGGTGCGGAAATGCCTGCTAAAATTCTGGTTGTCGGCTGTGGGGGGATCGGCGGAATCTGTACAGCACACCTTGCAGAAACCGGACAGGATGTGCTTGCCTTTTCCACGAATTCCGCCATCGCCGAGCATGTCAGCACCCACGGCTTCCGCCTCCTCGGCGAAGACCCCCGCATCATTCCCGGTCGGGTGGTGGACACGGTGCCCCAAGGCCCCTTCAACTACATCCTGCTTGCGACGCAGCCACCACAAGTGGAGGAGGCGGCCCGCGCGGTGGTGGGCAGCCTCGCCCCCGATGGCGCGATGTTGTGCCTTCAGAATGGCCTCTGTGAAGCGCGGGTAGCGGCCATTGCGGGTCCCGACCGCTGCCTGGGGGCGGTGGTGGGCTGGGGAGCCTCGATGCCAGAGCTGGGGGTCTACGAGCGCACGGCTGCGGGGGGTTTTACCCTGGGTCATCCTCTGGGAAAGGGCGATCCGCGCCTGAACGAGCTGGCACGTATCCTGGAGCCCATAGGACCCTGCGAAATCACCGACAACCTGCCGGGAAAACGTTGGTCTAAACTCGCACTTAATGCCGCAGTTTCTTCACTGGGCTGCGTTGGTGGGGATCGCCTCGGTGTCCTGATGCAGCTCCGTCCGGTGCGGCGCCTCGCCCTGGAGATCATGAGCGAAGTGGTGGAGGTGGCCAAAGCGGAGGGAGTACGCCTGGAAAAGGTTTCCGGCACCCTGGATCTGGAGTGGGTTGCTCTCACACCGGAGGAGCGCCAGAGCAGCGGATCCGCCTCCTTGGTGGCGAAACACTCCCTGCTCTTAGCGGTAGGCTTTCGCTACCGTCGGATGCGCTCTTCCATGCTTGCTGCGGTGGAGCGTGGTCGGCCGCCGGCGGTGGATTTTCTGAATGGGGAAGTGGTCAGCCGGGGCCTGAAACACGGGATCCCCACGCCGGTCAACGCAGCTATTCAGGAAAAAGTATGGGAGATTGCCCTTGGGAAAGACAGCTCCGGCGTCGCCACGCTGGAGCGTCTTCATGCGGCCACCCGCGGCCGACCGGCGCCTTGAACCGATTGCTGGCGAAAGGACGAAGCAGAAGCTATATTAAGGCGCTAGAGGTCCAGAATGTTGTCGCTGCTCTTGGCGGTCGCCTGCTTCACCCCCGATGCTCCCGATCTGGATATTGAGACCATCCCCTTCGAAAATGAATGGGTGAAGGCTGATGATGCGGTGCTCCGCCCGCTCACGTTGGACGGCCTGCTCTGCCCCGACGGGGAGCCGGCAACGGTTTTTGCTGTCTACCGCACCGGCCTGACCGAGGCGGCACCGGTGGTGGTGGTCTTCCACTCCGGGGCCTTTGACTACGTCCTGAATCCTGATCCGCTGGATCCGCTGTCTCGCGAACACTATCGGCGTGACAACCGCCTGAGTGGCGAGTGGGCCAGAACGCGGGTTTTTGAGACGCTGGGTTTAGTAGATAGCGAAAGTGGTGATCCGGGCGAGGAGAACAGCGGCACGCTGGCGGCCGCCCTGGTGGACTCCAACACCTTTGCGCTCTACCCGGCCAATTGCTGGGGAGATCTCTGGCACAACGAGTACGGCTACTACCGGAACGACGGGGGCGAGGGCTTCGAGCGCAACGGGCGCTATCTGGCCTGGGCCACTGCGGGCATCACCTCCAAGGATCCTGCGGAGTCTTCGAAGTTCCGCTCCAACCTGGGCCTTGGCGACGATCTGGAGGTTCCTCTGGACGTCTCGCAGCTGTACACGGTGGGCCTCGGCGACGGCAGCCGGGCGATCATGGAATTGCTCTGGCGCGGCACCAATATGCCCACCGTGGCGGGTACGATCGTGGACTCCCCTCCCGATCGGATGGACTGGTACGTCGCAAACCAGGGGCAATATCCCGAGGTGGTCACCGGCCTGGATCGTATCTATACCGACGATCTGGCGCGGGTAGGCAATTTCTCTCTGGAAGCCTATGTGCGCCTGAAGGGCTTCACCTACCTGATGCAGAACAGCCTGCAGCTCTTTTACTCCTCGGGTGACCCTTCCGTTCCCGACAATCTGGTAAGCCCGCTGGCTGCTCAGGCCACCACCCATCCAGAACTTACCGTGGTGGATACTCGCGAAACGACCCATGTGCAGCTGAACAATAACCTGAGCCTTGCCCGCGGTGCCGTGGACGAGATGCTCGGAAATTGAGCACGGCGGGGGAGCCGGGAATTCGCGGCGATTGTGGTGGGCCGATGTGGAGAGAGGCGGGCCGGAAAAAACCGGTTAAAAGGGAGCGCCTCAGGGTGACCCATGCACGCCAACGAAGCTCCTCTTCCTCCTCCTGACTCCTTTGCGCGCCGCCACATCGGTCCCGATGAAAAGCAGCAGGCTGCGATGCTCCAGCTGCTGGGAAAAGCCTCTCTCGATGCCTTGATCGAGGCGGTCGTACCCGCGCGCATCCGCAGCGAGGGAGCCCTCAAGCTCCCCGCCGCTGCCGACGAGCGGGCGACCCTGGCCGAGTTGGAAGAGATGATGGGCCAGAACCAGCTCTTCCGCTCCTACATCGGCATGGGCTACCACGACACCCTGATTCCCGGTGTTATTCGCCGGAATATTTTGGAAAATCCGGGCTGGTATACCCAGTACACCCCCTATCAGGCCGAGATTGCCCAGGGTCGGCTGGAGGCCATGCTGAACTTCCAGACCCTGGTCTCGGATCTGACCGGTCTTCCCTGCGCAAATGCCTCGATGCTGGACGAGGCCACCGCGGCCGCCGAGGCGATGCACCTGGCCTGGGGCGTCACCCGCGAAAAGACCGAGTCCAATACTCTTTTTGTGGATCGCCGCTGCCACCCTCAGACCATCGCCGTAATCCAGACCCGCGCCCTGCCGCTGGAGATCGAGGTGGTGATCGGCGACTATGAGCGCTTCAACCAGCCCTGTTTCGGCGCGGTGGTGCAGTACCCGGACACCGAGGGCTCCGTCCGCGACTACAAGACTTTTGGCGAGCAGGTGCATGCCAACGGCGGGCTGCTTATCGTAGCCGCAGATCCACTGGCATTGGTATTGCTTGCTTCTCCCGCATCTTTTGGAGCGGATGTTGCAATCGGATCGATGCAGCGCTACGGGGTGCCCATGGGCTTTGGCGGCCCACATGCGGCCTACCTGGCCACGAAGGACGCCTACAAGCGGCTGATGCCCGGTCGTCTGGTGGGCGTGAGCATCGATGCGGAGGGGCGCCCGGCGATGCGGCTGGCGCTTCAGACGCGCGAGCAGCACATCCGCCGCGAAAAAGCCACCTCGAACATCTGCACCGCGCAGGTGCTTCTTGCCGTGATCGCATCGATGTATGCAGTTTATCACGGACCCGAGGGTCTGCGTCGTATTGCCGAGCGTGTACATGGCCTGACCCGACGCTTGGCCGGTTCCCTTCGTGCAGCGGGCTGGCATGTGGAGCCCGGCCAGTACTTCGACAGCATTGTGGTGGTGGCTGGTCCGCGCGAAGAAGAAGTGCTGGACGCCGCGCATCATGCCAAGTTGAACCTGCGTAGTTTTGGCGACGGTCGGGTGGGCATCTCGCTGGACGAGACCACGACGGAGGCCGATCTGGCGGTGCTTCTGGCCTGTTTTATGGCGCATGCGGGCTCTGCAGACCAGCCGGTATTGGACAACTATCGGCGTACCGACGATATTCTGAGCCACCCGGTCTTTCACCAGCACCGCTCCGAGAGCGAGATGCTGCGCTACATTCGGAAGCTGGAAGGGCGGGATCTGTCGCTTACCGCCTCGATGATCGCGCTGGGCTCCTGCACCATGAAGCTGAACGCCACCACCGAGATGCTGCCGGTGACCTGGCCGCTGGTGGGCGGGCTGCATCCCTTTGCACCGCCGGAGCAGACCCGGGGCTACCAGCAGCTCTTTTCGCAATTGGAGCGCTGGTTGGCCGAGATCACCGGCTTCTCCGCAGTGTCTTTGCAGCCCAATGCCGGGTCGCAGGGGGAGTACGCGGGGCTGTTGGTCATCCGCGAGTACCACCGGCGTCGGGGGGATACCGGGCGGAATATCTGCCTGATTCCGGCCTCTGCCCACGGAACCAACCCCGCTTCGGCGGCGATGGTGGGCATGAACGTGGTCGTGGTCAAATGTGACAACAAAGGCAATATTGACGTGGGTGATCTGAAGGCCCGTGCGGAGGAGCATCGCGACCAGCTCGCCGCCCTGATGGTGACCTATCCCTCCACCCATGGGGTATTTGAGGAGTCCATCCAGGATATCTGCACGATCATCCATGCCAATGGTGGCCAGGTCTATATGGACGGGGCCAACATGAACGCCCTGGTGGGGCTGGTGAAGCCGGGCCAGATCGGTGCGGATGTCTGCCATTTGAACCTGCACAAGACCTTCTGTATCCCCCACGGCGGCGGCGGTCCGGGCATGGGCCCCATCGGCGTGGCGGCGCACCTCGCGCCCTATCTGCCCGGGCACCCGGTGGTGGACTGTGGCGGCGCTCACGCCATCGGGCCGGTGTCGGCTGCGCCGTGGGGATCCGCCTCGATCCTACCGATCTCCTGGGCCTACATCCGGATGATGGGGCCGGACGGCTTGAAGAAGGCTACCGAGGTGGCCATCCTGAATGCCAACTACGTGGCCCGTCGTCTTGCGGACTCCTTCCCCACCCTGTACTCCGGCGCCAACGGATTTTGTGCGCATGAGTGTATTCTGGAGCTGCGTCCCCTGAAGCAGACCTCCGGGATTGAGGTGGAGGACGTGGCCAAACGTCTGATGGACTACGGCTTCCACGCGCCCACCGTCTCCTTCCCCGTGGCGGGGACGCTGATGGTGGAGCCCACCGAAAGTGAGTCCAAGGCCGAGCTGGACCGCTTCATCGACGCGATGGTCGCCATCCGTGGAGAGATTGCCAAGGTAGAAGCTGGCACCTGGAGCCGCACCGACAATCCGCTCAAGGGCGCGCCGCACACCGCGGGAATGGTGACCGCGGAGACATGGACCCGCGGCTATAGCCGGCAGACGGCGGCTTTTCCGGTAGAGTGGATCAAGGAGCGGAAGTTCTGGCCCTATGTCGCCCGGATCAACAACGTCCATGGGGATCGGAATTTGATCTGTACCTGCCCGCCGATCGAGAGCTATCAGAATTCTTGAGCGGGGGCGCGCTACAGTCCGGCGCACAAAATCAAAACGGCTCAGGGACGCATCATCCCTGAGCCTTCTTCGCTGAATGAGGCTTCATTCAGTCGCTGACACTCCGCACTGCACCTGCTTTTCTGCACCGCAGGCCTCCGTTTGCTGGCGTAGCGGACAGAACAAAAAGCGACTACTTCGCCTCAAAAGCCGTGTAGGCCTCTGCATCCATCAACCCGGCCAGCTCGTCCTGCTTTTCAATCTTGATCTTGAAGAGCCAGCCGCCCCCGTGGGGGTCACTGTTGACGGTGGACTCGTTGCCATCCAGATCGCCATTTACTTCGACGACGGTGCCGGTCAGGGGGCTGTAGACGTCGGAGACGGCCTTGACGGACTCCACTTCGGCCGCCGTGCCACCTTTGCTCACCTTCTTGCCGACCGCAGGCAGCTCCACGTGCACGATATCCCCCAGCGCGTCCTGCGCATGGTGGGTGATGCCGACCACGCCGATGTCACCTTCAACGCGGATCCACTCGTGGTCCTTGGTGTAGTGCAGATCCTTGGGATAGCTCATAAAAACCTCTCAGTAGGGACGGGTGTAGAAGGGAGTTTTGGAGACGACGGCCGCTGCGGTCTTCCCGCGCACATCCACCTCCAACCGGGTGCCAACCTTGGCCAAGGCATCGGGCACATAGGCAAGGGCAATGTTCTTTTTGGTGGAGGGTGACAGCCCGCCCGAGGTGACCTCGCCCACGGGCTGGCCCTCGGAAAGCACCGCGCTGTGCGGTCGCGCAATACGCCCCTCGATCTCCAGGCCCACGAGTCGCCGAGGGATGCCCGCCGCCTTCTGGGCTACGAGCGGTTCCCGGCCGATAAAGTCACCCTTGTCCAGCTTGGTCACCCAGCCCAGCCCCGCCTCCAACGGCGTGGTGTCGTCGGTGATGTCGTTGCCGTAGAGCGAATACTTCATCTCCAGGCGCAGGGTGTCGCGGGCACCAAGACCCACGTTCACCAAGCCGAATTCGGCACCGGCGCTCTGCACGGCATTCCAAAGGATGTCCGCCGCCCCGGCCGGCAAAAACAGCTCGTAGCCCGCTTCGCCGGTGTAGCCGGTTCCCGCGATGATACAGCCTTCTACGCCGGCAACCGCGCCCTGCGTGAAGCGGTAGGTACCGGGCAGCGGCGCGTCGGTCAGCTTTTTGAAGATCGCCTCTGCGTGCCGACCCTGGAGCGCGATCTGCGCCCAGAAGTCCGACTCGTTGCTGATGTCCACGCCAAAGGGATTATGGGACTTCATCCAGTTGTAGTCTTTGTCGCGGTTGGCGGCATTGACACAGATCAGGATCTCCTCCGGGCCGATACGGTAGCAGATCAGGTCGTCCACGATGCCGCCGTGATCGTTGCACATGGCGGTGTACTGGGCCTGCCCGAAGGCGGCTTTGCTGAGATCGTTGGTGATCAGGTGCTGCACCGCGTCCAGGGCTTTGGGGCCACGGAAGCGGACTTCGCCCATGTGGGACACATCAAAGAGCCCCACCGCGTTGCGACATCCGTGGTGCTCCTCCAGGATGCCCTTGTACTGCACGGGCATTTCCCAGCCACCAAAGTCGATGAGGCGCGCACCGGCCTCCTTGTGGAACTCATGAAAGGGGGTTCGGCGGATGGCCATGACTCTCCTGCGGCGCGCCAAACGTCACCGGTTGGGGGGCATCCGTCAAGGCAGGATCTTCGCCCTCTCCCAGGCTCCCGCCTCCCGCGCCACGATCCCCCACACTTCATCGCTACGCAGAAACAATTGCTCCACATAGGGCGCCCTCAGCGCGCTGCATTGCGGGCTCCCCTCCCCCGACCACCGACACAGCTCCGCCCCCTCCTCCACCCACAGCAACTCTTGACCTGTCCAGAGTGGCTCCACCTGCGGCAGGACCGTCCCTTCGCTCAACTTCTCCGCCTTCTCCCAACCACTTCCGCTCCAGCGGCTCAGGTAGACACTGGTGTCACTCCCGCTCATTCCCAAAAATGCAAGCATCTCCGCATCCGAACGGAGGACCGGCGACTCCAGCCGATCCAGGGCCGGACTCCGCAGGGTCTCGCTGCCCGTCCATGTCCCATCCTGACCCCACTGCACGGTGATATATCGGTTGTACCTTCCCTGTTCCACATTCTTGCTGCTGACCCAGGCCACCACGGTCTGCTCGCCGCGCCGCACGATACTGGGGTGATCGGGGTAGAATTGTTGGGTGATCGCCGGGAAAATCTCTGACCAGCCCTCGGCAGGGCTCCATTGGTGTAGACGCAGTTGGATGTTGTCGCTGGCCGACACCTCCACCTTGGGGTTGTCCACCCAGGCGACCTGGACCGCCTCCCCTAGGCTTACCATTGCGGGGCTCCAAAAAGGGTGTACTTCAGAGGCGGGAAAGTCTACCGGGATCCAGCTCGGACCGTCGTGATGCGCACAGTGTGGCGTCCAGGGATCCCAGGCCCCCCCCTGCCCCAGCTCCCGCCAGCACAACAGCTCCCCGGCCTGCCGCGGCCCCCGTGCTTCCCGGCTTCCTTCGCTGGAGATCCGCCCCTTCTCGTCCACAAGCTCGGTGCGTCGGTCCAATTCTGTAAGAAACACTACAAAACTATCCGCGGTGGCCTCCGCCTCCCCCGTGCGGCTCTGGCTTCCTTCAGCACCGGCCATCGGAAGACCCTGCGCATAGGGAAGCTTCCAACCGGTCAATGCGGCAAGGGTGGGCGCCACGTCGATCAGATCCCAGGGCTCCGCCCAGACCTCCCCGTCGGGAATCCCCGGCCCTGCCAGCAGCAGGGGAATACTCCGGCAGCCTCCGCAGGCATCGCCGTGGGACTGCCAGCCCTTGTCCACGCTGTCCAGGTGCCGCCCATGATCGGAAACAATCGCAAGCACGGTACGCCCGGCATAGTCAGGATCCTCGTTGATCCAGCGCCAGATCGCCAGAAAACCCCGATCGATGTCGCGCAGGGCGCCCACGTAGCTCTGCCGGCGCTCGTAGTGGCCGTAGTGGTCCACCCGATGGGCATTCACCAGGAGCATCTTCGGTCTTTCGGTCTGGAGCAGCTCCAGGGCCTGATCCAGCAGCGTGGCATCGTCCACGTCGCCGTCGGGGTAGAGCAGGGCGGGATCCTGGCTGCCGGGGGCCAGGGAGTGGCTGAGCTGGGTCAACAGCTTTCCATTGGAGATGATCCAGGTTTGACCTTCGGAGCTACCCGCATCCTGAGCGGCGTTGAAGATCGTGGGCCAAGCGCTCACATAGGCTCCGGGGCCCAGGTCCGAGCCGAACTGTCCCAGCCCCACATGCCGGCCGGTGATCAGATCCCAGTGCGCGGGTCCAGTGAGTGTGGAAGCACTATTTTCTGCAAGACTCACCTGCACGGCAAATGGCAACAGCTCCCGACGCAGCTCCGGCGCCAGACCCCAGATCGTTCCCTTGCTGAAGCGACTGCTCCCCTCCCGAAAAATGTCCTGCCCACTGACGCCGTCCATCACCAGGATGATCGCCCGATCCGGCGCTCGATCCGGCGGCGGTACCGGCGTACATGCCAGCAACAGGAGGGTCACCAGGTGAGCCGCCGCTCGCTGCGATAGATACCGTGGTTCTTCGGAAAACTGACCTGATAGCGGATGGATCCATCAGGATTGACCAGAAACAATGAGGAGGGAAATGGACCATCCGGATCCCCAAAGGCCACACTGAAGCCGCCACCTTCGACCGGATCCACCCCGCCGAGCAGGCTGGAATACCAGGGCTTTTCCTCCTCCAACTGCCACTCTTCCACGATCTGTGCCGAACGACCGTTGATGTCCAACTGCCAGGCCATCACCTGGAAGCCGGTGGCCGGGCTGGCATTGCTGTACACCGTCAGCAATCCATCATGAACCTGCACATCATGTTGATCCGAAAACCATCGTTCTTCACCCGCCTCTACACCCTGGTCGTCCAGGAGCACAAAATCACGCCCGTAGCCAATCAGTCCGAGGACCGCCTTGCTCTGCTTGTCGATCAGCGCTACCGCGTCGGCTTTGCGGACGCTCAGGTAGATAATTCCGTCGCTTTCAAACACCGAGTTGGCGTGGAAGGGATCTTCGGGGCTACGAGGA
>CAITDR010000581.1 GCA_903891165.1 uncultured Pseudomonadota bacterium
TGACCTGAAGGGTCTACAGAACCATCCGCATCATCCGCCATGCCGTCGCAGTCCTCATCCAGGTTGGCTGCGTCACAGATCTCGGTCGCGGCGGGATTGACGGCCACATCCCCATCGTCGCAGTCTGTATCTGAGGCTACAGATCCGGCGGGAAGATCGCAGCTCCAGGAGCCGGCGGCCGGATCCCCAAAGCCGTCGCCATCGGCATCCGCGTACCAGGCGGCGTAGGTGCTGGGATCAACGCCCGCATCGGCATCATCGGCCGCACCACTGCAGTCTTCGTCCACATCCGCCCCGTCACAGACCTCGACCGCCGCCGGACTGATCGCGACATCGGCATCCGCACAGTCACCTCCCTCCCCCACTTCCCCGATCTGGCCTTCACAGGCCAGCCGCGCGGTCCCGGCCCCGTAGCCATCCCCGTCGCCATCCAGCCACCAGCTCCCGTACGAAGCCGGATCCACGGACCCATCCGCATCGTCGGCCTGACCGTCACAGTCCTCGTCCAGATCCGCCTGGTCGCAGACCTCCGTGGCACCCGGGTTGATCTCCAGGGCGGAATCATTACAATCGGTATTGTCCGCTACATACCCGGCCGGAGCGGCGCAGGACTCCAGGCTGCTGGTGGGATCGCCGTAGCCATCCCGGTCCACATCCGGGTACCAGACCTGCAGCACCGACTCGTCTACCAGGCCATTGCAGTCGTCGTCCTGGCCATTACATTCTTCCGGTGCGCCCGGAAAGATCAGCGGGTTGGTGTCGTCACAGTCGGTGCCGCCCACGGAGGTGGAGTCATAGCCATCGCCGTCGTCGTCGGGCGTGATCTGGGCCTGACCGTCACAATCTTCATCAACGGCATTGCCGGTAATTTCGGTGGCACCGGGATGAACACCGGCATCCTGATCGTCGCAGTCGGTGGCATCGGGGACAAAACCCGCCGGGGCGCTGCCACAGGCCAACACTGCCGTGCCAAGCTGGTCGCCGTAGCCGTCGGCATCCGCATCTGGATAGTAGGAGGTGGCGTCTGCCGCATATAGCGTCGTATCGCCATCACAATTGCGGTCCACCGCCGCGTCGCAGTCCTCAGCGACCCCGGGGTTGATGGTAGCGTCGGCATCGTCGCAATCCAGAAGTGCCGGGTCGGTGGCGTCGAAGGTATAGCCATCGCCGTCGTTGTCGCTGGTGCCTGCATCCACATCGGAGCCGTCACAGTCGGCATCAAGACCGTCGCTGGCAACCTCAAAAGCTCCTGGATAAACCTGAGCATTGCCATCATCGCAGTCATCCGGCAGAGGACTGAAGCCCGTCGGAAGTTCGCAGGCCGAGCGGGTACTGCTCCCGATGCCATGGCCGTCGCTATCGGCATCCAGGTACCAGGTGGTCGCGTCTGCGGCGCCCTCGGCATCGGCAGAATTGGCGCCGCCATCACAGTCTTCGTCCACGGCGTCCACATCGCAGAGCTCGGGGGCGGCCGGGTTCACATCGGCGCGGGTATCATCGCAATCTCCTGGCTGCTCAGCGCCAGAGAGTGTACAGGTACAATGCTCTTCATCCCCGTAGGCATCCCCATCGCCGTCTGCCCACCAGGTGAGACAACCATCCGCCGCTTCGTCGTCACTGCTGCCATCACAGTTGTCGTCCCCGGCGGTGGCACAGTCTTCAGCGCGGCCCGGGTAGACATCGGCATCGCGGTCGTCGCAGTCCGTACCGCCCGCCACTTCGTTGCTTAGCGCCCCGTCTCCGTCATAGTCGGCGTCGTTCCCATCACAATTCTGATCCACCCCGTCGTACCAGACCTCAGCCGCCTCGGGGTTTACCGCCGCATCGTTGTCATCACAGTCTTCCAGGCATTCGTCCGTTGGAATACTACAAAAACCATCTCCGTCCGCATCGGTGCTGCCGACGGCATCCTTGCCATCGCAGTTTTGATCGATGCCATCGTCCGGGGTATCGGAGACGGCCGGGTTGATGTCCGCATCTGCGTCGTTGCAGTCGCCGCCCGCGATCGTAAAACCGTCCCCGTCGATGTCCGACTTTTCAGGAGGACCACCGGAGCAGGCGACAAGAAGCGACAGGGCAAAAAAAGATAGAACAGCGCGCATAGGGCTATTCTATCCTGTTCTCCGCCTCAGGGGGAGGAGCTTCTGTTCAGGTGTTGCGACGACGGCGTCCCAGCGCCGCCAGCGTGCCCAGCATCAGGCCACCGACCAGCCCACCGGAAGCGTCACAGGAGGCCGGTCCGCCACGGAGCGCTGGGTTCCCGTCGCAGACATCTCCCTCGCCATCTTCGTCAATATCTGCCTGATCGGCGTTCGCAGCAGTGGGGCAGTTGTCACAGAGGTCTCCCAGACCATCGGCATCCTGGTCCTTCTGCTCCGGATCGGAGAGCTGACCGCAGACATCGCAAGCGTCACCTGCTCCGTCTGCATCGATGTCGGTCTGGTCGCGGTTGGACACACTGGGACAATTGTCGCAGAGATCGCCCTTTTCATCGGCATCGGTGTCGGCCTGATCCGCATTGGAATCCGCCGGACAGCTGTCACAATAGTCCCCCACACCGTCCACATCGGTGTCGATCTGGTCGGGATTGAAGGTGTCCACACAATTGTCACAGGAATCGCCGACGCCATCCCGATCGAGATCGGCCTGATCCGCATTGGTGATCCCCGGACAGTTGTCGCAGGTCTCGCCGATGCCGTCATTGTCATCGTCCACCTGGCCGGCATTCGCCACCGAGGGGCAATTATCGCAGGAGTCCCCAACCAGATCCAGGTCCGTATCGTACTGATCCGCGTTCGGAGTGACGATACAATTGTCACAGGCATCGCCGATCAGATCGCCATCTTCGTCGGTCTGGTCCAGGTTGTCCTGGTAGGGACAATTGTCGCAGGCATCGCCCAGACCATCCAGGTCCGAGGCCGCCTGATCGTTGTTGGAGACATCCACACAGTTATCGCAGATATCTCCCCAGTCGTCGCAGTCGGCGTCGGCCTGATCCAGATTTGGATCGTCCGGACAATTGTCACAGGAGAGTGTGGCAATGATGCTGGGATATTCGGCATCCTCAGGGAAGAAGATGACGCCATAGGAAAGGCCATCCCCATCGGCATCAAAATCGCCCACCGGGATCTCGCAGCCGTGCGAATAGTAGTCGTAGTACCAGTCCGCATTCGGGTAGGGTACCCCAAAAGCGTCCACGTTGATCAGGCAGTAGGGATCGGAGAGATCCACCGTCTGCTCCACCGAAACGTCCACGGTGTTGCAGTTCAGATCCTGCGTCAGCGAGGTGTTTTCGCAGTTATTGGCCGCAAAGGCCGAAACCAGTAGGCTAAGCAGGAAGATCACTGGCCACCTCCATTCTGAGGAGCAGGCTTCGGCTCCTCTTCGTCGTCGTCCTGCCGGAAAATGTTGGCATCGGGAACATCTTTATTGGCCTCCACCCTCGGCGGGGGCGGAGGGGCCGGAGCGGGAGCCGGAGGATTTGCTGCCTCCTCCGCCGCTTTGATGAAAGATTCCGGCAGCTTAGGTGCCGCAATGGAGCGAACCTCACCGTTCCAGGGGAGGTGTACCTCCGTCTTCAACTCGGGGATTTTGTCACCCGGTTGATATTGACGCACAATCGCAAAGACCACGCGACGGTTGGCCTCACGGGCGGCCTGATCATCACCCGCCACCACCGGCTGTACTTCACCCATGCCGCGGTAGCCGATCCGCGCCGGGTGCACCCCGGCTTCGATCAGCGCCTGCCAGATGGAGCGTGCGCGCAGATTCGAAAGGTCATAGTTGTATTCGAAGCTGCCTTCTGCAGAGGCATGGCCCTCGATGATCATAAAACCAATCTGGCCATTCTCGTTCAACAGACGGGCAACTTCTTTGAGGATCGGCAGCGAGCCCGCCAGGATATTCGCGTTCCCTTCCTCAAATTGGATAGGATCGCGGATAATAATTTCTTTCTCCTGCACCCGGGCCAGCTCGCCCTCTTTCCACTGCACCTTGGGCACTTCCACCACCGGCTCGGGCAGGATCTCCACGTCGGGGATCTCCTCAATCGCTACCTTCCGATCCTCCTCAGGGTCGCGCTCCACCACCGGTACCACCACCGGCTCCGGTGGGGCAATGATGTAGGTGAAGCCCGCCATGATGCGGAAGTCGGTGGAGCCATAGCCGCTGGAAAGTCCCTTTCCAAAGCCCACATCTACCAACATGGTCTTCGCCGGGGTCAGCTGCACTCCTGCCAGGGCTTCCAGCGAGCTACCCGCTCCCCCATCGTTCTCCGCATTCAGCGAAAACCGAGAGGCAACCCCAACATTTGCGGCGAGAAGCTCCGGAAGGATGTGTACCCGGGCACCCAGGCGACCATCAAACTCCGAGCTTGCAATCAAGTCATTCTCGGTATCCAGCGCCGAGCGGCCGTGGATACCCGCATCCAAGAGCACATCCACGGGCCCCAGACCGGCCGAAGCCAGAAGTCCGCCTGCAAAGCGTACTTTCCCTTCACCCAGATAGCGGTTGCGCCCACCGGTAGGAATGCCCAGGTCGGCACGCAGTCCAAGGGAAACCGGCCCGGGATCGGCAAGATGAATACGGCCTCCGAGCCACATATCGCCCAGACCCACCGCATCGCCGCCCAGCTCAGGAACCTCGCCCCCAAAGGAGGCGGCCGTCGGCACAATCAGGCGCACGGAGACGCGACGGCTGATATCGTAGGCCACCCCAAGATCCAGGGCAATCCTGTTGGATACCACCGCACCCCGCTCCTCTCCCTGCACAAGAAGAATCAGCGGATCCTTCTCGAACTGCACCAGGGTACCAAAGCGGAAAGTTCCGGGGCGTCCCATCAGCGAGGAGTCGATCCCCGGCACGGAACCCAAAGAAAAGCTGGGGTGAACCAGCTCAATATCTAAGGAATAGCCATCCGCCGCTGCTGCCGGTAGGGGCAAACCTGCCAACAGCAGCGCCAGGAGACGTCGGGAAAAGGGAGGTGTAGACATCGGGCAGCAGTCTATCCGATCTACCAAAAATCCGCCCGTCATCGACAACGACGACGCATCTCTTAAAGACCCGGTTGCTCCAGATGCTCAGGATGCTCAAAAAGCTCCCGCACCGCCTTGGCAAGAATGGCGCCTTGATAGCCATCAATAAAGCGGTGATCAATGGTAGCGGTGATCGTGAGCAGCTTGCTGACCACCACCTTGCCCTCCTGCACCACCGGCGCGTCGCGCACCGCCCCCACCAGCACCAGAAGGGGCACCCGCGCAAAGGGCGTCGGCGGCGCAAAACCCTCATCCAAGCCCATCATTCCCACCGACGTGATCACCGCGGATCCGAAGGGAAAGGGCTCCAGACCGAGCGCCGGCAGCGACACGCCCAGGCTGCCGGTCAGCCAGCCGGTGAAGGTCAAAATGGGCTTGAGAATCCAGGTAGGCAAGAGGCGAATCAGCCCTTTGCTCTTCTCGAACTCGCTGTCCTGCCCCTTGCGCACCTTGCCCGCGCGCTCGCGCAGCTCCCGCGCCAGCTCGGAGATGCTCTTTTTGTCGGCATCGCAGATTTTGACCTTGGCAAGATCGGAGCCATCTTCCAGCACCACAAGGTAGGAGATATCCACCGTCTCATGTGGTACATAGGCCCCCCAGGCGATGCGACCGTTCAAGGTGGGCTCCCGACGCAGCGCCAGCGCAATGGCCTTGCCCACCAGATGGGTGATCGTGACCTTCTCCCCCCCTTTCTGGCGCTGCTCATCCAGCCATGCCATGGCGCGGGTGGCGTCCACGGTCAGTTTTCCATAAATGTTTCCCTCGCGTGGGCCGTCCCAGGTCGCAAGAGCCAACTTCCGGCGGGTGCTCATTTTTGGCATGGCCGATGCTACCACGATCTGCGGGGGCGTGGCGGCTACTCCTCTTCGGAGACTTCCCAGGTACCGGTTTCGCCCGAGTCAAAGCTCCAGTCGCCCTCCCCGCTGCCCGAGCCCAGCAGCCCACCGAAGTCCCCGATGGGGTTTCCGTCGGCATCGACCAGCTGCAGCGAGAATTGACCATCGGTGCAGGTCACCAGGGCAGAGCCATAGAGTTCGGTATCGGCCGTCGTAAGGCTTAGCGCCAAGTCGGCCATGCCGGTCTCCTTGTCCTCCAGCACCTCGATATTGACGTCCCCCGAGAGATCTCCGGCGAAGGTGCCCACAAAAGTGCCGACCAGGTCGCAGGTCTGGCCGCAGGCCATCAGGGGAAGGAAGAGGAGGGCGAGGAGAGGACGCATGCAAAAACTCCGTGATCGGGAAGGATACGTGGAGAGCGAGGTGTTGGATCGGCAGGAGGCCGAGGGAAAAGGAGGTTAACGCAGAGAGGTGCCACTCCTTACGCTGCTTGCCTGTGTCGCCCTGCGCGATCCCCCGGAAATGATGGAACAACCTTTGAATCCCCAGGCCATCCTGGGTACGCAGGATCCTGCGCTCCAAAAACTACTGCATCGCCACTGGGAGGGCATGTTGCGGCGGGCGCCGCTCTTTGCCAGCCGCACCGGTGACCACCGCTATGATCGGCTGATCGACGACAATAGCCCTGCCGGAATTACTGCAGGTTATGAGGAGGATGTGGATCTACTGACAGCAATCGAAGGAACGAAGGTCCCGACGACAGTCGCGGATGCGGAGAGCCTGGAGCTGCTGCGGCATGAGCTGGCCGGTCAGGTGGGCCAGCAGGTCTGCCATTTTGAGCAATGGGCGCTTTCTGCCCGGTTTAACGCCCTGCTCTATGCCAACGATCTGGTAGAGCTGCATCCGGTTCAAACAGAAGAGGAGGGCCGGAACTACCTGGCGCGGGTGGCGATGTTACCGGGCTATGTGGGCTTTGAAGTACAGAACCTGCAGGCAGGGCTGGCGGCGGGGCGGGTAGGCAATGCCACCTCGACGGCACTGGTGTTGGAAATGGTGGAAAAGGAGCTGAACGCTTCTGTGGAGGAGAGCCCGCTGTGGGGGCCGGCGCTGGTGGACCATCCGGGCTGGTCCGCGGCGGCCGAAGCGGAGTTTCGGACGAAGCTGAGGACGATTCTGGCCTCAGATCTGCGACCGGCACTCGGCGCCTATCGGGACTTTTTGCGCGACCAGCTCCTCCCGGCGGCCCGGCCAGATGGGAAGGAAGGACTACATTTTCTGCCCGACGGGGATGCCTGCTACGCCGCGACAATCCGCTTCCACACCAGCCTGCCGCTATCAGCCGAAGCGCTGCACGCCACCGGCCTCTCCGAGCTGGCGGTCACCCACGCCGAAATCCGTAAGCTGGGCTACAAACTCTTTGGAACCGAGGATCTACGGGAGATTTTCAAGCGGCTGAGGGAAGATCCGCAGCTCCACTTCCAGACGTCAGAAGAAGTGCGGAAGAAGGCGGAGGAGAGCCTGGAGCGGGCACGACAGCGTCTGCCGGAGATCCTGGGCCACGCGCCAACAAGCAGCTGCACGGTCGAGGAAATCCCCGCCTACCAGGCGCCCTATACCACCATTGCCTACTACCAACCCGGCGTGCCGGGGGAGGAGGGCGGGCGCTACTTCATCAACAGCTATGCACCAGAGACCCGGCCCCGCTACGAGGCCGAGGTGCTGGCCTTCCATGAGTCCATTCCCGGCCACCACCTTCAGATCGCCATCGCCCAGGAGAGTCGGGAGATCCCGGCTTTCCGGCAGTATCTCGGCGCAACTGCCTTTGTGGAGGGTTGGGCACTCTACACGGAGCGGCTTGCGGGAGAATTGGGCCTCTATTCGGGGGATCTGGACCGGATGGGGATGCTCTCCTTCGATACCTGGCGCTCGGCCCGGCTTGTGGTGGACACCGGCATCCACCACTACGGCTGGAGTCGGGAGCAGGCGGTGACCTTCATGCTCGAAAACACGCCGTTGGCGGAGAACAATATCCGCAACGAGGTGGACCGCTATGTGACCTGGCCCGGCCAGGCGCTGGCCTACAAGACCGGCCAGATCGAGCTGCTCCGCCTGCGGAAGGAGGCGGAGGCAAAGCTGGGAAGTCGCTTTGTTCTCACCGAATTCCATGACATGCTGCTGAGGGGCGGGGCGGTGAGCATTCCGGTCCTGAACCAGCGGGTGGATCGCTGGGTTTCAGAGAAACTTGCGGCGCCCTGAATTTGCAGCCGTCAAAGCCTTGTCCCGATGGGATCAGGCGGACGGCAGCTTGGACGGGTCGATCTCCCACAGTGGTAGCTCCGCCCCCGAGCAGGGGCGCAGAGCCTCTGCGGGGATCTCCGTCCAGAGAAGTGGGCGATCCCCCGGCAACATCAGCAGGTCCACTTCGGGATAGATGGCGCCGGGCTCCAGGACCGCGAAGCTCAGGCAACGACCATCGCCCAGACGCCGGTGGACCCGGTAGGAGGCCAGCTTTTTCCCCTCCTCCTCCACCTGCTCCTGTAGTTCAGCATACAAGCGCTTCCGGAACCAGCGCTCGGCATTGGCGCCCGACAACCCTCCCTCCCAGGGCGTCACCGCCGCAAAAGGCGGCTCCGTCGTCTCTGCAGCCTGATAGAGACAGGGCGAGATCGGCTCCCCCTCCCCCCGAAAAAGCGCCTCCGCCTCCCCATAGAGCCGGGCCGTGCCCACGATCAGGCGCCGCCCACAGGGCACAGCGGCCAGCGGCTCCCCAGAAAGCTGCCCGCGAAAAGAGGCCAACCAGCCCGGCAGACAGAGCCGAGAGGAGGCCAAACCATCGGGAGATTCCAGGACAAAGCTGCCATCTTCACGCTGCCGGAGCCCCTCGGTCGGATGCAGGTTCCCCAGCGCACAGCGCCAGGCCAGATCGGCACCCACAGCCCATCGCTCCAGATGGGTAGGCGTCAGATAGACACGAAGATGTTCCTGATCCAGCGCCAACAGCATGTGCAGCCCCGGCGCAAAGGAGCGCCGGATCGGTGCAAAAGCCGGCCCCAGGGCCGCCCGGCGCCACAGATTGGCCGGAGCGGTCACCGGCCGAAGTACGGGGATCAAGCTCCCCGAAACCTCCGACCAGCGCTCAGGCAGCTTCAGGATTGCCCCGCTTCGATCACGGCCGCCGCCGCAAAAAGGCCCGCCTCATCCCAGGCCCGCCCCATCAATTGCGCCCCCACCGGAAGCCCCTCGGAGAGTCCACAAGGCACCGAAATCGCCGGGATTCCCGCCAGGGATGCCGGAACCGTAAAGATGTCCGACAGGTACATGGCCAGCGGATCCTGCGCCCGTGCCCCCAAGGGGAAGGCCACGGTGGGTGTGGTGGGCGTCAAGAGCAGATCCACCCGTGCCAGCGCCGCCTCCAGCTCCTCCCGGATACGTCGTCTAAGCCCTTGCGCACGCTGATAGTAGCGATCCGCATAGCCTGCAGACAATGCGAAGGTACCCAGGATGATCCGGCGCTGCACCTCCGGCCCAAAACCTTCACTTCGGCTGTGCTGGTACGGCTCCAGGAGGTCTTTTGCATCCGGACGCTGCCCGAAACGGATGCTGTCGTAGCGCGCAAGGTTGGAGCTGGCTTCCGCGGGAGCGATCAGGTAGTAGCAGGCCAATGCGGAGCGGAGCGTCGGTAGAGAGATACGCTCGATGGTGGCACCGGCGGCCCGCAGAAGAGCCTCGGTCCGGTGCAGGGCCGCCTGCACCCCGGGCTCCACACCATCCCCTTCGCACTCGGTTACCACTGCAATTGTTTTTCCAGCAACGCCACGATCACAGGCCGCCAGCCAGTCCCCCACCGGCTCCGCGGCCGAGGTGGCATCCAGCGGATCGTAGCCGGACATCACCGCCGTCACCAGCGCCGTGTCGCGCACATCCGCCCCGAAGGGCGAGATCACGTCGAGGGAGGAGGCAAAAGAAACCAGCCCGTACCGGGAGACCCGGCCATAGGTGGGCTTCAGGCCAACAACACCGCAAAGCGCCGCCGGCTGCCGCACCGAGCCACCCGTCTCCGATCCCAGGGCCAAGGGCACGATACCCGCCGCCACGGCTGCCGCACTTCCACCCGAAGATCCGCCGGGAGCCCGGCTTTCATTCAGGGGATTCCGTGTGGGACCATAGGCGGAGTTCTCGGTGGAGGAGCCCATCGCAAACTCGTCCATGTTGGTCCGGCCAATCACAACCGCCCCGGCGTCGCGAAGCCGCTGCACGGCCGTGCCGGTATAAGGCGCCCGATAACCTTCAAGAATTTTGGAGGAACAACCGCAGGGTTGCCCCACATCGGTAAGGTTGTCCTTTAACGCGATGGGCACCCCCGCCAACAGTCCCTCCCGGTTCACCACCGAAGCCTGAGCTGCCACCGCCTCTACGTCCACGTGACGGAAGGCATTATAGGGGTTTTTTGCAGCTTTTTCGGCAGCGGCCAGAGCCCAACTGCCCTTATCCGCGCCGCCACGCACGGCGGCGGCGATCTCGCGGGCGCGGCTCATGATTCCTCCTTCACCGAAGGCACTTCCACAAAATGCCCAATCCGCCCGGCACTTTCCCGCAGCACCGGTTCAAAATCGGTGGCCAGGGGCAGGTCCTGACGACGGGGGGTGGCACCGGTGGCGTCCCCCGCTCCCGCATCAATATCGGAAAGCTCCTCGACATAGGCCAGGATTCGGGAAAGTTCTCCCGCCAGCTTCTCTGCCGAAGAATCAGACAGCTCCAGGCGGGCCAAGCCCCCCA
>CAITDR010000582.1 GCA_903891165.1 uncultured Pseudomonadota bacterium
CGCGACAATTCTTGGAAGTGTACCGACGATGGCCTCCACCTCCCCCTCAACCGCTCTCTACGGTGTCCAATCACCTGATACGGCGTCAGGCTCCCGGCTTCATTCTGACTGATCCCCGCCGGGAACCCTGCTACACCGCCGCCGAAGCTGCGCGGCTGGTCGGCCTGCCCCTCTCCACCGGTCGGCGCTGGCTCAGGGGCCAGTCGTGCCCTTCAGACCACCCCCGCCTTGACACTCCCTCAGGTAAGAGTAATACTTCAAAGGTATTACCGGAGTGTCCATGCGTGTCACCTCCAAGGGCCAAGTCACCATCCCCATCGATATCCGGCAGCAGCTCGGGATTGGGCCGGAGTCGGAGGTGGAGTTTGAGGTGGTGGGCGGTGTGGCTCAGCTTCGTAAGGTTGTGAGCCAAGAATCTGCCGGTCGGCGTGTTTTGAGCGCATTGCGCGCTGCGTCCTATTCCGGCCCTTCGACCGAGGCTCTGATGGCGCTGACGCGGGGGGAGGAGTGAAGGTTTTTCTGGTGGATACCAACGTAATTGTTGATGTGCTCACGCAGGATCCCGTCTGGTCCGGGTGGTCCGCCGAGACAGTCCAGCGTTGCGCCGACACAGGAACCTTGGCCATCAACCCGATCATCTACGCCGAGCTTTCCCTGGGCTTTGAACGGGTGGAGGATCTGGAGGCTGCTCTGCCGGTTTCCGAATGGCGCCGCCTTCCGCTTCCCTGGCCGGCCGCCTTCCTTGCGGGTCGGAGCTTCGGTGAATATCGACGCCGAGGGGGCATTCGCCAGGCACCACTGCCGGACTTTTATATAGGGGCACATGCCGCTTTTGAGGGGCTTACGCTGGTCACCCGGGACGCTGCCCGCTATCGCACCTACTACCCCAGGCTGGACCTGATCGCGCCGGATCAAATCAGCCTGTAGCACGGACAAAGCTCCCCCTACTTCCCCTGCCTCTTCAAAATCTCCTCCACCTCCCGTCCACGGCTCCCTACGGCGTCCAACCACCCGATACCGCGTCAGGCTTCCGGCGTCAGAAAGTGCTTCGTGCATGGCAGCTTGTAATCTACAATACGTTCGCATCTCCTCTACGCCGGGCTATGATACCTCCATGCTGACTGATCCCCGCCAGGAACCCTGCTACACCGCCGCTGAAGCTGCTCGGCTGGTCGGTCTGCCAGTCTCCACCGTCCGACGCTGGCTCAGTCCGGGGCAGTCTGGGCCGGTGATCCGGGGTGCGGACGCCACTGCGCGGGCCTCCTTCCTCGATCTGGTGGAACTGTACATGGTTGCTGGGTTGCGAAAGCACCTGTCGGCGATCACGCTGCGTAAAGCGGTGGAAGACGCGGCAGTCCGCTTGCACATCGACCATCCCCTCGCCCGTCGCTCCTACCTGCGCGATGGGGGCTGCCTTTTTCTGGAGTTAGAGGGTGCTATTCTGCACCTGGGGCGGGCGGGTCAGCTCGCCTTCCCGAACATCATCCGGCCTCGGGCGGAAACGGTGGTCTTTGCGGAGGATGGTCTGGCGTCGAAGTGGTATCCACTCGGGCTCGACAACATCGTGGTGATCAATCCTGCGATCCAGGGGGGGGTTCCCACCGTGGACGGCACCCGGATCGATACCCGCACCCTGGCCGATTTGGTGGATGCCGAGGGCAGCGTGGAAAAGGTAGCCCGTATCTATGATCTGGAGCCTCGCAAGGTCCATATGGCTTGGGCCTGGCATGATATGAAAGGGCCACGATCTCGCCTCGCTGCATGATCGTCCTGGACG
>CAITDR010000583.1 GCA_903891165.1 uncultured Pseudomonadota bacterium
AGCTTTTTGGGCAGCTTCGTCAGTAGCTTCCTCGCCAACATCCTTTGGAGGGTCAAACCACTTGTGGCTCACCATCTCCGCGAGAAAGCCCTGCCCGTCCTGCACATCAGGAGGGGTCTGGTCCAGCAGGTTGTCCCGGAAGGTGGCATCCAGGGCATCCAGCACGGCGGTGGCGCCGTTCCGGAGCAAGCCTTCTTTGAACGATTGTTCAATGACGGTTTTTACCACCTTCAAGCTGAAGTCCAGCAGGTCCGTCTGCATGGCCTCGGCAAGCTGCGGGCCGGAATTGGAAAGGTTCACAAAACTGCCCGCCGTCTTCACCACCTCACAGGTCTTGGGCAGGATCCGGCCGCTTGGAAGGGCGATCGTCATGACCTTCCAGTCCTTCTCGTCCTTCTCGTCCTCTCCGATGGCCAGACCCACCGTGGTGCCTTCCGGGATGGCCAGCTCGTCACAGACCCGCTCGGTGATCTGCTCCGTCATCAGATCGTAGGACTGGGCCTGCGCCCGCTTGTAGGCGATCTCCGCGAGCAGTTGCAGGGTGTCCACCACCAACGGGGGAACACCCGCAGCACGGGGGCCGATGTTGCTGTTTTTGAAGTCGAGGCTGCGGTTGGTGGTAAGCTCCAGCCGGGGCCGGACGGGAATGTCGATGGTGTCGCTGAAGTAGCCACCCTGGATGGTGAATTTCACCGTGGCCCGCTTCAGGGGGTCCACGGTCGGCGCGTCACAGTACATCCGGTCGTAGTTCCACAGGTTGTCCCGCTTCAGGGTACCGGATGTCTCCGTCAGGTCACTAAAGTCGGCACCTGTAGCTTTTTCACGCTTAGCCTCTCCCGGCTTCGGATTCGGCTTTTCCTCGGCGAAAGTGATCGTTGCACCCATGGGGCCCACAAAAGGCGTCAGGGTACACACGACCTGATCGGGAACGTCTCCCACCAGCTCAACTTTATAGGTGTAGGCGGGGGGAAACAGCTCGCTCAGATCTTTGGTCATGGCCTCCAGACCGACCGAAGCACTCTTCGCGCCCCCTTGCGCCGCCTTTGCCTTCTCTTCGGCCGTTTTGATGTAGGAGGCGGCGTTGTCCAGGGCGGTTTTTCGTTCTGCTGGAGTCGCGTCGTCCACCGCTTTTTTCAGCTCGACCATGGCTTTTTCCAGAGCCGCTTTGCCGTCCTTAGCAGCCGTCGCGGACTCATTCAAGGTGGTGTAGATGTTGTCCATGCTCAACTGTGCCTTGCCTGCATCCACGCCAAGTCCCTCCATCAGGGCGAGCTCCAGGGTCGCTTGGGAGAGGGATACCTGGACGAACGCGAGGTGCTGGTAGGCCGTGCGCAGACGGACGAGTTCCTCCGGTGCCGTTTCACCTTCTGGGCCTCCCAGTTTGACATTGTTCAGCGCGGTGGTCGCTTCCTGTATCTTTTTCGCGTAGGCTTCTTTTGCCGTGGTCCAATCTGCCAGGATTCGGTCCAGATCTGCTTTCGTGAGCTGGTCGGTCCTTGCCGCCAGATCCAGCTTCACCTCCCACTCCACCGGGGCAGCAAGGGAGAGATCGCTCAGAACCAAAAACGCGAGAATACTGCTCATAAAAACCTCAATAGGAAATTGGATAGCGGGTGTAGAGGCGGTGGATGGTGTCGATCATCCATTGGGCCTGCGTGTCAATTCGGGTTGCGATGGTGCCTTGGCCACATTCGGTATCGGCGTCCCGTGTGGCCCGGCTGACGACTCCCACAATTTGCCAGAAGCTGAACTCGGCAGAGAGCTTCTCCGCACCAGGCGGGACGACATACTCCAGGATGGGCGCACCGCTGTCCCCCAGGCAGGAGTCCCCGGTGTTGGGTATGTCGTCCTGATTGACCCCGTATGCGAACAACTCCGTCCCGGGACGGCACCCCAGCTCCCGGTGATTCCCGGTGTTGCAGCCCCAGTCTGGCTCGATCTCCAAATAGGCGCCGGATCGGTTTTTGGGAACCGTGGTCTGGCCGACATTCTGGTAGCCATAGCCGATCACCGACAGACTGCGTTGTGGTTCCGGGGGACTGTCCTCTCCCGGCAGGCGCCAGGGGACGGGAAGGGCGTCCCCCGGGGTCGCCACCCGCAATAGCGCGATGTCCACCTTCCGGTCTTCGGGGCGAGCTACACCGAGAACCGGCACGATCAAATCCGGGCTTTCGGTGTTGCCACCATACTCCACCTGTAGGGCCGGCAGACAGTGGGCAGCCGTAAGTACCACACCCGGGGCCACCACGGTGCCCGAGCAGAATGCGAGATCCGACCGGATCACCCGAACGATGTGGAAGGAGCACCTGCCACCGCGCGTCGAGGAAAATTGGCTCTCTCTACAGCGGCCCAAATCAAAATTCTCACTGTCCGACTTCTCGCCCTCGGGGACGCGCTGAGCTTGGGTAACACTATCGGCGAGCCCGCTCATACATCCCCAGCCGCCGTCAAGCACATGTTCAGGCAGGAGTTTTCCCAGCCCGGACGCGGCCAACCAGAGCCCGCAGCGGGCCTGGGCCTCCTCGGAGAGACTCGCCCCACTGGCCATCGCCACGAACAGCGCGGAGAAGATCATGGGCAACCGCCGCATTTGGAATGAGCATCCTTCAGGATCTTGGCATTCAACACCTGACCCTCCGGAGACTCTTGAAACGCCGCGAACGCATCGTCACTCATTGGCTCCATCCTCTCCCGCTCCTCAAGCCATAAAGTTATGTGCCACTCTTCAACACAATCTGGATTCACCGCTTTGGTTTTCATCATTCCTCCCATCCATCCCCCCCCAGTCAGGATGACCTGACGTTCGCGTGTATAGGCCTGCCACCTTCGTGAACTCACTTTCCACCGCTTCCGGTATTTCTCATCCAGCTCCCGAAGTCTTTCAGAGAAAAGCGCATTGTTTGCGGATAGTGCCTCATCGAGCGCGGGGCTTTCTGTGTCCCCGTTTTCCTGATCCAGCTCGGATTCTGCCATACCACCCTCCTCGCGCCCCCCACATGCAAAACCCATGCCAACTACACTCTCCCGCTCCAATCCCCAAAAATGTGAAGTACGCCGAAAACCTGAGCGCATTCACACACGACGCATGTGTCAAAAAACACAGGCCTTTTAAGCAGAAGAATCGGCAAAACGACCGATGTCTACCGTCCCCTCCCCAGATTAACCCCCCGCAACCGCCGCAGGATCTCCTCCTTCCCTACGTCCTCCTCCCAGCCATAGGCCGCGAGTACCGCCCGGTCCAGCTCCCCCCGCAGTCGCCGAAGCTCCACGATCTCCGCCCGATCTTCGCTGGGATCCTCCACCCGGTTCCACAGCTTTGTCAGGCCCAGCCCCAGGCGGCGCTGCACGTCGGTGCGGGTCACATACAGTTGTTGGCCTGCGCTCTCCAATCGGTTTTGTTGAAGCGGGGTGGGGCGGGGGAAGGGGAAGGTTTCGAAGCAGGTGGAGGGGGTGTAGCGACCTCTGGTTTCCAGTGTTGAAGAAAGGCCAGCCTCCCGCGCCCAAAGCCGATGAACCTCTGAAGACAGCACGGCAAAGGTGGAAAAATCGGAACGAGCAAAAACAATGGCCGCATGAGAAAAGACCATTTCCGTAGGTTCAAAGGCAAAAAGTAGATATTTGCTGACGGAGGAACATACG
>CAITDR010000584.1 GCA_903891165.1 uncultured Pseudomonadota bacterium
CGACCATTGCTGGTGCCGTTGACGGTCCATGCGTAGGTATAGCTGACACTGTCCCCGTCGGCATCGGTGGCGGTGCCCGGCGTGCAGCTCAAGGTATCGCCCTCATAGGCGGTGCTCGGGCTGAGGCTGACCGAGCTGAGGCTGGGCGCGCTGTTGCTGATGGTCACCGTATTGGAAGCCACCGGCGTGCCCGCCGCGCTGCCGTCGCTGGGGGTGACCGTACAACGAACCGCGTTGTTCTTCGCGAAGTAGGCAGAGGAAAGGGTGGAGGTACTCACCCCCGGGCTGGCGCCATCCACCGTCCAGCTGTAGCTGTAGCTGATCGGATCGCCTTCCGGGTCGCTGGCCGAGCCCGGGGTACAGGTCAGGGTGCTGCCCTCGGCGGCGGAGGTGGGGCTCAGGCTCACACTGCTGAGCACCGGCGGGTTGTTGCCCACCGAAACACTGGTGGAAAGGGGTGTTCCCGACGCGGTACCGTCGTTGGGGGTGACCGTGCAGGTGATGGTGTCGCCCGCACCAAAGCCGCCAGTTTTTGTCGGCCCGGTCCCCGCTGCCACCGAGGATACGGTCCAGGCAATCGTCGAATGATCGGCATCGCCGTCGGCATCACTATAGCCGTAGGAGCAGGTCAGGGTGCTGCCCAACGTGGGGCTGGTGGGGCTGATGTTGATCGAGGTGAGGGAGGGCAGGGAATTGGCGATGGTGACCGCATTGGAAGTCACGGCCGTGCCGCTGCCGGTCCCATCCGTGGGGGTGGCCGCGCAGCGCACCACATTTCCCTTGTCGAAGTAGGAGGATCCCAGCGTGCTGCTGCTCACGCCGACACTCGCACCATCCACGGTCCAGCCATAGGTGTAGCTGACGTTGTCCCCATCGGGATCGCTGCCGCCGTTGGGGGTGCAGGTGAGCGTGCTGCCTTCGGTGGCGGCGCTGGGGCTCAGGCTTACGCTGGCCACGGTGGGGGCGCTGTTCACGGCAGAGACCGAGGCGGAAAGCGGCGTCCCGGTGTCGGCACCATCGTAAGGTGTCACCGTACAGACCACCTCATCGCCTCCGATAAAGCCGCTGGACAGGGTGGTTCCCGTGCCCGCGGCGACCCCGTTCACCGTCCAGGAGAGGGTGGAGAGGTCACTGTCACCGTCGGCATCGCTGAAGGACCAGGAGCAGAGCAGGCTGTCTCCGGCCTGCGGCTGGCTGGGGCTGATGGATACTTCTGTAAGCTCCGGTACAGAATTTTCAATCACGACTGTAGGAGAAACTACAGAAGTGCCCGCAGCGCTGCCATCGGTGGGTGTGACCTCACAGGCCACGCTGTCGCCGTGATCGAAGGAGGTGGAGCCAAGGCTACTGCTGCTCCGGCTGATCGAGACGCCGTTCACCCACCAGTCGTAGCTGTAGGTGATCCCGTCGCCGTCCAGATCGGTGGCCGTTCCCGGCACACAGCTCAGGGTGTCGCCCTCATAGGCCGGATCGGGGCTGATACTGGCCGAAGTCAGTACGGGGGCGGTGTTGCCGATGTAGGTGGTTCGACTGGCGGTCGTGCCCGTGTTCGTCCCGTCGGAGGGGGTGACGGTGCAGGTCACCGCGTCGTCCCCGACGTAGCTGCCGGCGCTCAACGTGGTGCCGGTACCGGCGGCCTGACCGTTGATGCTCCAGGCCACGGTGCTTTGGTCAGCGTCGGCGTCCACGTCGAAAAAGACCCAGGTACAGGTCAGATCATCTGTGGCGGTGGGGTTGGAGGGGCTGATGCTGACCCCGGTGGCTTCCGGCGCAGTGTTGGAGATGGTCACCACATTGGAGTCCACCGGACTGCCAGTGCTCATGTTGTCGGTGGGGGTCACCGTACAAAAGACGTCGTCTCCCTTGGAGAAGTAGGAGGAGGAGAGGGTGGAGGAGCTACGCCCGTTTGCCAGCCCGTTGACCACCCAGGCGTAGTCGAAGACCACCATGTCCCCGTCGACGTCGGTGACGGTGCCGGGGCTACAGGTCAGGGTGTCGCCTTCGTAGGCAATGCCGGGAGAAAGCGCCGCATCAGAAAGCTCGGGGGCGTGGTTGCCGACGGTGACCCGGGCACTGACCGGGCTGCCCAAATCGGTGCCGTCAAAGGGGGTGACCGTGCAGACCACCTCATCCCCGGAGGCGAAGCTGCTGGAGAGACTTACGCCGCTGCCGACGGAAAAACCGTTGATGGTCCAAGAGATATCCGACACATCCGTGTCCCCATCTGCATCGGAGTAGCTGTAGCCGCAGGTCAGGGTATCCCCCACCGCAGGGTCGGGCGGGGTGATCTCTACCGCTGAGGCTACCGGGGCACTGTTGGCGATGGTCACCGTGTTGGAGGGGACGGTCTGGCCCTGGCTGATACCGTCGGTGGGAGTGACTTCACATTGTACGTCGTCGCCCTTGACGAATTGGTCGGCGGACAGGGTGGTGGAAGTGTCGGCGAGGAGGCCACCATTGACCGTCCAGGCATAGGTTTAGCTGACGGCGTCCCCTTCGGCATCGGTGACCGCACCGGGGGTGCAGGTGAGTGTATCCCCTTCATAGGCGGGATCCGGCCCCAGGGTGACGCTGCTCAGCTCCGGCGCATCGTTGTCGAGCAACACGGCGCTCAACAGGACGCTGGCGGTCTCCGACGCGTTGGCCGGGTCACGGACCTCCAGGGTGATGGTGTGCTCGCCGAGGGCCAGCGAGCTGCTGCAGGTGGTCCGACCGTCGGCGTCGGGTGCGGTGGTTGCGCAGATGACCTCGGCCCCATCGTACCAAGTGACCTCCAGCTCCTCCTCGTCGTGGTTCCCGTCGCTGACGTTTCCCCACAGCTCCAAGGTGCTGTCCGCGCCTACCTCATCGCCATCCCGGTGGCTGCCGATACTCGCTTCCGGTTTGGAGTTGTAGACTTTGATGCCACCATCTACTGTGCAGCCGCTTCCCAAAAGGAGGACAAAGGGGAAAAAGGGAGGTGAATAGCGCATCGGGGGGCTCCGGCAGAGAGGGGACGAATTCCCCGGTAGGATAGCCGATGCTGGCCTAGCCGGAAAGGGAAGCCGTCTGACGGATCTGATACATCGCGCGGTGTATCACAATTATGGTGTTCTCATGCGTAGGATGGTGATACAGTCCTACCGTACCCATGCCTGCATCCACGGCTGGCTCTGGTAGCGATCCATACGATCCGGCAACACGGTGGCCACCGGCCCGCAGAGATCCGCACGTTGGCTGTAGCGCAGCGCCGCCGCGACGTTGGTACCGGAGGATCCCCCGACCAGCAGACCCTCCTCTTGGATCAGCCGACGGGTCATGGCAAAACTCTCAGCGTCGGAGATCGAGATCGTGTCGTCGATCAGGGAAAGATCCAGGTTTTCAGGAGGCAGTCCAGAGCCGATGCCCTCCACCAGATAGGCAGCCTCCACACCGGCCACCCCATGGGAATGCCAGCTGGCCAGCGCCGATCCCACCGGGTCAGCAAGAACAATGCGGATCTTCGGGTTGTGGCGACGCAGCGCCCGGGCCACGCCGGTCAGGGTGCCCCCGGTGCCCGCACCCGCGACAAAGGCGCCGAGTTGTCCCCCGGTCTGTTCCAGCAGCTCCATGGCCGTTTTTTCTTCGTGGACCCTGGGGTTTGCAGGGTTGCGGAACTGATCCGGCCACCACCAGCCGTGCTCCGCCGCCAGCCGACGGGCCACGTTCTGGAAATTCTGCGGGTCGGAAAGGGGGGCGTTGGGGGTGATGATCACCTGAGCACCCAGCATTTTCAGGGCGCTCCTTTTGTCCACGGACATCTTCTCGGGCATCACACACACCAGGGTGTAGCCGCGGTCCGCCGCCACCAGGGCCAACCCGACGCCGGTGTTGCCGGCCGTCGCTTCGATGATCGTGCTTCCCGGCCGCAGCCTTCCCTCTGCTTCAGCAGCTTCCACCATGGCAAGGGCAATCCGGTCCTTGATGCTGCCGCCCGGATTCAGGTGCTCACACTTCACCAGAATCCCCCCCAGGCGCGGTAGGGGGAGCAGCGGCGTGTGGCCGATACAGGACAGGATCGTCATGGGGAGGTCCTCCGGGAGCCAGGGCGCGGAATGTAGCCCGCAGGCTCCCGACGGGTGTTAGAATCCAAACAGGAGCAGCCATGGCCAACGTCCACATCGAAGTTCCGCACCGCTTGGGCGCCACCGTGGCCCAGAGCCGTCTCTCCGGTTTTGCCGAGGATCTGGGCCGCGTCGGCGCCAAACTGGTCTGGAAGGGAACCCGCGCCGAAGTCCACGGACTGGGGGTCTCCGGCGACGTCCACGCCGAGCCCACCCTGGTTCGCATCTCCCTGAAGCTGGGGCTGGCCGCCCGGGTGGCCGGTGTGGATCCGGTCCGGTTGGAAAAATCGATCCGTCGCCGCTTGGAGGAGGCCCTGGCCGCCGGAACTACTGACAGGTGACCTCAGTGATAAAGTAGCGTGTATCACTGCCACTGCAGCAGGGACTATACCAGGCATTGTTGGTACAGGCCCCGTGGCAATAGCAGGAGGTACTTTGCTTCAGCTCGATCACAAAGCTCAAGGCCTCACAATAGCCAGCCAGCTGGCAGAAGGCGTCCGCCTCCTCCTGGTTGGTGGACGGAGCGCAGCAGCTCCCTGAGTAGTAGGGCAGGCAGGGGTCCAACGCAAGCATGTAGTAGGACATGCCATTGTAGTTCAGGGTGCTGATCGTAGCGATAGGCCCGTTGGGGTTGCAGCCGCCACAGAGATCGTCCACCCCATCGCAGTCATTGTCGATGCCATCCGAGCAGACCTCCGTCTCCAGCGGATTGACTGCGACGTCCGTGTCATCACAATCATCCGCATTGCTCACCGTGTTTCCCGATGGGTCACAGGCCACAATCACCGTGGCGCCGAAGCCGTCGTAGTCCGCGTCCTGATACACGGTGGTTTGACCGGTGGCGCTGCTGTCGTTGTCATCCGTCAATCCGTCGCAGTCTTCGTCCCGATTCTGGGCGTCGCAGACCTCTGCAGCGACCGGGGATACCGAGGCGAGGCTGTCGTCACAGTCGCCGCCAACGGCGACATAGCCCGCCGATGTATCACAGGAGAGCAGGGTGGCCGCCCCGATTGCCGCGTAACCATCGCCATCGTTGTCGCGATACCATGTCTGTTGGCCGACCACGCTGGGATCGGCATCGTCGGCCAGACCATCGCAGTCTTCGTCCACGTTCCGCGCATCGCAGACTTCCGTCGCCGCCGGAGAAATGGCCGGGTTGGTGTCGTCACAATCCCCCAGGTTGGTCGTGCCATTTGCGGGTGCGTCGCAGGAGAGGATGAGGGCCGCCCCCGTCGGCGCATAGCCATCGCCGTCGGCATCCACATACCATTGGCCCTGGCCGAGTACGCTGGGATCGGCATCGTCGGCCAGACCATCGCAGTCCTCGTCCTGGTTCAGGGCATCACAGATCTCCTGGGCTGCCGGGGAGATCGCGGCATTGCCGTCGTCACAGTCCCCTAGGATGGTGGTATAGCCGGGGGGCTGATCGCAGCCGGTGTAGGTGGCCGCAGCGGTTGGCGCAAAACCGTCCCCGTCGATGTCCCGGTACCAGGTACCGGTTCCCAGGGCCGCGGGATCCTGATCATCGGCCGCCCCACTGCAGTCTTCGTCGATGTCCAGCGGGTCACAGACTTCCTGGGCCGCCGGGTTCACCGCCCCGTCCAGATCGTCGCAGTCCTCGCAGGCCGCCCAACCGTCGGCATCGGCATCGGCATAGGCGACCGAGCCATCGCAGTTATAGTCCTTGGGATCGGTACAATCGGGCTCGGGTGCCGAGGGATAGACCAGGCCGTTGCCATCGTCACAGTCACGGGCATCGGCCACATAGCCCGCCGGCGGGCTGCAGCTCAGCTGCTGGTCCTGCGCATCGCCAAAGCCGTCTCCGTCCACATCGGCAGACCAGAGGGTGGCATCCACCGCATCCACGTCCACGCGGCCGTCGCAGTCATTGTCCAGCCCGTCGCAGACTTCCGGTGCACCGGGGTGCACCACCACCTGACTATCGTCGCAGTCGGTATTGTCGGCAACGTAGCCTTCGGGTGCCGTACACTCCGTGGTGGCGACACCCCGATCGCCATAGCCGTCGCCGTCGGTGTCGGCATACCAGGTTTGTGCCTCGTCTGCATCTTCGTCGATAAGATCGTCGCAGTCATTGTCCAGACCATCACAGAGCTCTGGCGCATCCGGATGGACGGTCTTGCGGCCGTCGTCGCAGTCGATCTCGGCAACATAGCCATCTTCGTCGAGATCGATCTTCTGTTTGGCGATGGAAACGTCGTTTCCGCAGGACATCAGCCACAACAGCAGCAGCGGGAAAAGACGGACCATGACCACCTCCGGGCAATCAGTATAGCAGAGTGCGAGGTGGGGCTTGATACATTCTTGAATGTATCACCAAAGCCTTTGTAGTATGTATAGAATCTGGTAGGCTGCCTAACGCCTGGGCGGACCTTTGGGCGGTCCCTTCGGGCCACCGGAGCGGCGTGCCACCGGCGGCCGGGCCTCGCGGGCCACCGCCTCCACCTCCCGCAGGACGCCGCGGGGGTCGGCGCGGCGATGCGGCGGCACCCAGCGACCGGTCAGCGGCGAGTCCGGGTAGAGCTGGGCGCGCTCATAGAGGCTCCAGATCTCGGGACCGTAGCGTGTATCCGCAATATCGGGGGCAAACTTGGACAAAAAGGCGGTCAGGTTGTCGATGTCGCGCATCAGGAGCATACGCGCGCTCTGGTTGTTGGCCGCGTCCACGGCCTGGGGCAGATCGATGATGACCGGACCATCTTCACCAAGCAGAATATTATACTCGGACAGATCCCCATGGATCATCCCGGCACAGAGCATTCCTACTACCTGTTTGAGCACAAAATGATAGGTGTTCCATGCCTGAGCGGGGGAGTAGCGGCAGTCACAGAGCCGCGGTGCGGGCTGCCCGTCCGGATCCATCACCAGCTCCATCAGCAGCACACCATCGTGAAGGCCCAAGGGTTTGGGTACCCGAATTCCTGCTGCCGAGAGCTTATAGAGGGCGTCCACCTCTGCTTCCTGCCAGGCGCTCTCGTTCTGCTCCTTGCCGAAGCGACTGCCCTTTTCCATAGCCCGGCGCTGGCGGCTGTTGCGGACCTGCCGGCCTTCGGTGTAGGCAGTGCGCTGCCGAAAGCTACGATGTTCTGCATCCTTATAGACTTTTGCAACACAGTATGCATCTGGCGTTGCGACGATGTAGACCGCAGCCTCCTTCCCACTCATCAGGGGTCGCACCACCTCGGTGATGAGTCCGTATTCAAGCAGCGGGATCAGGCGATCGGGGATCTTCATAGCGGCGGCATCTTATCGTTAACGGGCCAGCGGTGCACGCGGGGATGAACGGCGCACCGCTGCCCTCCGCCCTGCCCAGCAGCGCCTGTGCGGCGGCTGTGTACACAGACCGTGCAGGCCAGCCCCCCTCGTGGCTGTGGGTCCAGAGCGAAAAGGGCCAGCCCTCGGTCTCTGATTTTGATACATTTTCGATATGTATCATAATAATTATGATGATACAAGTAATTTTCGGAAATGCCTGCGGGCGACATGCGCTGGCACGAATTTTGCTTGCTCCTTGGGTACAGCGTCCGCCCGGCGCATGAACCCAAGGAGCCCCCGTGTTGATCCTTCTTTTGGCCTGCAATCACACCGATGTTCACTATCTGGACCCCAACAAGACGGGGCCGCTGCCCATGATTAAGGTAGAACCTGAATTTCTGGACTTCTCCTCCGTCCAGTTTGGCCAGGAGCAACTCCAGGGTCTGAGCATCCGGAATGTGGGGGACGAAGCGTTGGCCGTCTCGCCGCTCAGGTTGGAAGGAAGTACCGGCTTTGTGCTGCTGTCCGGCGCGGCCGGAGCGATGTTGGAGCCGGGGGAAAAGGTGCCGGTGGTGCTGTCTTACACTGCTGGCCTGGAGCCCGAGGTGGAGGGAGCCATCCAGATTCGCAGCAGCGACGATCTCCTCCCGACCATCGACGTTCCTCTTTGGGGAGAGAGCCTGATCCCGGCGTTGGAAGTGTATCCTCCGACCGTGGAATTCGGTGTGCTGGCTGTTGGCGAGACGATGCAGCGGCCCCTGCACCTGCGGAATGTCGGGGAGGGGGTGCTGGAGATCGATCCGCTGAGCATCCCCCTGCTTCCCTTTGTGGTGCAGGAAAATGCAGGTTGGAGTCTGCAACCCGGGGAAGTGCAGACGGTGACCCTGTCCGTCTCCGCCCAGGCCGTCGCCAGCTACCGGAGCAGCCTCCAGGTCATGAGCAACGACCCGGAGGGCTTGGCAAACGTAGATCTGCATACGACCGTGGCGGGCCAGCCGATTGCGGTGTGTTCTGCGGATCCGACGGAAATTTCGGCCGTTTTTGGGGAGAGTACCCTGGACGGGACGGCGTCCTACGATCCGGGCGGGCTGGGGATCAGCCGGTATGAGTGGAGTCTGGTTTCGGTCCCGGCCGGCTCTTCAGCGGTCCTGGATAGCCCGCATGCCAGCCAATTTTCTTTCTCGGGTGACGTTGTGGGCACCTATGTTGCCCAGCTGGTGGTGTACAACAGCGCGGACATCCCCTCGGAACCCTGTGAAGTCCAGATCGAGACAATTCCCGGCTCAGATCTGTGGGTGGAGATGTACTGGACCTATGGCAACGACGACATGGATCTGCATGTGCTTGCTCCGGCGGGGTCCCTGACCACGGGCACAGACTGTTTCTATGGCAACTGCCGCGCGGGCCTGGATTGGGGAGTATTGGGAGAATACACGGTCTATGTGCACGACTACCCGGGGATCGTGAACAATAATCCCAACGATGTCACCGTGAAGATCTACGTGGGTGGTACGCTCAGCTGGACGGATACCCGCAGCATTACCGTCGAAGGAAGCTACAACGCTTTTGCGACGGTGTCCGTACCCGACGGGCTGGTGACGCCGCTTTGATCGGACCGGGGAGGGGGGGAGGAGGGAGAATCCTGATCAGAAGCACCTTCCTCGGCCTGCGGCGGCGACGATCCGGCAAAAGCGCGCGCCTGCCGACGGAGATCCCGCAGGTGCCACAGGTAAAAACTCTCCACCTTCTCGCGCGCCCAGGGTGTGCGCCGCAGAAATTTCAGGCTGGAGGCCACGCTGGGCTCGTGGGTGAAGCAGCGGATCACCACCTGTTTCCCCAGCTCCTCCCAGCCATAGTGCTCGGAGAGGGTGGTCACAATCTGCGCCAGGGTGACCCCGTGGAGCGGGTTCTTGGGCTGTTCCTGGGACATGGGCACCGACGGAAGGGCTACCGGCTATCCTCTCCCGCCTTCGCCTCCCAGCGCAGACAGAGGAATTTGATCCGTCGTCGGTCCCCTTCGGCGAGTCCAAAAACAGCCTCCACCCTGGCTTCTGGTGTCTCGTGGCTATCGAAAGAGGCGGGAACTTTGGCCCAGATCGCGCCAAAATTGGCCCGCCAGGCCAGCGCAGCCTTCAACAAGGGCAGCTCTTCGAGCCCCATCTGCTCTTTGTTGTATGCCCGCCCCCAGGGCGGATCCAGAAAGAGAAGGTCTGCTTTCAGCGTGGGAAGCAGTACAATCCCGTCGCCATGGACAAAGCGGATCTGCGCATCCACGCCATAACAACGGGCATTGTGCCGGGCCATGGCCAGCCGGGCGGCATCCTGCTCCACCGCTACCACCCGGCAACCCGCCCGCGCAAAGCCGATGCTGTTGCCACCGGCCCCCGCTCCCAGGTCCACCACCGTTCGCCCCTCCGCCTGCTTCCCGAGCTTCAGCGCAAGGTTTTCCGGAGTCAGGGAGTAGCGTCCCTCTTCGTCCAGTTGCACACCGGAGCGCAGAAAACCCGGTGTTGTTTCTCGGCGACGGCGGGCATCGAGCAGACGCGCCTCGCGCACAAGATTCCGGGGCAGGGGCGGCCGCACCTCCACCTCCACCGCCTGACCATCCAGGTGCAGCCCCCGGAGCTGTGTGGCCAGATCCGCAGCTTCTTCCAGGCTTAGGCTGGCCATCTCCACACGCGGCTCCTCCTCCCCCCTCCGCCAGCTCCCCGGTCCCAAGAGCGGCTGGCGGGGCAGCCAGGCAGGTAGCCCACGGACCCGCACCTCGCGCGGGCTGCTCATCGTGGGCCTTCTACAGGGATTTTTGCGCTCCCGTACACACAGACCTCGCCCTTGTTCGCGTTGAGGTGGGTCATATTCCAGTCCACCTCCAGAGCGGTGAGCTTTTGGCGCAGATCATTCAGAAAATCTGGATCTTCCTCTCCTCTCAACTTCAGGGTCACCACAAAATGCCGTGTATCCCCCCGACTCAGCCAGTCCAGCAGCAGGGCCGCACTACGCTGCGGGGCGGCGATCACGTCGCAGACCAGCCAGTCCACCGTCGCCACCGGATGGTAGGAAAATGCGTCCCCCTTTACAAAAGTGAGCTGAGGATTTCGCATCAGATCTTCCCGCAGCGGCGACCGATCCACCGCCGTCACCCGTGCCCCATGCTGCAGTGCAACATAGGTCCAGCCTCCCGGAGAAGCGCCCAGGTCCACACAACTTTCTCCAGCCGCCGGCTGCCTTCCCAGTCGCTTCAGCGCCTCCACCAGCTTGGCAAAGGCGCGGCTTGGCGCATTTTTGTCCACCGCGACCGGGATTTCTCCGCCGACAAAGGGAGAAAGTTTCCAGGAGGAGGGCAGCGGTGCCGGGGCCACCGATAGCCAGCCCTGCTCCGGGCTGCAAAGCCATAGTTGGACCAGAGACTCTTCCGGCAGAAAGGGCAGCTCGCTTTGGCCCCAGCCCTTGAGGAGCTGCCGCCCCTGTTGCTTCAAAAGCTCCCGCAGCGCATTTTCGATGAGTCGGCAGCGGTGCTCTCCCGCCCCTGCGGTCACCTCTGCCTCCGTACGCGAGCGCTCCTGGTGTCGGGCCGTGTGCCAGGCCCGTGCCCCCATCCGCTCGGTCGCCCGCACCCCGTAGTGGGGCAGCACATGCAGCCGCCACGGGCCGCCCGCGACAGGCCCCAGTCGCTCCAGAAGCAGCCGCGCCCAGGCATTGATCGAGGGGGCAGACACAAACTCGGCACCCGGCAGCCCCTGCCAGGCCAGCACCGGAAGGCCCGCCCCCACGACCTCCTCCTCCACCAAAACCAGCCCCGGGCTCTGCATCCGCGCCACCTTGCCCGCACGGCCAAGCTCGGCGATCAACCCGGCATCATCGGCCTCGGCACTGCGGAACAGGATCAAGCGGCCCCCCGAGGTGCCCATGTAGCGCCCAGGGGCCTCCCCGGCCAGTGCCGCGCCACGGGGCTGCCCCCGCCTTTCTCCAGGCGGTCAAATTCCTGTGTAAGGGCGGCCCCTCCGCCCCGTTGTGGGGCCGAACCCCCGAGGTCTTATGAAGCTCCGCATCCTCCTCCTCTCCCTCGTTCCCGCTCTCTTCGTCTGTGATGCCAATGGCGCATCCCGACGCCACCCCACCAATAACACGCCGGTCCGCGCCACTCTGGCCGACGGACAGATCCTGATGGGAGAGGTCCAGACCCGTAGCCTCTCCCTGATCAGTGGATCCGGCACCCTCGAAATTCCCCTCGCCGATGTTGGCGAAGTGGTTCCCGCCACCGGCGGGCAGCTTGGCGAAGCCGAAGGCCGCGTGAATGTGTGGCTGCGCAATGGCTCCGAGCTGCGTGGCACCTGGGCCGACCCCAAGCTGGCGATGAGTATCCAGGTTGGCGGAGCCGAAGTCCCCCTGGACCTGCCCATGAACGATCTGGCCCGCTTCCAACTGCAGGGCAATGCCCGCTGGCCCGGCGGCCCGGTCTACCGCATGAAGACCCGCTTCGGCGATGATTTTCTGGTGGACCCTTCAAAAACCCAGCTGATCCTCCAGAACGAATTGGGAACCTTTGCGCCGATGCTTTCGGAGTGCGCCTATGTGGCCCCGGTGGACGATCCCCAGGGGCTCTGGCGGGTGCAGCTCCAGACCGGCACCGTCCTGTTGGGCCACCTGAAAGACGACAAAGTCACCGTGGCACTGCCGATGGGACCGACGGAAGTGTCGGTGCCGTTGGACTCCTTCGTCTCCCTGAAGATTGAGCGTTGGTCGCCGGTGGCTACCCGCACGCCCATGTCTGGCTCCCCGGTCCAGGCCTACGAACAGCAGGCCAGTGGGACCGGAAGCGGCGTGATGGCCGGCCTGCCGGTTGATGCCTCCACCGGCTACTACGACCGCACCGTGGAGCAGGCGCCGCCGGCGCCGATGACCGTGGAGACCGCCGAGGTGGTGCGCACGGAGGCCTCTGGGTGGCGTAACAGCCCCAGCCGCGCCCGCCCCAGCGCGATGGCCCCGGCGGCTGCCCCCGCAGAGGATGAGGCAGCTTTGGCGCCGGAAGTTTCTGACTGGTTCGACAGCAGCAGCTTGGCGGAGACCAAGAAGGCCCAGGAATAGGGATCCGCAAAACCGGTCGCGACCGGAAAATCTGGGCTACCATGGTGGCCCATGATGATCCTCCTCCTTGCCTGCCTGCCCCCCGATGTTGCCCCCCCGCCGGACCGTGTGGCGGGGGTACGTGCACCGCTGACGACGACCTGCGGGGTGCTGGACGACCTGCGCTGCCCGCTTCCTTGGCCATCCAGCAGCTACACCAGCCTGGATCCCAGCGCGGAAACCGGAATCCGTGTGTCACTCCATCCCGATGCCCTTCCGGTGGATGATGACCCGACCTTTCTGAACCTCGCGGATGGCTTTTCGCGGGTCAGCCCGCTGGCCGTCGGCTTTACCGGAGTGTTGGATCCGGCCACGGCACCGGGGGCGGTGCATCTCTATGTGAGCTTTGAAGCGGGGGAGGAGGTCACGGTAGAGGTACCTCTCTGGACCGAAGTGGTGGTGAAGGACGAAAAAGAAAGCCTGCTTCTGGCCTATCCCCGTCGTATCCTGCCCGCGAATGCGGACATGGTGGTGGTGGTCAGCGATGATCTGCGCCGTACCGACGGTTCCATCCCAGAGCGGAATGATGCACAGGCGGTGGTTTTGGGCCTCCAGGAGGCAGAAGGGGAGGAGGAGGCGGCGCTGCGGGCCTACCATGCCCCCACACGTGCGCTGCTGCAGCGGGCCGCTCTGGACCCGGCGCACCAGCTCCGCGCCTGGGATTTTTCCACCCGCTCGGCCGAAGATCCGGGGCGGCGCCTTGTGGAAATGCAGGCCGCGATGGCGACGGCCAGCCCGACGGTCCACATCAGCTCGGTGGCTCGCAATCCCAGCGCAAATGTGGCGATGATTGTGGAGGGAACATTGGAGGGACTACCTGACTTTTTGGATGCAGAGTCCGGTAAATTGCGGGTAGACGAAGGTGGCCACCCCCAGTCTTCGGGCAGCCGTAGCCACCCCTTCCGAATTGTGGTTCCCCAGGGAGAAGGCGACTATCGTATTGCCATGTACGGCCACGGTACCGGCGGCGACGTCCATGACGGCACCTTCGACGACACCATCGCCGGCGGCGGTTTTGCGAAGGTGGGCATCGAATTCCAGGGTTGGACAGGGGACGAGCTGATCGACATGATCATCGCCCTGAAAGCCTATTTCGACGGTACCACCCGCTCCACCTCCGGGC
>CAITDR010000585.1 GCA_903891165.1 uncultured Pseudomonadota bacterium
CCTCCACCGGGGACATAGCCGCCTTCATCGCAGCCCGGTCTTTGCGGTCCCCCAGAAGGCCGGTAACCCCTACCACCTCCAGAATCCCCCCCAGAACGCGCCGCCATTCAGGGTAGCTGCTATCGACAGGTACATCCTTTGGTTCCGGCCGCCCGCGCCGGATCCACTCTTGAGCAGCCCACAGCGCCGCACCGGCCAGCTCGGATCGGTGCTTCACCGTCCAGCCCGCCGGGCCGTCAATGTCAGGGTGCCGGAAGTCGGATCGGCCGGTTGGATCCTGACAGCGGGGGTCCAGCCGGATCCGCGCCGTGCGCCGTGGCATGTCCCGAGAGAGCGTAGCATTGTTGGCGGTTGCAGCCCAGATAGCCCGCACTTCTACCAGGACCATCCCGTGCCCCCCCAGCCGCCGTACCTCCTTCGTTCTAGCGGTCAGGGCAAGCTCAAGATCCGCTCCCCCGATCTGCCCGACCAGATTATCAAACGCGATTGTATCGGCTGCACACAGCAACAGACCGTCAATCCTTTTCCCAAGCTCGTTGGGATCTTCCGGGTACACGGTCAGGTTTGGGAGCTTGCCCCTACCAGGAAGTAGCAGGGTTCCCAACAGCTTTGATTTACCGCTCCCCTCTGTTGAGGCTTCGATCATATGCAGCGGGGTAGGGCCGTCCACCATCGCCCGCACGAAGGGCAACAGGTACAGGGCCAGCGCGTGTGCATAGTCCTTCTCCCCCTCGAAAGGGAAGTCACAAAGCCACTCATCCCAAAGCGCCCGCACGCTGCTGGGGGTCCAGCCCGTCACCTTCGGCCGAAGGTTGCCCGCCATGTAGAGGCCGGTGTTGGGGTTGTAGCCGGGGGCCGTCACCGGGTACCCTTTCGGGTCCATATGCGGGCCGAATACCACGCCACGAAGCACCGGAAAGTCAGGTCCAGGGGTATCAGACAGACACTTGACCACATAAGCAGGGGGCTGGGGGGTCTGTTTGAAGCTCAGGGCGGCCCCGTCATCCGTTACCTTGACCGTCTGCCACCGGGCCGCGTCAATCAGGACCGACAGCAGCCTGTTTGGGGTCCAGGGCGCTCCGATCCGCAGCTCGTTCCCAACCTCCACCACCGCCACCAGGGCCGGAGGCTCGAATGCGGTACAGTAGACAGCCGGATCCCGTCCGATGTGAAGGGATAGAAGCACCTTCCTACCTGCTTCATTCACCATGCGACCGTTAGGAGAGATAGTCACCACAGGGCGGCCATCACTTCCGATTGTGAACGTGGGGATCCCCTTCGGCCGCGTGCCTTGCTCTCCCTCGTCAGGAGGGGGAGCGCCGGGGGGGTTCCCATCATCATCCTGGGGGGAGTCCTCCACCACTGGGCTCAATGCCAGAGCTTCCCGCTGTGCTTCGGTCAGCTCGTCTAAGTCCACCTTGCGGCGCGGCGCGGCATCGTTGGCGATCATGCCTCACATGCCTTCTGGCCGTCCAGCTCCACCAACGCCCGACGATACCACGCGCGGATCCCAAAGACCGCACGGGGGGAGGAGGTCACCGCAGCCACTACCCCGTGGTCAAATGTGCCAGTGTCCAGGGCGACCACAGCAGCATAGTACATCCGCCACCGCGCCCGCTGGCCACGCTGCCGACGTGCGATCTTGTCGCCGCGCTTGGCCACGTCCAGAAGGGCAGCCCGCAGCGCCGCGTTCCCAGCCATCG
>CAITDR010000586.1 GCA_903891165.1 uncultured Pseudomonadota bacterium
GGCCATCCCCATCCTGGTCGTTCACGCGTTGCTAGCGGCCAGGGCAAACCAGATCCTGGACGAGGTGGATCACTACGCCTTGAAGCTGACCAACCTGCTGGGCACCACGACCGGCTTTGAGCAGCGGCCTAACGTGCCGCCCTCTTCCTGAGATGGCAAGAAGGGAGATTCCTCCCGCAGAGTTGGACCTGATCCCGGTGCTAAGCCTGATCGTGCACCTCGTGCCGATGTTGCTGTTAAATGTACGTTTTATGGATATGGCGGCGGTCCCGGTGAAGGGCCCGGTCTTGCCGGTCGTTGAAGCACCGGCTCAGGAAAAAAGGGAGGAGCAGGAGCAAAAATTGGTAGCCCTACGTATCGAAGCCGAAGGGTTGGTGGTAGAAGGCACCGAAGGGGACCCGCGGCTGCCTTGTGGAGGCCCGTGTACCGTCCAGAACGTCGATTTTGCCGCCCTCGGCGTCCTTCTGGAGCGTGCCAAGGTGCGGCACCCCGGCGAGCGGCGCGTGGTGATCGTCCCGCGGAAAGACAGCTCTTTTGATTTGTTGATTCGATTGATGGATGTCTGTCGAAAAGACAGTAGTGGCGGGGAACTTTTCCCGGAGCCTCTGCTAGCTGGGGCAAGCCCATGAGGAAGATACGACGCGGGAGGGTGATCGCGGAGGCCAGCCTGACGGTGACCTCCATGATGGATATGTTTACGATCCTCCTTATCTACCTTCTTTATTTTTTTGATCCCAATAACGATCCCAGCCAGGATCTGCAGCTGCCGTCCTCCTCGGCGAGGGAAGTGGTGGCGGAGCAGACTGCACTGGTGCTAAGCTCGGAGTGGGTGATGTTGGGCAGCCGGAGGATTTCCGCGGGAGGCTCTCCCGATGAGCTGCGCGCCGTCTACGAAGCCCTGAAAGAGCAACACGACGGGACTGATTCGGACTCCAATTTGCTGGTGGTCAAATGCGATAAACGCATCTTGTATGAGCGTTTGGACAGCGTGCTCCGGGAAGCCGCCCGCGCCGGCTACACCGACTTCCGCTTTGTCGTCTTGACCGAAGCGGGATAGACTCTCACCCAAATTTTGCGAGCGCGCGCCGCAAGATGTCGTAGATTGATCTGAGAGGAGCCAGAACCATGTCCGCACCGAACCCCCAGACGGCCCAGCAGTCCAAAGTGCTGCCGAAGGTACTCCGCATCGGTGTGGTCCAGGACGGCAAGATCGTTCAGGAGCGCCTGATGAAGGTGGGCGAGCCCGTTTTTGTCGGAAGCGGGCCGAAGAATACCTTCGAGATCACCGGGGAAGGCGTACCGGCGCGCCTGGAACTGTTCAGCGCCAAGGGCAATGCCTACAGTCTCGTTGTGAATGCGGCGGTAACGGGCAAGGTTCAAACCAAGGATGGTCCTAAAGATCTGGATGATCTGCGGAAAGAAGCGGTAAAGAAGGGCGATCTTTGGTCCATTCCCATCGGCGAGGAGGTCAAGGGGAAGGTTGTGGTCGGAAAGACCAGCATCCTCTTCCAGTTTGTCCCTGCACCACCCGAGCCGATGAAGGTCGCGGCGCCTGCGGATATGAAGGCCAGCTGGCTGGACGAGGATGACCCGGTCTTCCTGGGTCTGATGATGGTGTTCAGCTTCTTCGCCGGTGTTTTTATGTTGTGGGTTCAGCTCACGCCGGTCCAGGAGATCGACGAGTTGGCCATGGTGGAGGCCGCCGCCGATCTGGTGGTGGATACCATCGCCATTCCGCCGGAAGCCACCGAAGAGGTGGTGGAGGATCAGGGCAAGGTGGAAACCAAGAAGGCAGAGACCAAGTCCTCCAAAAGCACCGATATTCAGCCCAAAGCGGCCTCCAGCTCGCGCGAGTCGGTGGCCAACCGCTCCCTGCTGATCCAGGCGCTCGGGGCTGGCGGTGCGGGTGCAGGTATCTCCGGGCTTTTGGATGACGACGATGCAAGCGCGGCAAATCTGGCCGAGGCCATGAACGGGGCCTCGGGTGTGGAAAGCGCAACTGCCGCAAATATCGGCGTTCGTGGTGGAAGTGGGGGAGATGGTACCGACGCCCGCGTGCAGGTGGGGTCTGCCACGGGTGGGGGCGTCAACCAGGGCACCGCCAAGGTGGTGCTGCGGGCAAGGACCCAGGATGGCGGTGGTGATCTGGACGTGGAGGAGGGGGATTCCGGTGGGGTGCTCTCCGTTATCAAGAAGAACTCCGCACGTATCACCACCTGTACGGAGAACGCACTGAAGTCCAACGATCAGGTCAAGGGACGTATCAGCGTTACTTGGCGTATCGAGGGTGGGAAAGTGGCAGGTGCTTCGGTGGTTTCCAACCAGACCGGGGATGCGGCCCTGGGGGATTGTGTCGTCCGTGCAGTGCGCGGCTTCCGCTTTGATCCGTCGGTGACGGCAACGGTGGACCAGTACACCTGGATTGTATCGGCCCAGTAAAAATTCTGGTGGGAGAAGCCTGGCCATTCGTGGCCAGGTTTTTTTTCGATGGGGGTAGCACTTTCGCTTCGGGGTGGTTTCCAAGCGGTTGGGGGGCGGTTTGCGAACCCCATTGGGGCCGCAGATTCGCAAATTCTTTGCAGTTCATAGTGGCGGTTCGACGCGGATTTCGCTCCGAAGGTTTCTGGCGCAATCGCACAAGTCACTGGGAAGTTTCGTGACAAATATCCGTTGAAAGGTATGCTATCGGAATGTTGCAGTAGACGATGATCACGATGCAGATGCGACGTGATAAGAGCTTGTAGAAAGGGCGGCATTAATTCGGACAACGGGCTATACATACGCCCTAGGAGGTCTGCCATGCGTATAGCCAGAATGGTCGCGGTGTTCTGCCTGCTTGGCGCGCCGTTGGGCTATGCTGCAGATCCGGAAGGGCAGGTGATGTTGGAAGATGGTTCTGGCATGTCCGCCCAGCAAAAGGTAGATTTCTCGCGCTCCGCACTGGAAGAGATCAAAACCTCGGTCAAGACGGTAGAGAAGCTCTACGAGCAGGCGCAAAAGGAGAAGAACGCAGAGCAGATCGATTGTTTGAGCAAAAAACTTGAATCAATGCGAAAAATGTTGGATGCTGCGGTTCAAAGCTCCACGGCCATGCAACAAGCACTGGCCGCCAACGACAATGTCCACGGTGACCAGGAGTTTCGTAAGATCGCGGTAGCCCTTTCTAAGTTGCGCGAGTTTTTTGCCGAAGCACTGGCTTGCACCGGGTCTACCGGTGGTGAAAAGGCCAAGTCTGTCGCGACGGTCAACCAGAACACGGAAGATCTGGCGGATGGTTCGCAGGCCGACGATGTCATCGATCCCGCCCAGGATGTGCCCGTCGTCGGCACACCGCAGTAACCACGGGGATCTGATTGTACGTTCATGGGCGAAGGTTGAAAGGTGGCGTGGAGATCCGGGGATCTTGTCCCCGCGGAGGAAGTTTGTCTCGGGGCAGCCTACGGACCGTTGTAACCGCCTTGTCGTTGCTGGCCGCTTTGCCGGCTGCGGCGGGTCCGGGCGACCATATCCGGGTCGGCGACGCGGAGATCATTCCATCGGTGCGCACCGCCTTTGACTTCCACTCTAATGTCTACCAGGGGAACAGTTCGGAGGCGGCCGATACCAACGGCGATGGCGTTCCCGACGGGGAAGACAACGTTGTTGCCGCCCCTTTTTGGAGTATCCGGCCCGCGGCCGAGATCAAGCTGGAAGGTCCCTGGGTAATCCTCAGCTTTACCGGCGGCTACGGGGTGCGTGTCTACATCGATACCGAGCCCAAGGATAGCTTCAAAGTCGGGCAGCTCAATCGCTTTAACGATTTTGACTTTTCGTTGGGAACGCAAATTCTTCCCAATCGCACGATCGGCTTTAAGATCAACGATCGCTTCGACGTTCAGAACACCCCGACCACCCTGCATGGCGACGGGGTGGAGAGTGCAAACGTCAACGTGGTCCATGTGGGGAACGATCTGGACGGTGGCCTTGTCATTCGGCCAGGTTCCGCCTTGGATATCGGCGTACTCGGTACCCTTTCCTTTGACACCTACCGGTTGCCCAAGGAATACCAGGACGCCTACCCTGAGCTACTGCGTGCAGAGGCCCTGGGCAGCCTGAATGACCGGCTCAATTTTGGCCCGATCCTCAACGGAACTTGGCGCTTCCTCCCCAAAACTTCGTTGGTTGGCGGTGCCTCGGTGAACTGGATCCGCTGGAGCGAAAACCTGATCCCCGAGTGGGCGGGTGGTGCCGACGGGAACGTGGGGGAGGTCATCGCCAAACCCGATGGAGTCGCTTGGCGTACCCAGTGGGGGGTCAAGGGCCAGGTCAGCGCTAGGCTCGCAGTGGCGGGTGAGGTCGGCTACGGCCAGATCTACTACGACGAACAATCGGTTTTGGACTTCAACTCCACACTTTCCTCTGCCCTCGCGGCCTCCGATTCGGATTTGGAAGTGCTTGGCGAAGAGAACTATGCACGGGATCTGGTCTCCTTTAAGGAAGGCCTGCTGCTCAATCTAGCGGCGACCTATACGCCTCTTCGCGGCCAGACCATCACCCTGGCCTATCGCAAAGACTTCCAGGACGTACTGTTCTCCAACTATTCTGCATTTAATGCGGTGACTTTGCGCTACGACGGCAAGTTCCGGGAGCGTCTGGTGGTCGGAGCCGAGTATGCGATGCGTCTGGATCGCTACCATGGCGAGATCGCGCGCGGCGATGTCTCCCACCGTGTAAAGGCGGATGTAGCGTGGCTCTTCACCCGCTACATGTCCGCATCGGTCGGAGGGGGCTGGAACGCCCGGTATTGTGCGGATGCAGGCTGTGTTGACCCCAACAACCCGCAGATCACCTACACGCAGACACAATACGACGATCTGTGGGGCCAGGTGGGGCTCACCTTCACCTATTGAGCAAAAGCCGTAGCCCTTGTGGGCCATCGGTGGCTACAATGTGAGCAA
>CAITDR010000587.1 GCA_903891165.1 uncultured Pseudomonadota bacterium
CCACCAGGATCACCGTAGATTTTTTGACGGCACGGCTCTGCTGGGGCGTCGGAAGAAGTGCGGTATCGATGGCCTCTTCGAAACGTACAAAAAGTGGGGAGTTGGTACCAAAACCCTGCACCTCGTCGGCCACGGCGATGTAGTCGTCCAGAAGGGCAATCTCTCCCTGTCCTGGAAAGCCCGAAAAATCAGGATGCCCCTCGACAGTACGGATGTCGGCAGGAAAGGGCCGGTCAAAAAAGCCTGGCCCGTCCACCATCGGGCGGGCACCCAGGTCGGAAGTGGCAGTACAGGCGAACGTAAGAAGCAGCATTTTCGCAGTGTAGCCCGAAATTCCGCAAGCCGCCGGATCGGAAGCCCGTGGGAGGCGATAGCTTCTGGAAGAAAACTCCCTGCCCGAGCGTCCAACCCGCGTGATGTTGCCGATCGACGAGCTGCCGCAACCCTCCCTCCGTCCGGTGGGTCGGTGGGTCTTGCTCAGTGTGCTGCTGCATGTGGCGGCGCCGCTATGGGGCTGGGGCCTGCAGCAGCTATGGATGCTGTGGCAGATGCAGGAGCTGGAGATGGAGGAAGATCCAGGAGATTTTGAGGACACCGCGGCAGAGCTTGAGGTCGAGCTGCTGCCTCCTCCGGTGCCCTTCACCCTCACCGTCCTGGAGGAAGCGGCGGCGCCACCGATCACGAAGCAGGCGGAGACCACGGAGGCCCCCACGCCGGTCCCACCGCAGAAAAAGCCGGTGGAGGTGGAAGATCCGCCAGAGGCACCTCCGCCTCCTCCCCCCGAGCCAATTCCCCCTCCCCCCCCAGAACCGCCCCCGCCCCCGGAGCCCCCCTCCGACGAGCAGCTCATCGCGGAGGCCCTGGCCGAGGAGGCGGCAGCGCCTATTGTGGAGCCTCCCCCCGAGGAAGACGACGATGGAGAGGCCTTTGAGCGCGCGCTGAAGCCGGTGCAGCGCCCCACGGGGCGTCGTCCGGCGCGGCCGCCGCGTGTTCCCCACAAAAAGGTGGAGCCCTGCCCTCCCAGCGAAGAAGAGATCCGAAATACCGGGCCGATGGCCTGGACCATGGACCGAGAGCTGATCGACTACTACGCCAACCATGTGCCCAAGTTGATGGAGCTGGCCCGGGTATGGCTGCACCGGGATAAGGAAGGAAAACCCGATGGTTTCCGGGTGGCCCTGCCACGTTGTTCGATCTTGCGTCAGGGCGGCCTGCGCAGCGGGGATGTGGTGATGCGCATTAACGACCGTCGTATCTTCACGGTCCTTCAGGCGGTGGGCGCCTACATGGCACTGCGGACGCAGCCAGACATCGAGGTGGTGATCCTCCGGCAAGGCAAGGAGCAGACGCTGAATTTCCATATTGAAGCACGAGAAAAGAAAAACAAACGGAATCGAAATCGAGACTAAAGCTCGACTCCGCCCGAAGAACAGGTTAGCCGCCCCCAATGTCTGCAGCCTGGTCCCCGGTGCGATTTATCGGGTCGTTCACTGAAAATCTCCCCGCGCCCAGCCTGCCCGAAGTGGCCTTTGCGGGCCGATCCAACGCTGGAAAATCCTCAGCGCTCAATGTACTTTTAGGTGCGGGGGTGGCACGGGTGTCCTCCACACCGGGCCGTACGCAGGCGATCAACCTCTTCTCGGTCAATGAGCGGTGGATTGCTGCCGATCTTCCTGGCTATGGCTACGCGAAGGTCAGCCACAGCATGCGGGAGCAGTGGCGGGGGCTGATCGAGGAGTATTTAAGTAGCCGCGAAAATGTCCGGCTGGTGGTGGTCCTCGTGGACGGTCGGCTTCCGCCGCAGGCGCTGGACATGCAGCTTCTGGAGTGGCTGGACGCCGTCGGTCGGCCTTCTGTCGTACTTGCTACCAAAACCGACACATTGCCACGCAGCAAGAGAGCGCGGGCGCTGGCGGAGCTGGGCGAGGGTCTGATGGTGCCCGAACACCGGATGATCGCCTTTTCCGCCCGCGAAGACATCGGCTGGGAGCCCCTGCGGAAGCGGATCCGCGCGGCGGTGCGGCCGGAAGCGGGGTAGAGTGCAGGTTCAGGATTCCCATGAGCTACACCCGCCCCGATCACTACACAAAAAAAGCCAAAGCCCAGGGCTATGCCGCCCGGTCTGTATTTAAGCTGGCCGAGCTGGAGGAGCGCACCCACGCGGTGCCTTTGCGGGGAAAAGCTATCGATCTGGGCTGCTTTCCGGGATCCTGGAGCCGCTGGCTGATTGAACGCGGCCTGCAGGTGGTGGGGGTGGACCTGAAGGCGCCGGAGCTGGCGGGGGGCCAGTGGATCGTCGGCTCGGTGTTGGAAGTGGACCCGGCGGTGTTGGTGGAGAAGTCAGGGGGAAAGGTGGACATTCTGGTGTCTGATATGGCCCCTTCCACGACCGGAAGCCGCTTCACCGACCACTGCCGACAGATTGAGCTGGCCCGACGTGCCCTGTACTACTGCGGCGCCTGCCTGGAGCCCGGCGGCAGCTTTGTGGTCAAGGTCTTTGATGGGGAAGATGCCCCCACCTACCAGAAAGAGGTGGAAGTGCTCTTCAAAAAGGTCCGTCGAATCAAGCCCGATGCCACCCGCGACCGCTCCGTAGAGTTTTTCTTGGTGGCCACCGGCTTCCGGGGGGCGCCTTGATATTTTTATTGTTAGCGTGCGGCCTGAAGACAGATAGCGGCATGGCCTCGGTGGACGGGGAGATCGGGCTGGCCGCCATCTGGCTGCCGACGGGTACGGTCTCTGTGCAGGCCGCTGCCGCCACCGGGGGATCTTTGCGCTGGTCCTCCCAATTTGATCGCGAAGCCCCCACCCTGAGCGTCACGGCGGAGTCCGGCCTGTTGCAGGTAGACACGGATTGCCATTTGAACAAGGTCTGCGCCGTTGATCTCCAGGTGGACCTACCTCCCACCTCCGCTCTGCAGGTGGACATGACCGAAGGGGGTCTTTTTGTAAACGGTCTCTCCGGATCTATAAATGGAGCGGTGGGTACCGGCGGCATCACCCTGGAGGCGCTGAGCGGCGATGTGGTTGTGGGCATCGAAACTGGGGATATCGTCGGGACCGGCATCGAGTCGCCCACCTTTGCCGGCGGTGGGGTCACCGGGAACCGGGATGTGCAATTTTCAACCGCTCCTACCGATGTCACCCTGAACACGATCTATGGAAATGTGGACCTGGAAGTGCCGACGGGGACCTACAAGGTGGAGGCGGCCACCAACGACGGCAGCCTCACGACGGAAGGGGTCGAGGAAGATCCGGATGCCACCAACCGTATCGGAATCTCGGTAGAGGAAGGAAATATCCAGGTCATCGGCCGCTGATGTGGTGGCTCTTCGCCTGCGAGCCCCCCGCACCCGACCCCTGGGCCCAGCTGGCGCCCCTGCCCTTGGAGGCTCTCCGGCCCCTTTTATCGGTCGATACAGAAAGCTCTGATCGCCTTCTCCGGGTGGAGGAGAGCCGACTTACACTGTATACCGTCGAGCAGGGGCTGCGGGTGCTGGATCCGCTCTATCACAGCAGCCGGGCCGCCCACTGCCTGGACGCAGCAGCATTTAATGCAGATATTGGGGGACGACAGGGCTATTGTGATACGGGAGAGGTGGAGCTGCAGCGCGGATTTTTAAGCAGCGGACGTCGCTTAGCGGGCGCGGCAGTCGAGGGGGAAACCATCTGGCTGCTGGACATAGACGGCGGGCTTTTCCGCGCCAACGCCAACCCCGAAGAGGGAAACCCCTTCGACTACCTGCGGCTGTTGCCGGTGGCGAGCCTACCTGCGGCGGGACTCCTGCAGGTCGAAGATGGACTTCCCTGGATCGCGGCGGCGGACGGGCTCTGGGCACCCGGGGCGCAGAGCCCCCTGAGCTACCGGGGGGCCGTCCATGACTTCCTCCGGGTGGAGGGCCACTCCTATGTCTTGACATCACAAGGGCTATGGCGGGATGGGGAGGAACTACCGGCATCCGGGAAGCGCATCGTGCCCACCGACGGAGGGGTGCTGGGGGTGGACAAGCAGCGGGGTGAGCTGTGGCGTGCGAATGCGGAGGGGGTGGTGGTACTCTGGGCGGGCCCCGAACTCTCCGGCAGCCTTGCGCAGGATCCGGTTACAAAAAAAATCTATGTGAGCACAACCACCGGTATCAATATTTTGGACGAAAGTGGGAGCCTCCTGGAACAGGCGACAACTCCGGCCGCGATCGACCTCTATGCCAGCTCCACCCAAGAGATCCTGCTGCTGACCGACAGCAGCCTGGAGCTGTATCTGGACCAGCAGGCACTGGCCGGCCCCCCTCCCCTGCACGTCTGGGTCGCGGCATTTCTGGAGCGCCCCCGGAAAGAGGAGGATGATGTTCCCTGTTTTGGCAAAGAGTCGGTTGCGAACTTCCTGAAGTTGGCCGGCAGTCAGGCGGCCCTGCTGCATGACCTGCCCCTACCCACGGCCCTGGGGCTGACTCCCTGGGCC
>CAITDR010000588.1 GCA_903891165.1 uncultured Pseudomonadota bacterium
GGCTACGAGGTGGCCCTGGTACAGCCCTACGACATGTTCCCCGGCACTGACCATGTGGAGACGCTGGTGGTGCTTCTGCGAAAATAGCGGGCGTTGGGATTTATCTCCTCGGGAATCGACAAGGGCTGACATGAGCGATGGCTGCCCCGTGTTACGAGAAGGACATGGCTGTTCCAGAAAAAGTGATCCTGGTCCACGGAATGGGGCGTACGGCTGCGTCGATGTTGCTGATGGGCCGGCGCCTCAAAGACGCAGGTTTCCCCAACCTGCTGTTCAACTATTTTGTGAGCATGGAGAGCCTGGACGGGATCGCCGAGCGCCTGGAGTGGACGGTGCGGCGAAAGATCCGGCGGCCCTTTGCGCTGGTCGGGCACTCGCTGGGGGGCGTATTGGCGAGGATGAAGTCCGAAGCCTTGCTGGATGCGGGCCTGCAGAAGCTGGTGATGCTCGGGCCACCGAACACGTCGCCCATGTTGGCCCAGGCGCTGAAGGATAACCCGGTGTTCAAGTTGGTTGCTGGGGACGCCGGTCAGAAGCTGGCAACGCCTTCCTTCCATGCAAACCTTCCGATTCCTGAAGTTCCAACACTTATTTTTGCTGGATCTTCCGGCCCACGCTCGGTGTGGCTGCCCCACCGGGGGGAAGCCAACGACGGGATCGTCTCGGTGGAAGAAACCCGGCTTGGGGGCGCTATCCACCGCACTGTCCCCGGTATCCACACCCTGCTGATGAACGACCGTGGTGTGACCGAAGAGATCATCCGCTTCCTGCGGGAGCGGGAGGGCCGCCCTGAGGACGAGTCCGGGCAACGGTAGGCCGGGCGACAACGCAACAACTCTGTGCCCGCAAAACCCCGCACAATCGGCTAAGGGGACGCGGAGGTTTTCCATGATTCGCAAGCTCATCGGCCTGCCCGTCCACCTGCTCCGCAAAGTCCTGGGGCGCGAAAAGAAGCCCGAGGCCAAGCCGGTGGCTGCTCCTCCCCGCACCCGGCCCCCCGAGCGTCCCGCCGCAGACGACGGTGGGGGCCACGACCATGGCCACAGCCACGGTGGCGGACACGATCACGGCCACAGCCACGGCGGGGAGCGGGAAGAGGCCGAGCCAGAAGAATCCCACGACCACGGCCATAGCCATGGGGGCGCCCGCGAGGCGCAGGCTGCACCCAAGGCGGCCCCCAAGCCCACCCCCAAGGTGGAAGCAGCCCCGGATCGTGGCCATGATCACAGCCATGGGCACGACCACGGCCATAGCCACGGCGAAGATCGCGCGGCACCGCCCGCGGCGGCCCCCTCCGGCGGCCGGGTAAAGCAGGTGTGGGTTGAAGAAACCCCCAATCCCAACGCCCGGAAGTTCGTCTGTGGTGTGCAGGTGGTGGAGAAGGGCTCCGCCATCTTCAACAGCGCTGCCGAAGCTGGAAATAACCCTGCCGCCAGCGCCATCTTTGCCCTGGGCGGAGTCCGTAGCGTCTTCATGGTGAAGGACTTTGTGTCCGTGACCCGTGAGCCGTCGGCCGACTGGGACCGGCTGGCCCCCCTGGTGGTGGAGGCATTGAAGAGA
>CAITDR010000589.1 GCA_903891165.1 uncultured Pseudomonadota bacterium
GCATGGCTTCGAGCCGGTCGCGCAGCTCCCCTTCGGTACTGCCCAGGAGCACCGGCCACTTGGGGCGCTGCCAGATTTTTTTCAGGGCAGCCCACGATTTTTTGGCATCTATCTTGGGAGCCGGGGGGTGGAGGTCGCGGCGCGCGTGGATCTGCTCCACCTGATCGGCACTCAGCATCGGGGGGCTCCTGGGCTCGGCAGCCTAACCCGCAAGCCGCCACGATCGCGGCGGCTTTTGGGCGATGTCGCCGCGCTTCCTCCTCCCCCGTTATCCCCTCTTTCCGCAACTTCTCCATAGGTCACGGCGGAATTACCCATAGCCTGCGTGGGCAACCTGAACGAGTGATCGGTACTTCTTGAGCTTCAAGCTCAAGAAGAAGGCAGGCTCAAGGGTGGGCACAACCGGGTGCCGCTATGGAGAAGTCCTGAGCGGGCCTGGGGAGAATTTCCGCAACTTCTCCATAGTCCGGGGGTGACTTATCCATAGGTGGCAGTGGCCAAAGAGGGGGACAAACGGCTTCTTGAGCTTGAAGCTCAAGTTTTTCCTCCCCAGGGCCTATGGGAAAACTTCGGTACTCTATGGATAATTACGGGAGGACTCTATAAGGTCGCAGCCTGTGGCCCTTGACCTGTCCAGAGTGGGGGTAAGGAGAACTCTGGACTTGTCCATAGCCCCCCTCAGGTGCCGGTCGAGGAAAGGCTCTGGACGTGGCAAGGGGGCACCTGAGGTGTATCCCGCACTTGTCCATAACTCCTAATAATCCAAAGGTAGGTACTTTCTCCGCCTTGCAGGCCACTTCTGTTTCGGAAGTGCAGCTTTTTGCCTGGGGCTTATGGATAAGTTCAGGGGATCTTAGGGAGAAGTCGGGACAAGTCTCTCGGCGCTGCCTTGTACACGCTGAAGCGACAGCTCCACCCGCTCGCTGGCCTCCAGAATGATGGGTCCCCCCTCGACTTCTGCCTCTACCCGTCGCCACCACTCTGCCTGTACGGGGATGGGGTGGCTGCCCCGACCATCGCGCAGGGACACCTCGCTTCCCGATGTGGCCTGCACCCAGAAGGAGATGCGCCGAATTTCGGGCTCTCCGTCGTAAAGTACAAGAGACTGACCCTCCTGAAGAACCAGCCGCAACCTACCATCATAGGGGGTCTGAATCTCCACGTAGTCCTGCGCGCGGATCACCGGAAACAGGGCCGGCAGCGCTGCGGGGATGGCAAACACTTCGCCCTCCCCATCCCACAAAATGGGTTCGCCAAGCAGTGTTTTCAGCAGATCCATGGCGGGTTGGCCCAACAGGTCGGCCTCGCCCATCGGCCCGGCCAGGGCAACCGCATCATAAGGGACGGCGGTGTGGGCTACCACGTAGCGAAAACCGTCGGCATAGAGTTTTTGCAGGTCCTCGGGAAGTACCGCATAGGGAGGAGGCTTTCGGGCGATGTCCAGCAGCGTAGAGAGAAAACGGTTGCCACTCACGTAGTCACGGAAGGCCAGCAGATCAGGGCGGCGGATCAGCTGGTTGCAGTTCAGCAACGGCTGCCGATGTGCCAGTTGGTAATACTGAAAACGTGCATTGCCGACCGTCAGGGGCTGGTATTGAAGGGGGACCTCGATCACCCCGCCGCGCGGCAACTCGGCCAGCTTTTGGTAGAGCGCGGGCACGGTGGCATCCCCAAGCGGGCGCCAGGCGGGCTGGTCTCCGGCAAACAGCGGCTGAGAGAAGGCGTAGATACCCAAGAATCCCAGGATAGGGATCCATGCCCGGTGCTGGGGCCAGCGCGCCACAGCGGAAGCTGCGGCGGCGCTCAGGCACATCATCGTCAGTACGCCGATACGGTAGGGTCGATAGGCCTTGGAGAAAAAAGGCAGGTAGGTATAGGCCCACCAGTAGGGCAGTGGCAGTGTCCCTGCCCATTCTGGCAGCGGTGGGTTGTCGTCGAAGGTGAGGAAGGGTCCCAGGGTGAGCACGGTGGCGCCGCCGGCCAGGATCACCCAGCCCAGGCTACGGCGCCCGGCCACGGCCGCGCCGACCAATCCCACGATCCACAGCAGCTTGCCGGGGGTGGATTTTAAGGGATTGACGTGGAAATCGGAGCCCACGAGCGTCCGGATCTGTGTGCTGTTCCGCAGCACCTGCATGGCGTCGTGTTGCTCCAGCAGCTCAGGTGTAAGCTGAGCTACAGGTACCTGCGCGTCTGCCAGCGCATTACTCGCTTCCCAGTTGGCTTCTTCGGTGTACAGGCTGGGTGGGATACCCGGCCGGGTGGGGGTCTCGCGGCGCACCAGCGGGATCAGCGGTGCATCCATCAGGCCCGCCACCAGCAGGGAAAGAACCAGCCAACCCGCTATTTTTGCTCCAGCCTCCTTCCACATCCACAGGCTGAAGCCCACCCCAAACATACCTGCAAACAGGGTGTAGTACCAGTTGAACGGGCCGATACAGGCCAGGATCAAGGTGGCAATTGCCCAGCGGCCCTTGGAAGGCTGCCGCGCAAGCCGTAGCAGTGCCCAGGCATGCAGCGGCAGCATGCCCGCCGCCACCAGCTCGATGCAGCCCGCCGCCCCTTCCCCGTAGAGGTAGGGGGTGGTACAGAAGAGGATGCCACAGGCAAAACCGCCATAGTGGGAGCCCGAAAGCTCCTTTCCCAGAAGGTGGGCGCCCAGTCCGGAGCTGGCCACCCCGCCGATCAGCAGTCCGTTGTAGGTGGCCACCAGGGGCAGGCCCGCAGCGACGGCCAGCGCCCCGATGAATTGGAGGGCGGCATGGCCAAAGGACCAGAGGTTGTAGCCGAAGGGGAAGAGGATGTCGGTGGTGACTGCGGAAAGAGTGCCTTCACGGAGGCCATTTCCGAGGTGCCCGATCAGCCAAAGGGTGGTCCAGGCGTCAAAACGGTCGCCCCAGATCTGATCGTGGAGGTGAAGTGGCATCGGCCAGAGAAAAAGCAGGCTTCCGGCAAGGTAGAGGCCGATGATGCCCAGCCACCTCAAGGGGGGGCTCCAAAATCATCGGAGTGCCGGATCCCCTGAAAAACCTCGATGGAAGGCACCAGCTCGGGATGCTGCAGGGCCAGGGCCACCAACACGGTCAGTCGCAGACCGGTGATGGCTTCGGTGGCGACGGTGGCGCCCTCGTCGTAGGTCCATAAGCCGCCGATATCCAGGGGATCTTCGGCTTCGGGTCCGGGACTCAGGCGTCGCAGCGAGGCAAAGCTGTTGGTAGGCCAGGCCACGCCCACCAGGGCATTGTAGTAGGTAGGCGACAATTGGGGAGAGATGGGCTGACGAAGAAAAAAAACAGCCTGTTGCACGATTTTTCGTTGATCGGGATCCAGGCTGTCCACCTGCCGTTGGGCCTCGTCCAACTGCAGGCGGATCCACTTCAGCCGCACTTCTTGGCGGGAAGAAAGTTCCTTTCGGGCGGTCTTGAGCGCCTCGGTGCGGGTGGCAAGCTCGGCCTCGTCCACGGGCTCTTTCAGCAACGTGGCGCTCAGATCGTTGTACAGCGGCACCAATTTTTCGGCCTCCCGACGATCGGCCTCCTCCTCCACCCGCTCCTGCTCCTGCTGCATCTGTGCCATTTTCAGGCTGCTCTTCTTGAGCTCCTCCAAAAATTCTGGCTTTGCGTTCAGTTTTTTCAACCACAGCAGGATCCGCGCGCGATCACCCGCCCGACGGGCCTCCGCACCCTGCTCCCCGGCATACAGCTCCTGGGCGAGCGAGCTTTTTTCCTCGACGGCTTCAGGCGTCGCTTCAGGCTGGGTCGTGCAGGCAAAAAGCAGCCAGAACATCCGCTATTTCAGCATGACCACCGCCCCTTGTGCGGCGGGATCCCAGGTGGCGGACAGGGAGGTGGCGCTGGCGCTGTCGTTGGGAACTGTCCAGGTCTGCCCGGTAATACTGACCACACTCACTGCCCAGGGACCGGCGGGAAGGCCCGGGGCCTGGACCACCTCCACACTGCCGTCGGGAAGTGTATGCTGGGCTACAGGAAACAACACCGTGGTCAGCTCGGTGAAGGGCAGCACCGTGTTGAGCGGCAGGGCCGCGCCCCCCAAGGGTTCGAGCGGGATCATCAGCTCGGAAATCCAGCTTTCGCCCTCCTCCACCTCGCCCGCATAGACCAGGTAGATATGCGGCCACACCGTCGCAAAGCCATATTGCCCGAAGGTGGGGTGCGGGTCAGCAACCCCGTCGCCATCGGCATCTACGATGTATAGCGGAAAAAAGGTGTTACAGGGCTGGGGATTGCTCAGGTCCAGCGGCCCCGCCAGCTTCAAATCCCGGCTCCACACCTGGTCGGAGCGCAGCGGGATGGCGCCGCCCGCAGCAATCTGGGTCTGGTCCAAGGTGACGGGATCAAAGGTGAAAACCGGCCGCTGGGTGGTAAGGGTGGAGGCCAGCAGGACCGGCACATTTTGAAGCCAGGAGCCTCCCGCGACCGTCAACGGCGCCAGCGAGGTGTCGGAGAGGCTCTGCACATGTCCACCCACCACGTCGCCGCAGGTGGCGCCCGCATGGGAGTCCAATTGTGGCTGAAAATTGCCGTCGCTATCGGACAAAGCCGTGACCACCCAGCTTCCGTCTGGCACCGCCGGGAAGGCATAGCTGGCCGACTGCAGGCCCTGCCCCTCACCGGTGTAGTCCGACGCGGTAAGGGTGGTAAAATTAACCGGTGCGCCAGTGCCATAGGGAGGCGGGGGATCATCTGCAGGAAAGAGCAAGACAAAGGTGTTGCTTGGGCTCCCTGATCCTGCAAAAGTGACCGTGCCTGAGATCACGTTTTGCAGGGCTTCCGCGCCGGTATCCAGGGGAACTTCCACACAGGCGAGCAGGAGAAACATCAGAACCTCCACCCGACGGTACCGTAGACTCTGCCGCCGACAAGCTGGCCTTTGGGGTGCTCACGCACCCGTTGTCCACCCATAGCTCCCAGGTTCCAGCCGGAAACCGCCAGCTCCAACCGGTCATCTTTGAAAGGATGGGTTGCGACCTTGGCGGAGACGATCAGCCGCTCGGGGATGGGCTCCTCCTGGATGATCAGTTGTCCATTTGCGTCGAAGGTGCGCAGGCGCCACACCTGTGGCGAGGCATATTGGATGTCGGCCGCCAGAGAAAATCGGAGAGGGCTGCTATAGCTGGCTCCCACGTTTACTTTCCACTGCGAGGTGGCCTGATCCACCACCACCTCGGTGCCGTCGTCATCAAAAACACGCTCCCAGTTCAGGGTACCGTGTACATCCAGGCCGTCGATGGGGAAGAGCGCCAGCTCGGCCTCCACCCCCACGCCGGTCCAGGTGTCGGGCCGGTTGGAGAAGGAGGTCGTCCCGGCGCGAAAACCCTCTTGGACGGGGTCATAGGCCCCGGCATTCGGCGTCAGATCGGTGAGATCGATCAGGTTGGTAACCTGATTTACAAAAACGGCGACATCGGCGGTGTGGAAGCGGCTGGACTCGTCCCGCAGTCCCAGCTCGCCCGAGAGAATACGCTCGGGCAGAAGCTGCTCATCGCCCTCAGTCATCACATAGTAGCCGTCGGCCGCGGTGGGCTGCTCCAGCGTCAGGTAGCTCTCCAGAAAGGTGGGAGAGCGGAAGGAGGTACCGCCGGAAAGTCGCAGGGAAGTACGGGGAAAAGCGCGGAAAATCAGTGCGCCGCGTGGTGAGAGCGTTTGTGTGATCGGCACCAGGGGGTGGCGGTCCATCCGCAGCGAGCCGACCAGACCGAACTTGCCGAGCCGCGCATCTTCTTGGAGGAAGGCGGCAAAGTGGTGTTCGTCGATGGGCTCGCCGTCGCCACGCAGGTAGTCCCAGGCGATGGTTTTGAAGCGGTAGCTGGCACCTAAGTTGAGATGATGGACGATTTTTCCGGTTGAAAATTGCCGTAAAAATTCCAGCTCGCTATCGACAATGCTACTTTCCAGCCGCGTCCGCAGCGAACGTTCGCCCACATACTCCAGCCAGGGACCGGCATCCCCGGCGAGGTGGTTGGTAAAGACGCGCAGGTGTACCGGGTCAAAGCCCACATCCAACCGGGCATTTCCAGCTTGGAAGTCGAAGCCATAGTTACCCAAGGCACCGAGCGTATAGAACTCGGTAAAGCCGTCGGCATAGCCACCCGACACGGAGACCAGGCCACGATCCAAAAAGGGGATATCTACGCGGCCATTGGCGCGTAGTACCCGCATCGCGGTCTCCTGATCGTTGGTGAAGGGCACCAGCGGGCTGTCTTCGGAGATTTCGGCGGCGCGGTTCCAACGCTCCACCCTTTCGTAGCCTCCACCGATACGCCAGGATAAAAGCTTGTTTCGGCCGGTCATCGACGCACTGGCGGAGGCGTAGTCGGGCCCCCCCACCTTGGCCACCACCTCGTTCTCGCCCTCCCCCGGCGTGCGGGTAAGGATGTTGATGACGCCGGTCACCGCATTTGCACCATAGATAGCCGAGGCCGGACCTCGAATAATCTCAATCCGCTCGATCTCCTCCATACTGATGGGCAGCGTCGCCCACACCACCGTCCCCATAAAATCCTGGTACACACTGCGGCCGTCGATCAGCACCAGCACTTTGTTGGAAAGCTCGCGGTTAAAGCCACGGATCGACAGATCCACCTGCCCGGCAGACAGGCTCATCACCTCTACCCCTGCGACCCGCCGGAGCAAGTCGGGGATGGTGGTGGCGCCCGACATACGAATGTCTTCGGTAGAAAGTACCGTTACCGTTGATGGCGAGTCCAGGGGCTGCTGGCCATAGCGCGAGGCGGTGACCACTTCCTGCTGGTAGGCATCGGAAAAGAAGACATCGTTGGTGGGCAATTCGAGAGGGTCGGCGGATACCTCCGGGGTCGGCGCTGCCTCGGGCAGCGGCTCGGCCGACGACAGGGGCACGTCCACCCCGGCCTCGCGGAGCTGTTGAAGAAGCGCCGCTTCTTCCTCCCGGAGCTGCCGGAGGCGCTCCAGATCGGCGGGTGGTTGTTTCTGCGCCGAAAGTCGGGCTTCCAGAACGGCAATCACCGGATCGACATCGCCCGCCTTGTCCGGTGCCGCACTGCGGTAGAGCCGGTAGTATTCCAAGGATTTTTCGATGTTTCCGAGATCCGCATAGGATTTTGCAATGTTGTACAGCGTGTTGGGATGCGGCCAGGCATCCTGCGCCTTCAAAAATTCTGCAAGGGCTTCCTCGTAGTTCTGCTGCTGGGCGTAGCTCAAACCCGCAAGAAAGTGACGACGAGCGTCATCCTTGGGTTCCGCCTGCGCCGTCTGCAGCATCGCAAGGAGCATCAGCATGATCAAAAATCCTCGGGCAGCGGCATGTAGCCTTCGGGCGGTTTTTTGACCTCAGGCGGCTTCTCAGCGGGTTTTTCTACCGGTTTTTCAGGCTTCTCCGGCGCTGTCTGGGAACCCGCCTTCTCCGGCGCTTTTTCTGGGGTCTTTTCAGGGGTGGCCTTTGTCGGCTTTTCGGGTGGCTTTTCAGGCGCGCCGCCAGCTTGCTCGGGTGGCGCGAGGGGGGCGGTCTCGGCAGGCTTCTCCCCTTCGCCCGGGACGGTTGGCAGGGTGGAAGGCACATTTTCTGGCGTCACCGGCGCTTCCTGCACCACGGGGTTGGGCACCGGGGCCGGTGGCGGCAACGATTGGCTTTTCTGCCAGGCAAACAACAACATCCCGACCGCAAGTACCGACAAAAGCCCAAAAAGCCCCGCTCCCAGAATCACCCAGCGGCCCCAGGAAGGTGTCTCCGTGCGCTCTTGCGTAGCGCCGGGAGGCATCGGTTTGACCAGGGTCACCGAGTGCATCTGTGCGCCGGCGCCAGCCACCTGCACCAGATCGTCCATCAAGGCCTGCATGTCGGCATAGCGATCGGCGGGATCCTTGGACAGGCAGCGGGCGACGATGGGCTCCAGGCCTTCGGGCACCAGGATTCCCGGCGCCGCCGAGAAGAAGGAGGGCGTGGCCTGATGCAGGTGCGCCAGCATGGTGGCGGTGGCATTGTCCCCATGGAAAGGGAAAACCCCGGTGATCGCCCGGAACAGGAGTATGCCGAGCGCATAGATGTCGGTGCGGGCATCGGTGTCCTGACCGCGCACCTGCTCGGGTGCCATACAGTGCGGGGATCCAAGCACCAGACCGGGCTGGGTCAGGGACTGGTCCATCTCGGCCAGCTTCACCAGGCCAAAGTCCACCACCTTCATAGTCTCGCTGCCGTCCTCTCCCTGGAGCACCAGGAGGTTGGACGGCTTCAGATCGCGGTGGATCACGCCTTTTTTATGTGCGTAGCGCAGTGCCTGCACCACCTGCTGCACCAAGCGGATGGCGCGGATGGGCTCCATCGGCCCATCTTTTACCAGATCGGTCATCCGCGGGCCGGGGATGTACTCCATTGCCAGAAAATAGCCGATTTCCTTTGTTTCTCCAAAATCGTGCAGGGTGACGATATTGGGGTGTGAAAGCTGGGCCAATGCTTGAGCTTCCCGACGAAAACGGTGTTCGAAGGATGCGATGTCTGCTTTGTTGGGTGGCACCAGCACCTTGAGTGCCACCTGCCGGTGCAACAACAGATCGTCGGCCAAAAACACCGCCGCCATCCCGCCGCGTGCGATCAGGCTCTGGATTCGATAGCGCTGCGCCACGACCTTGCCGAGCGGAATTCCGCGTTCTTCCGTCTCGCTTGTGGCGGTCCTGCCCGAGAGCTGGCCCTCCGCCTTGTCGGTCACCGAAGCCTCCCCAGGTTCTTTGAATAGCCTACCACGAGAACTGGTCTTATGCTTTTCATAGCTAATCCCCGGCTGGAACCCTGGCGAGGGGGAAATCATCCCTTGACATGACAAGAGCCTCCAGGGCCCTGGCTGGTTAGGCTTCCGGAAAGGAGCGTTGATGAACAAGGTCTACGCATCCGCAGCCGAGGCCGTCGCGGACATTCCCGATGGCGCCACCCTGATGGCAGGGGGTTTTGGGCTCTGCGGGATTCCCGAAAATCTGATTCTGGCCCTGCGCGACAAAGGGGTGCGCGGGCTGACTGTCGTCTCCAACAACGCCGGGGTCGATGACTGGGGGCTGGGGCTACTGCTGTATACCCGCCAGATCAAGAAGATGATCTCCTCGTATGTGGGCGAAAACAAAGAGTTTGAACGCCAGTATCTCTCGGGAGAGCTGGAGGTCGAGCTGTGTCCCCAGGGCACCCTGGCGGAACGTATCCGGGCCGGAGGGGCGGGGATTCCTGCCTTTTTTACGCCCACCGGGGTGGGTACCAAGGTGGCCGAGGGCAAGGATACGCGCTGGTTTGATGGCCGGCCCTATGTACTGGAGTCGGCGCTGAAGGCGGATTTTTCGCTGGTGAAGGCCTGGAAGGGCGACACGCAGGGCAACCTGATCTTCCGCAAGACCGCCCGGAATTTCAACCCGATGATGGCCACCGCCGGAAAGGTGACCATCGCCGAGGTGGAAGAGCTGGTTCAACCCGGAGAGCTGGACCCGGACCAGATCCACACCCCGGGCATCTTTGTGCAGCGGATTTTGTTGGGAACCGGCTACCAGAAGCGCATCGAACGCCGCACCGTGCGGGAGGGCTAAGCCATGCCGTTGTCGCGAGATGGAATCGTTCGTCGTGCTGCCGCCGAGCTGCGGGACGGCTACTATGTGAACCTGGGAATCGGGATTCCGACGCTGGTTGCCAACCATATTCCCGAGGGGATGGACATTGTCCTGCACTCGGAAAATGGCCTGTGCGGGATGGGCCCCTTCCCCACCGAGGCGGAGGTGGATCCCGATCTGATCAACGCCGGCAAGCAGACGGTGGTTGCGTTGCCGGGCGCCAGCTTCTTTTCGTCCGCAGACAGTTTTGGGATGATCCGGGGGGGCCATATCAACCTTACCATTCTGGGGGCGCTGCAGGTTTCTGCCAGCGGCGACCTGGCCAATTGGATGGTGCCGGGGAAGATGGTGAAGGGTATGGGCGGCGCCATGGATCTGGTCAGCGGCGCCCAGCGGGTTGTGGTCACGATGGAGCACACCGCAAAAGGGGAGGCAAAGCTGGTAGAGAGCTGTAGCCTGCCGCTGACCGGTCTGCGCTGTGTGGATCTGCTGATCACCGACTACGGGGTCTTCACCTTCAAAAAGGGCCTGACCCTCATTGAGATTGCGGAAGATCTGACGGTGGAACAGGTCAAAGCAGCCACGGGCTGTCGCTTCGCGGTGGCCCCCGACCTGAGGAAGCTGCCCTTGGATGGCTGAGTGGGAGAAGTCAGGTTGTCGCCTGACCTTCCAAAATCCGGTTCGTTTTGTATGCTCTCTTACACCGATTTCCCTTCAGTCTGAAACCCCACCTGCTGTTGGCTAGGGGTAGGAGGTCCAGGTGCTGCTTCTACTCCTCGCCTGCACCGCTCCCGAAGACTCCGCAATTTCGGAGCTTCCTCCCGAAGAGTCTGCGGACATTCCGGTGGATTCCACGCCTTTTGTCGTGGACAGCGGCATCGAAGATGGTCCCACCGATACCGTGCCCACCCACAGCCTTCTGCTGCGGCACGAAGGCTTTTGGCTCTTGACCCCCTTGGGCGGCCCCTATCGGGCGATCACCGGCGAGCTGCTCATCCAGGAGATCCTGGATGGCGACGAGGAAGTACCGGTCTGCTCCCTACGTTATGCGTTGACGGGTACGCCGGAGACCGAGGGCTGCGCGGGCTGCGACTTCAGCTTCCGGGTGACCCACTACCTGGCGGAGGGGGATCCGGAGCTTTGCCAAGAGCCCGATTTGCCTGGAGAACAGGAGGTTTTTGGTTGGAAAGAACCAAATCTGTACCTGAACTATGCAGAGAGTGGGCTGTGGCTGGCCTGGTATGAGGCCACGCTGGAAGACGATGAGCTCAGTTTTTCCTGGGAGCAGACCGTAGGGCTGACGGTGGAGGAGGAGGAATGATTTTCCTACTTCTTGCCTGCGTTTCGGAGGAGCCGGTGGACAGCGACACGCCCGCGCCCGCTCCCGAGCTGCCCCTTCCTGACCTGGACGGCATCGACCTGCCCACTGCGGTGCAGGAGGCGCTGAGCTTGGCGGTCGGCCTGAGCCTGGGCTCTCCCTGGTCAGGAAACGTGACCTCGCTCACGACACTCGCTCGGGAAGGTTGTCCAGATTTTTATGTGGGCTCGCCGCCCGACGTGGACATGGAGGCAGAGCTTTCCTGGGCGGATACCTGCCGTACCTCTGGGGGACTGTTTTTTGATGGCTACCTGGGCTGGGACCATAGCCTGAGCCTGGAGGGGGATCCGGCAGAGGCCGCCGGTCAGACGGTGGAGGCGACCCGTCGCCTGGGGGGGAACGGATCCATTGGCGACGACAATGGGCTCTTTGTCGGCTTTGATGGCGAGGGAGAGGAGGCCATCTACCAGGTGACGGCGCCGGGCTACAGCCACTGGACCTGGTCCAGCCTGGTGCAGGGCACGGTGGAGGGCAGCAATGCCACCCCATTGACCGGCGGCTGGCGCTCGGACCTGTACCTGTACAGCATCGGTGGCGACGCGGAACATCTGGAAGTGCGTGGAAATGCCTATTTTCCCGAGCTGCGTATCCAGGATCGCTTCGACAGCGTGGCCATGGATCTGGTGCTCGACGGGGCACTGGGCGCTACTTCCGAGACCTGCACCCTGGAGCCCGCGGGCTGGATCGGCCTGCGCGACGAGCAGGCCTTCTGGTATGATTTAGTGTTTATGCCATTGAATGACGATGGCTATATCGACGACCCCTACACCAGCTGTGACGGCTGCGGACAGCTCTTTCTGCGCGGGGTGGAAGCCCCGGTGGACTTGGGCACGGTATGTGTGGATCTGTCCAGCATCTTCGCCGAACTTGCTCCCCCCGATCCCGAAGACTTTGTCTACACCCTTCACCAGACGGAGGCTCCATGATCCTGATTGCGATGCTGGCCTGTGCGCCAGAGCCGGAAGGAGATGGTTTGACGCTGCTTTCTCCGCGAGAACAGCTGATCCGCGTGTCGGTGGAATTGCGTGGTGTCCACCCTTCGGAAGAAGAACTGTTGGCCATCGAGGCGGATCCTACGCTTTATTCGGCCTTTGCCGAGCGCTACCTTGCTGATCCGCGCCTCTCGGAGCGCCTCCGGGAGGTTTTTAATAGTCGCTGGTGGACGCGCACCGGAGATACCTACTTCGATGCCGAGGAAGCAGGGATTTCGGTGAACGAGGTAGACCTGGCGCGCTCCGTGGGCGACGAGCCCCTGCGGCTGCTCAGCCATGTGTTCGAGCAGGAGCTGCCCTATTCGGAGCTGGTCACCGCCCCCTATACCATGGCTGATCCGCTCCTTGCGCAATTCTGGGATTTGGACCGGCAGAGTGACGACCCGGGCTGGGTACCTGCTACCTACCGGGATGGCCGCCCCCACGCGGGCCTGCTGACGATGAGTACCATCTGGCAACGCTACCCAAGTATGGGCGGAAATGCCAATCGACACCGTGCGAATGCGGTATCGAAGATGTTGCTCTGTGACGACTATCTGTCGCGGCCCATCGTGCTGAACCGTGCGCAGGTGGACCAGCTCACGGTGGACCCGGAGGAGGCCATCTCCACCAATGTGGCCTGCCAGAGCTGCCACTCCAGCCTGGATCCGTTGGCTGGGCACTTTTTCGGCTTCTTCCATGAAGAAGAGCCGGATGGTCTGCGCGCGGCAACGCTCTATCTGCCCGAGGCTGAGCAGGGCTGGCGCAGCTACTCCGGTCGCTCCCCCGGCTACTATGGTGTTCCTACCTCTGGTCTGGAGGAGTTGGGGCAACGTGTGGCCGCGGATCCGCGCTACTACGACTGTGCGGTGCGGACGGTATTTGAGGGGATTCTGCAGCGGCCCACAACGCCGGAAGATTGGACGATGCTTCAGGAACATCGCGCCGTTTTTGCGGATGCGGGTTGGCGATTGCGGCCCCTGCTGCGCTCGGTGGTGCTCTCTCGGCAATTTCTGGCCGTAGATGCCGTAGATCCTGCCGTAGCGGCCACCCTCACGCCGGTGCGTACCACCTCGCCCGCCCAGCTCTCCGCAATTGTGGAAGACATCACTGGCTTCCGGTGGGACTTCGACAGTGAAGATGCGCTGCAGGCACAGGGGGCCGGCCTTCCGGTTCTTATGGGGGGCATCGATGGGCGCTCGGTGACGGCGGCGGGGCGGAATCCCTCGGTGGGAACTTCCTTAGGCTTGGAGCGCTTTGCGCAGGCGGCGGCGCAGGCCGTTGCCGTGGCCGATCTGGATCCGGCCCGCACCACTGAGGCACGCCTGCTGAAGTACGTCACCGCCGAGACGACGCCGGAGTCCGATCCCAAAGCCTTTGAAGGCCAGATCCGCTACCTCTACCTGCGAATCACTGGCATTCCCCTTGGCGAGGATGCCCCCGAACCGGCAGCACTGACCACCCTCTGGAAGCAGGTCTACGCAGTGGAGGGCTCCTCCACCCGCGCCTGGGCCGGTGTCCTTTCTGCTGTTCTCCGCGATCCCCGCGTCCTTTTCTACTAGGAGGTTCCCATGCTCAAGCGTGACCATCGCTTTCTGTCGGGCCTCTCTCGCCGCCATCTTTTAGGAGGGGCGGCAGCCCTGGCCGGGCTTTCGGTAGCTCCCCGACTGGCCCAGGCCCGGCCTTCGGAGCGGAAATTTCTGTTCTTCTACGCCGGAGGGGGCTGGGATACCACCACGGTGCTGGACCCGCACTTCGGGAGCAGCGGGGTGGACATGGACCCGGACACCTATATGGGTGGAAACGGTATTTTGAACTACACTGCGGGGCCGGATCGCCCGCTGGTTGGGCGCTTTTTTGAGCGCTGGGGCAACCGGACGGCCATTGTGAATGGGATCGACGCCCACTCGGTGGGCCACGACTCGGCAATGCAATTTGTGATGACGGGCACCTCCGCCTCCTCCTACGCCGATTGGCCTACCATCATCGCGGCCAATTCGACGCTTGAATACCCGATGCCTCACGTCGTCTTTTCGGGTCCCTCCTACCCCGGTACCTCGGCCTCTGCGGTGGTGCGGGCAGGGGGTGGCACCCTTCTGGAGCTTTTGGATGGCTCTATTCTTGGCAAGTCGGATAGTCCAACGCCACGTTTTTCGGAGCCCTCCGACGCGATGATCGATGCCTTTGTCTACGATCGGGTGGGTCGCTTTGCCGCTCAGCAGCGGGGGAACGGAGCGGAGCGCGGGGAGTCACTGCGGGCGAACCTGGAACGGGCGATGGAGTTGGAGGGACGGCGCTTTGAAGCCGGGCTTTCCGACCTGGGGCGGAGTATGGTGGAGCAGGGTGTGAAGGCGGCGGAGCTGTTCCGACTGGGCCTGTCGCGCTGCGCGATGATCGGCATCGACGGCGGTTTTGATACCCATGGCGACGAGCGGCAGCAGATCCTGAACCAGGACCCCTTCTTTGGTGCCCTGGACGAGATCATGGACCACCTTTCCTCCACACCGGGACACACCACCCGCTACCTGATCGACGAGGTGGTGATTGTGGCGCTCTCCGAGTTCGGGCGGACGCCCAAATTCAACGGAAGTGGCGGGAAAGATCACTGGCCCTACGGCTCGGCGCTGGTGGTGGGCTCCGGGGTGGCGGGCGGGCAGTCGCTGGGTGTGACCGACGACAAGCTGATCGCCAAACCCATTGACATGTCAACAGGCCGCGAAAAAAGTGACGGCGATATGCTGGCCTGTGAGCACCTGGGTACCGCCCTCCTCAAGCTGGGTGGGCTGGATCCCGCCTATTTTCTGCCAGGGGTCCAGTCCCTGGACGCGCTGCTGGGATGATTTTTTTGAGAGGGGGAGGCGGATGAGCCTGGGCCTGTTCTTATGGCTGGCGGGCTGTGGCGCTCCGGCGGAGAGCGGAGGTGCCTGCGATCGGGACCCTCCGTTGTCGTACACAAATTTCGGGCAGGGATTTATGGGGAGACACTGTGCAGGCTGCCACTCCAGCCTCTTGCCCGAAGACCACCGGAATGGCGCGCCGCTGGGCATTGATCTGGACACCTTGGAGGGTGTCCAAAAGTGGGCAGAGCGGGTGCGCGTGCGAACGGTGCCCACGGATGGGGGGATGCCGCCCGGAGGTGGCCCCACGGAGCAGGAGCGTGCGATGGTGTCTGAGTGGCTGGATTGCTCCCTTCTGGTCGAGGAAGCACCATGATCGCGCTGTTACTGCTTGCCTGCTCGGACTATTCCGTCTATTCGCCGCCACCGGTGGCGGTGGCCGATCCGCCGGGCACCGACCCGGATGCGCTCTTCGGCAAGCCGCCCGACTGGGATAGCTGTGCGGCGGCCTGGTCTGGCTACTACTACAACCTGCCCGCCGATCATCCCGATCTACGACCCGTGGACGAGGAGAGCCCCGATCCCGACGCGGTGGACTGGTGGGATCCGGGCTACCTCGCCTTCCGTCGCGACGATCCCTCGCTGGAATTCGGGGCTTCCTGGTGGCCAGTCGATCAGGGCTTTGAAGAGGATCCAGAATGGTTTTCGGGGCGGTGGGCGGCCTGGGTTCGGGTGCGTGACGGCGGCTCGGTGACGATGGTGGTGGGGGCGGTCAGTGATCTGTGGGTGGCGGTGGATCGGGAGTGGGTGCTGGGCCGATCCGGCGCAGAGGACCTGGAGGGAGAGGAGGTAGAGGTGCAGCTTCCTGCAGGTCAATTCCCCATCGAAGTCCGCTATGCACAGCGTACGGAGGCGGGGAGTGGGCTACGCTTCCGCATCGCTGATCCTGAAGTACAGCTTTGTTACCCGGATTTTTCGCAATGAGTCCGCTGTTCTGGCTGGCCTGTACCAGCTGTGTACCCCCCTCGGTCCTGCCCCTGAACCAGCCGGCAACGCTGGAGGTACAAAGCCACAGCTTGGAGGAGGCCGCCGAGCTGCTCTGGCAAACGTCGCTACGTCCGGCGTGGCGGGATCCCACCCCCGAAGAAAAAGATGCCTTCAACATCCTGATTCCGGCGCTCACCTACTATGCCCCCAAGGGAGAGCTGCCCGAGGAGCTGACCGGGATCGCCACTCAATTGGGGATGCACCTGGAGCGCTGGGAAGTGGCCGGGCAGTCACATTTTGTATTGTATGAGGACATAAGCTCCCGACGGGGCACCGGCGCCTACCTCTTCGCCATCGGCCGACCGGTGGAGCGGAACTGGATCCTGTTGGAGGCTCCGCATGCCTATTTTGATATGGGCACCGGCTGGATCGGCGCATCGCTCTACTTTTCGCCCCCCGCGGGCAGCCCCGCCCCGGTGGCCTTTTTTACGAACAGTCTCCATCGCTACACCACTTCGACCGGAGCGCGTGAAAAAGGAGAATACAACTACGCAGATGCCTGCCACAACCCTGATCATCTGTTCCAGACGGCAACCCTGGCCGCTGCCGAGACCCGTCGTAACGCAACCGTGATCCAGATCCATGGGTTTGGAGGGGAAGGAGAAGGAGATCCTCCACCGGGTACAAAAATGGTGATCAGTGCGGGTGGCCGGAACGGCGTGACCGACTTCAGCCGGAAGGCGGCAGCGACTTTGCAGGCCAGCATCGGGAAGGAAGTGCTGCTGTACCCAGATCAGGTGAACGTGCTGGGTGCGACGACCAATGTACAGGCCAACGAGCTGAAAGGAATGGCCGGAGCCCGGTTTTTGCATGTGGAGCTTTCGGCCCAGCAGCGGACGGAGCTGCGCGAGAAGCCGGAGGTGCTGGAGCTTTTTGGGCGGGGGCTTTTGGGGGGCGTGGAGTAGGTTCCCCGAATTCAGGCCCGTACGATCTCCGGCGGGATCTTCCCCATCCGGCCCGCACGGAAGTCCGCGTAGGCTTCGTGCAGCTCGGCTTCGGTGTTCATCACAAAGGGGCCGGACCAGGCGATGGGCTCGCCTATCGGGGTGCCGCCCAACAGCAGAAACTCGGCTGGGCTATCGGCCTCGATCATAAACGCTTCCCCCTCCCCCAACACCCCAAGCTGCCCGGCCTTCAGGGCTCGGCCACACAGTGTGGCTTCGCCCCGAAAAACATAGATCCCAATCCGTTGATCCGGTGGGTAGGACAGCTTCAGCGAGGCCCCCGCCCGTAGGCGCCAGTGGTGGTACTGAATGGGGGTGTGGGTACGGGTAGGTGCCACAATTCCCAAGGCGGATCCGGCGATCACCCGCACCGAAGCCAGACCGTCGGCGGTGGTGGCTTCGGGAATACGCGCAGCCCGCAGCTCCTGGTAGCGCGGCGGACTGCGCTTGAGGGCGCGAGGCAGGTTCACCCAGAGCTGAAAGCCGTGCATCCGCCCGCCTTCTTTCTGCATTTTGAGGGAGGGCATCTCGCGATGCACCACCCCGGAGCCCGCCGTCATCCACTGGACGTCCCCCGCCCCCAAAAGTCCGGAGTGCCCTGCACTGTCGGCATGGGCTGCTTCTCCCTCCAGAATGTAGGAGACGGTCTCAAAACCCCGGTGCGGGTGGTCGGGCGCGCCAATGGCCTCGCCCGGTGCATAGTCTACCGGCCCCAGCTCATCCAGCATCAAAAAGGGATCGAGATTGGGGATTCCCCGGCTGGGAAAGGGGCGACGTACCACAAAACCGCCGCCCTCCCGCTGCTGATGTCCGGTGATGACCTGGATGACGCTGCGATCCATGATTTTTACGCTCCGTTTGTCTGAAAGCCGATTTTTCGGTGGGTACCGTCGCAAAAAGGTTTGTTGGCCGAAGCACCACAACGGCAGAGGAAGGCCACATCCCCCCGCTTCACCGCGCGCCCGGTGCCGCAGGTGAGCTCGTGGGGGCCCGCCACTTTGAGTGGGCCATCGGGGATTCCCGTCACTTCCAGCGGTCCTGCCTCTTTCCATGCAGGCAATTCGGAAGGGGGCGGAAACTCACCGGTCGCCACAAAGTGTACATCATGGTGGGATGAATCACAAAATGGTTTATTTTTAGAAGCCCCGCAACGACAGAGGGTGGCCCGGAGACCGGCGGCCGCTCCGCTCAGCGTACCCCGGACGGCGTAGGGACCATTTTCCAGGACGGCAACGACATTCCGTCCCGACGGCTGCTCGGCAGTACCGCCGTCCAGAGGCTCCACCACAATCGCGCCGGAAGGGCAGCGCTCCGCCACCGCCAGCAGCTCCGCCGGGGAGGCGGCGTCAGGATCAATCCACGGCCCCTCCACGTTGGCCTTGAAGACACTCGGCTGGGAGAGCACACAGTTACGGGCATGGATACAGCGGCTTCCATCAAAGCGGATCCGCATCTTCTGACCTTCGACAACTTCAGACATTTTTACTCCTGATCAACGACGGGTGGCGCGGAAGATGCCCAGGGGAATGGCCACACCGGCCACCACGTGCATCAGCCCCAGGATAACTTTTGTGCTGAGGCTGGCGCCCTCCAGCATGGCAGGTCCACCCATAGAGAGCAGGCCAAAGACAAGGGCAATCGCCACAAAAGCGCTGTCGGCCTTTTCTGTCAAACGGCGCAGCCCCGCATAGAGGGCGGCGGCGCCTAACCCGGGGATCACCGAGGCCACCACGAACATCGGAGCAGGAATGCCCACAATGGGCGTTCCCGGCCCGGCCAGGGCACCTTCCAGAGCTGCGCCCGCTGCTTGGGCGCCCAGGGCGAGGATCAGGTTCAGGATTCCGGCGATGAAGCCCCCAAGAAGGGCACCTTTGAAGATCGGGATCATGGTCACTCCGTGCAGAGAAGGATATTCATCCCAACAAGCCTATCAATGGTGCCTTTTTGGAATCACTATCCAATGGTTTGACCAATCCTCCCGACCTGGAAGGGGTTCGTACCTTCGCGGCGATCGTGGAGAACGGCAGCTTTTTATCCGCTTCTCAGCGACTTGGGGTGCCGCGCTCCACCATCAGCCACCGGCTGGCCACCCTGGAGGCGGCCCTCGGGGTGCGGCTGTTGCAGCGCAGCACGCGGCGGGTGACGGTGACCGAGGCGGGACAGGAGTACTATCAGCAGCTTCGCCCTGCCCTTACTGCGGTAGAGGAGGCCACACGGCGGGTGGCGGGTCTGGCGGAGCAGCCGCGGGGGCTGGTGCGGGTGTCGGTGTCGCAGGGTTTTGCGGGGCAGTGGATGTCCACGATTGCCCTGCCTTTTCTGGAAAAATACCCGGAGGTGCAGCTCCAGGTGGACATCAGCGATCGCTTTGTGGACCTGATCGGGGAGGGCTACGATCTGGCGGTGCGGGGAGGAGAGCTGGGGGACTCCCGGCTGCACGCAAAAACCCTTGGAAGTATGAGGATGTTCTGCTATGCCTCCCCTGAGTACCTGATGGGGCGGGCGCCGCTGGAACACCCGCGCCAGCTGGAGGGGGAGCAGGTGCTTTTGTTTTCGGGGGCGGCGACGGCGGAGTGGCTTTTTGAGGGGCCCGAAAAGGTGCAAGTCAAGGTACAAAGCCGCTATCGGGTGAACAGCCACCAACTTCATGTGGAGGCGGCGGCCGCGGGCTTTGGCATCGCGCGGGTCTTCCCCTTTCTGGTGGAGCGTGAGCTGGAGCGTGGGCTTTTGCGGCCGGTTCTTCCCGAGTGGGGCAGCCCGGTGGCGCGGCTGCAGGTGGTGACCTCCGGGGTGGCGCATCGCACGGCCGCGGTGCGCGCTTTTGTGGAGCGCTTGGAGGAGGTGGTGGGTGGGGGAAGGGCTTTCGATTTTGGTTGACCGGCGCAAAAGCCGGCGGCGCGGTAGGCCCAGAAAATGTGCGGCCCACCGGTTGGCGCGATGCACATCGGCTACATTGCCGGGATGTTGACGCCTGAACATCGGCGAATGCTGCGGGACTGGCTGCTCGACAGTTTTGGGAGCGCGCGTAGGCTGGAGACCGAGCTGCTGCTGTTGTTGCCGGATGGGCAGCGGGCCCTCCAATTCCTGCCCCCCACCGACACGACGGGCGCGGCCCCCTGGATCCTGGACCTGATCCAGTACCTGGAGCTGCAGGGGCAGATCGCGCCCCCACTCTTCGACCAGCTTCGCGCGCTTCGGTCCGTGCGGGTTTCTGAGATTGACCAGCTCCAACAGCTGCTTCTTGGAAGTGCATCGCCGACACCCCTTCCCTCCGCCTCTGGGGCGTCTCCAAGCGGCGCGTTGATCGGCCCCTTGGGTCCCCGCCTCGCCGCCGGTTTCCGTCCTCTTCCCCCTCCCCCGCCGCCCAAAAATCCTTTCCGCTACGGTCCCCCTGCCGACGGTGCCTACTTTGTGGGCCGCAACGAAAAGCTTTCCTTGATAGCGGAAAAAGTGGTGCAGGGTACCCCGGTGGCGTTGGTGGGGGACCCGCGTATCGGCAAGACCACCTCACCCGGACAGCCTCGTTGGGGAGTGCCTCCTTTCTGGGTGCCTTCCGCAACCTGATCTCCAATCACAACCACGCGATCTCGGTGGTGACTGCGTCGCGGCTGTCGCTGGAGGAGCTGGGCGCCTACGCCAACCCCCTGTGTGCGGGCTCGCCGCCCTTCAACACCATGAACGAGGAGCGGCTGGAGCCTTTTTTGGAGGAGGAGCGGGAGTTTTTGTTGGCACGGGGTGGCTTCAGCCCGCCCGAGCAGCGCCTGCTACATCGCATTGCCGGCCACCACCCTGCCTTGTTGGGTGCTGCCGCTGCCGAGCTGCACCCCCGCCGCCACCCCCTTGCTGCGGCACGGAAGGGGCTGGACGTGGCCGCACAGAGCCTGAGCGCGCTATGGCCCCGCTGGACAGTTCAACAAAAAACTGCTTTTGTGTGGGCGGGCTTCACGGCCGGTGAGGCTCCGGATCCCTCGGGCACCGCGCTGGCCTCGGCGGTGGGTGGACTGGTGGAGAGGGGCTACCTGCAGCGGCACAAGGGTGGCGTGGCGCTGGCAAATCTATCCTTTGATATCTGGTTTCGTCGAAAGGTGGTGGAGGCGGACAGCGGCGATTTTGTGGGTTGGTTGGCGGCCTTGGAGCTGGGTGGCCTGTCTGATCCCCGCCTGAGGGGACAATTGGAGCGGTTTTACCAACAAAAGCTTCCCCATCCCGACCTGGCCCCCTACCTGGAGACACAGCTTCGGGGGGTGCTCTAAAAAATGCCGCCCAAAGTTGCCAATCCCTACCAGGCGGGCCCCCCAGTTGGGCGGCGATCCTCCTTTGTGGGGCGCCAAGATCTGATCCGGGACGCCCTATCTGTGCTGGAGCGGCCTGAGGGCCGTGCGCTGGTGCTCTACGGGCAGCGTCGTATCGGCAAAACGTCGATTCTGCACCAGTTGGAGGATGGGCTGCGCAAGACCGGGCGCTATCTGCCAGTTTTTGTGGATATGCAGGAGTACGCCGACGGAAAAAGTGTCAGCCTGTTCGCCGATCTGGCGCAGCGGATTGCAAGGGCTGCCGAGATAGAAGAGCCGACGACCATCGGCAATTCTCCTGATAAATTCTACACCTGGCTGCGCGGGATCCTGCCCCGATTGGGCCGGGGTCTGGTGTTGCTGTTCGACGAGTTTGACGTGTTGGCGGTGCCCGCCACCACGAAAACCAACGAGCAGCGCAGCTCCCTTTTTCCCGATCTCCGGACGGTGCTGGAGCGACTCCAGCCCCAGGTGGGCTGTCTTTTTGTCATCGGTCGCAATATCAACGACCTGAGTGCCACCGCCCTGTCGCTGTTCAAGGGCACCGAAGCCCGGCAGGTTTCGTTGTTGTATCGCGAGGATTTTCGCGCGTTGCTGTCCCTTTCCCGGGCACTGCTGCAGTGGACCCCCGAGGCGGAAGAATCGGTATGGCAGCTTACCAATGGGCACCCACTGCTGAGCCAGATGGTGGCTTCCAAGCTGTGGGAGCGGGGCGAGCCGGTCACTCCGGCCGTGGTGGCCGCGGTGTTGCCAAAAGTATTGGAGGCCAGCGGCAATTCGCTGAAGTGGCTGTGGGAAGGACTGGGGCCCGCCCCACGGGTTGTGGCCTCCGCATTGGCCAGCCTGGGGCCGGGCTTTCACAGCATCGACGCGGTCAATGACGCGCTCCTGAAATCCGGGGTGGCGGTGCTGATCGGCGAGATCCGGCAGGCGCCCCAATTGTTGAAGAGCTGGGATCTGGTGGATGTGGAGGGGGAGAGCTGTAGGTTCCGGGTGGAGCTGCTGCGCAGGTGGATCCTGGAAAATTACCCGCTGCGGGTGGTGCAGGAGGAGCTGGACCGTATCGAGCCCAAGGCCGAGAAGTTCTTTGCGCTGGCCCACGACCAGTGGCGCGATGGGGAGCTGAAGGATGCGCGGGAAAACCTGGAAAAAGCCCTACGTCTGAACCCGAGCCATGCGCGCGCGGCAGAGCTTTTTGCGGAGATCCTGATCACCGGTGGCGAGCTGGACCGTGCTGTCGGAGTGCTGGAGGAGCTGCACAAGAACCGGCCGGAGGAGGCCCGGCCGCGTTTGACGCAGGTGCTGCTGATGAAGGCAGAACCAGCGGAGGAAGCGGAGAAATTGAATCTGTATCGGAGGATACTGAAAATTTCGCCGGGGCAGGTTCAGGCGTGGGAGGGTTTGCAGCGAATTTTGAAGGAAAAGGCCGAGGTGTTGGAAAGGGGTGGTGATTTTGTTCGGGCGATGGTCTTGTTTGAGGAGGCAGGCCTGAAGTGGGATGTGGCGCGGTTGGGTCGGTTGATGGAGGTCGAGGAGGCGAAGCGGCGAAAAGAGAAAGAGGAGGCGGAGACTCGGGCGGAGGTCGCGGCGATCCGAGAGTTGGCGAAGCAGGATCCGGTGGCGGCGGAGGCCCGCCTGAAGGGTGCCACTCTGCGATGGCCTCGTTTTCCGATCGCGGAGATTGAAGCTGAGGTGCAGATGCGGAAGCAGGTCTGGCTAGCTTGGCAGGCGGTGACCCGGGCCCCCAGCGTGGAGGAGGGGCTGCGGGCCTGCGGGCGCCTGTTGGTGCTGGATCCGCACAATGGCCCGGCACTGGCGCGGATTGCACAGCTAAGTGGACAGAAAACGGCGATAGAGGAGGCGGAACAGCGACTTCGGCAGGAGGCGGCGGAGAAGCAGATGCTGCTATCCGGCCAGGTGGAGCACCTGAGCCGCCACATCACGGATCAGGCGCGTGAGCTGGACC
>CAITDR010000590.1 GCA_903891165.1 uncultured Pseudomonadota bacterium
CCTCCAGCCGGGTCATCGCGCGGCTGAAGGAGTTTATGTCCGATACCTCCCACCGGGGGCGGGTGGTCATGCTGATGATGACCAACCGTCCGGACAAGCTGGATGTGGACCTGAAGCGTCCCGGGCGTTTCGACGTGAAGATTCCCTTTTTCTTCGCTCAGACTTCCGAGGAGCGCAAGCAGATCCTGGAAGCGGTGTTCCGGCGCGGGAAGATCCTGCTGGCCCCCGGACTTTCGGTGGAGGCCGCATCGGTGGCCACTGCGGGCTGGTCTGCCGCCGAGCTGGAATCTCTGGCCTTGACAGCGGCAAATTATGCTGCGTGGGATGGCCGCGAGCAGGTGAGCCAGCCCGATATGGATCGTGCCCTGGCGGATGTGATTCCAAGTCGTGACACACGCATGTTGGAGTACATGGAGATGCTGGCGGTCTTTGAGTCTTCTTCGCGGCGCTACCTGCCGGAGCACTACCAGGGTCTCCAGACCCACCAGGTGCAGGATCAGCTCGATCTGCTGCGGCTGCGGCTGGGAAACCGGGTGAGCTGAGCTTTCCGCGCAGAGACACTTGCGCAGTGCTGCACAAAAGAATAGACTGAGGGTTCAGGAGTGTCCATGATCCAGCTCTATTCCGTTCCCGGTGCCTGGGGTCTGCCCTCGGTGAGTCCCTTTTGCACCAAGTTGGAGACCTGGCTGCGCCTGGCCCAGCTCCGTTTTGAGGTGAAGCCCGCGTCGATGAGTGCCGCTCCCAAAGGGAAAATCCCTTATATCAAGCTGGAAGATGGCACTTTGATGGGGGACTCCCAGCTCATCATCGAGCACCTGACCCAGCGCTACGGGGTGCAGCTCGACACCTGGCTCGGCCCGGCGCAGCAGGCGCAAAGCCAGGTGGTACGCCGGATGTTGGAGGAGGGGACCTATTGGTGTCTGGTACACGAGCGATGGGACACTGAGGCGGGTTTTGCCGCCTATACCCCCGTCTTTCTGAAGATGCTGCCGCCGGTGATCGGCAGCTTGATCCTCGGGCAGATCCGCCGCGATGTGCGCAGCAGCCTGAAGGCCCAAGGGACCGGGCGGCACAAGCCGGAGGAGATCGCGGGCATCCTACGAGCCGATGTGGCCGCCGTGGCCGATCTGATAGGGGATCGGCTCTATTTTCATGGCGACCAGCCCAGCTCGGTGGATGCCACCATCTACGCCATGCTCTCGGGCCTGGCCTCCTTCCCGGTGCCTGGGGCGGGTAGCGCGGAGCTGGCCAAACATCCCAATGTGGTCGCCTATCTGGAGCGGGTGCGGAAGAAAGCATGGCCCGAAGAAGGCTGATTTTCCGTCACTGAATGAGGCTTCATTCAGTGGGATCCGGCCCCGCTTTGTGTGGGCTCAGTGGCTCTTGAACTGGTGGGTTCCCGGAGGGAAGGCCACCTCTACATGGCCCGCTTTCAGAATTTTGGCCTGGCAGGAGAGCCGACTGCCGGCCTTTACCAGCAGCGCCTTGTCCAGGGTGTCCTCCTCGTCGTCCGAGGGGGAGGAGAGCAGGTTGGTGCCCTTCTGCACCCAGACGTGGCAGGTGGAGCAGGCGCAGACCTCCCCGCAGGCATTCTCCATCACCAGATCCAGGGCCAACCCCGCATGCAGCACGGAGGTGCCCAGGCGTACCTTGGCAGTCTTGTCGTCGCGAAGGAAGTGGACCGTCGCAAAGGGAGCCCCTTCGGGCACATCCAGGACGTCGTGGTGGTCGTGATCAGACATCTCAGGCTCCCAGGTTGCGGTTCAGATCGTGGGCCACGGTGGCAGCGTCGCGCCCGGAGAGGGCACGGGTCAGATCCCGCTCGATACGGCGCTGCGCAAAGGGCGCGGTGACCTGGTCCAGAAGTTTGGAGAGTTCCTGGATTTTGTGGTAGTCGTCCCCGGACATGGCCGCCTGGAGTTGCTCGGTGACCGTCTGGATGCGGGCCTCTTCGCCCTCCTCCAAAAGCTCCTGGTCGTGCCAGGACTTGCCGAGGGCATGCAGGATCCCCTCCGCCTCTACCCGGGACTCGATCAACATGCGCACCGCCACGTCGTCCTCGGCGTGGTCGATACTGGCTTCCAGCATCTCCTCGATCTCATCGTCCGTGAGGCCATAGCTGGGTTTGACCTCGATGGTTGCCTCGATCCCGGTGTGCTCCTCGCGCGCGGAAACCCGCAGGAGCCCGTCGGCATCCACAAGGTATTCGACACGGACGCGGGGCACACCCGCCGGAAGGGGCGGCAGGCCGCGCAGGACAAAGCGGCCCAGGCTGCGGTTGTCGCGGGCAAGCTCGCGATCTCCCTGGACAATGTGCAGATCCACAGCAGTCTGGTTGTCCACGTGCGTCGTGAAGGTTTCCGCTTTGGAGATGGGAATGGTGGAGCAGCGGGGAATGAATTTCTCCACCACACCGCCCATCACTTCCAGGCCCAGGGACAGGGGGATCACGTCCAGGAGCAGGAGGTCGTCAGCGAGGGACGAACGCCCCGTCAAAATATCAGCCTGCATCGCCGCACCCAGGGCCACCACCTCGTCGGGATTGAGGTCGCAGTAGGGATCCCGGCC
>CAITDR010000591.1 GCA_903891165.1 uncultured Pseudomonadota bacterium
CTGGGTCAGGGCGGCGACCCCGTACTCGCGCACCGGCCGTCGCGACGCCTCGGCCTCCTCCAACTTCTCCGCGATGCGGTCCCCGAGCGTGGTCACAAAGGCCGCGTCGGTGACGGGGGAGCTGAGCTAATCCAGCACCGTCTCCTCCTCCAAGCCCCGCTTTGGAAGACCCTGACGCTGCGGTCCGGTCTGCCCCGCAGGCAGGGTACGCAGTCTGGGGCGCTGCACCCCGTTGGGCGCAAAGGGGCCAGCAAGCTGGGGAGGTACCCCTTCCAGTCCGCTTGCGCCCGTGTTTGCACCGGGTAGCTCAGGCGGAGCCAGGCAAGCGGTGAGGGGCAGGAGGTTGACGAGCAGCACGGCACGGGCCAAACTGTGGGGATAACGCAGCTATCTTGCGGGTGGCCCTGCGCCGGTCTGTCTGGAGGCAGTAGATTTGACTCCCGACGGTGTGCCCGACTTCGGCGACGCCACGGCGATGTGGTTCCACCTGGGTCCCAACCGGGAAACTGAGCTGCCCAAGGCCGAAAATTGTGTGCTTGTGGAGCGAAAAACCGAGCCGGCCTGTGCAAACGGCTTGGCGCTGGGTATGGACGCGCCGGCCACCGTGACCGGCTCGGCCGGGGTTGCGACCCCCTTTGAGGCAACTGTCACCCTGACCAGTCCCCTGTTAAAGGTGGAGGCATGGTCTTTTACCCTCACTGCCTCGGGTTGTACGATCCTCGGCAGCTCCACCAACGGCACCATCGCGGCGGATCGGGAAGATAGTCCGCCCGGTAAACGTGACGGAGGTATGGCCTGGCAGCAGGTGGCGAGCCCCGGGGAGCTGCATGTGCTCACCGGCCTGGACTGGCGGAACCCCACTACGCTGCCGACGCTCGAAAAAGCCACCGCGATCCATCAGATCTCTCTGGAAGCCACCCCGGCCTCGGGCTGCACCCCCTGCACGCTGAGTCTGGTCCCTGGCACCCCTGGCACGGGGGTGGAGACGGTGATCAGCGGTGGCGGCTATCGCTACATTCCCGCACTGGCGACGGCGACGGTGTCGGTGTGTGCGGGGTAGGGAGGGAGGAAGAGGGGAAATTCTGAATGAGGGTTCATTCAGTCCATCCTCAGTAGTCTTTCGATTCTTCGCGTTCCAGCCCATCCCACCAGTAGGACAGGTCCAGCTCAAATTCCGGGAAGGGTTCGATAGCGACGACATCTTCGTCCGTCCATACGCCCAACTGCATCCAGAAGGCCCCTTCGCGCCGGTAGGCTTCCACGGTGCGGGCGCGTGGGGAGACCAGCCAGTGCCAGGTCACACCGGCCTCCAGGTACAGGCGTGCCTTGGCCTTGCGGTCGTAACTTTCGGTGGAGGGAGAAAGAACCTCGCAGATCCAGTCAGGGGTCAAGGATACACATGCCCCATCGGGAAGCATCGGTACGCGTTCCCGTTTCCATCCGGCGATATCCGGTGAAAGAACCTGAGTCTGTCCTCGGACATTCAAATGCAGCTCGGGTTCACCAAGGATCCACCAACCCGAGGGAGGGCCGCTGCCACCCTTTTTGCGACGGGAGCGGATACGAAGCTCTCCCGCCAGTTCAATCCCGATGTTGGCGTGGGGAACCCCAGGCCGGGGGCTGGTGATCAGCTCCCCCCCGACAATTTCGCCGTTGCGATTGGGGGGCAGCGCGCGAAGCTGCCGGTACAGCTCATCAAAGGTGGGGAGCTTGACGGCTTCAGACATACCCGCAGTATAGCCCACCGCAGCGCCGCTGGGATAGAGCCTTCAAGAGGCGATTCCCCTGCATCCATCCCCGTCGTCATTGCAAGATCCTTCCCCCATCCTGGTGACTGGAGGCGCAGGCTTTATCGGGCACCACCTCTGCACCCGGTTGCTGGCGGAGGGGCGGTCGGTGGTGATGGTGGACAACCTCGCTGCCTCCGGGGATGTGCAGCTTAAAAAGGACCGTCTATCCTGCCATCTGGGCCATCCCTCTTTCCGCTTCCTCCCCCTGGATCTCTCCGAAAAAGACACCACGACGGCGCTTTTTGCCGAGCTTCGCCCCGAGGTGGTGGTACATCTGGCGGCGGCCGTCGGTGTGCGCGCTTCTCTGGAGAATCCCGACAGCTATGTGCAGAGTAATGTAGCCGCTTTTACGCAGATTTTGGAAGGATGCCGCCGACAAAAGGTGCGACATCTGATCTACGCCTCCTCCTCCTCTGTCTATGGCCTCAACCAGCGCCTGCCCTACCGGGAGCGCGACCCGGTGGACCATCCTATCTCTCTCTATGCAGCCACCAAGCGGGCCAATGAGCTGATGGCCCATGCCTGGTCCCAGCTCTATGCTCTGCCCACCACCGGACTTCGCTTTTTTACGGTCTATGGCCCCTGGGGGCGGCCGGATATGGCCCTTCATCGCTTTACAAGTGCGATTTTGAGGGGGGAGCCCATCACTCTCTACAACAGTGGAGACATGGCCCGGGACTTCACCTATGTGGGGGATGTGGTGGAGGCGCTGCTTCGTCTTTTGGACCACCCGCCCACCGCCGATCCGGCCCGACCGGCGGATCGTCCGGATCAAAGCCCGGCTCCCTTCCGCCTCTGCAACGTGGGCAACCACCAGCCGGTGGCTCTTGTGGAGCTGATCCGATTGTTAGAAAATGCGATTGGAAAGGAGGCTGTTGTGGAGCTGTTGCCGATGCAGGCGGGCGACGTACAGCAGACTGCTGCCGACGCGGGGGTGCTGGCCGAGCTGACCGGCTTTGCGCCCTCCACACCCATGGAGGTGGGGATCGGACACTATCTGGCCTGGTTCCGGGACTATTATCGAATGTAGTGTGGAATGCAAATGAACAATTACGATCAACTCTATGTGCTCTCTGATCTGCATATCACCGCTGGGCTGGGGCTCTTCCGCAGCGGGGATCAGCTGGCCCGCCGTCTGCGGGACGTCGCGGAGAGTCCTGCCAATACAGCCCTGGTGATCAACGGCGATTTTATTGACTTTCTGGTCGGACGGAAACCGGGAAAATACTACGACGCGGAGGACTCCGTTGCGACGATTGCTGCGGTACAACAGGCATGGCCGCAGATCTTTGCCGCATTGCAGCAAGTCATAAAGCAGAAGAAGAAGCTGGTGATCACGGTAGGGAATCACGATCTCGAGTGGATGGATGAGACGGTCCGCAAGGCATTGCAGGAGCGAATCGGGGAGATCCAGTGGGGAGAAGGGGAAGGGGAAGACCGTGGCCGTTTTACCTGTACGGTAGGCGGGCGGAC
>CAITDR010000592.1 GCA_903891165.1 uncultured Pseudomonadota bacterium
CGGTCAGTGTCTCCAGCACATGCTCCAGCACCGTCTGCTGGGGGTCCAGGGCGGAGAGTGCATCCTGGGGAATGTACTGGTAGTGGATACGGAGCTGCTGGCGCTGAGACTCAGGAAGCTGGTCCCAGCGGTTGTCCTCGATCCAGATCTCGCCCGCGGATGGGTTCTCCAGGCCGAGGATCATGCGGGAAAGGGTGGTTTTTCCGGATCCGGACTGGCCGACCAGGGCCACGACCTCCCCTTTGCCTACCGTGAAGTCCACCCCCCGCACCGCTTCGACCAGACGCGGCGGGCTCCAGGGCCAGGGGCCGGGAATTCGATAGGTCTTCTGTACCTGTTTGACGCGGACCAGACTCATGCTGCCCTCCCCACCGGGGCGGGGCGACCACCGCCACCGGGGGTGAGGCGTACCACCGTATCGGCGATGCGGTCCACGGTGTCCTCGTGGTGGGAGATGAGAAGAATCCCGCAGGAATGCGCCTTTCCTACGCTGACCAACAACTCCACAATCTGGCGGCGTAGCACCGGATCCAGGCCGGTCTCCGGCTCGTCCGCGATCAATACCTTGGGGTCGCAGGCCATCGCGACTGCCAGTGCTGCACGTTGGCACATTCCCCCAGAAAGTTCGCCGGGAAGTGCGGAGGCTGCATAGGGAGGAAGCCCCACCTCCTCCAGCAGATTCACAATCACCGGACCTGGATGTCCTTTGAGTGGCTCCAGGCGGCGGAGAATCGCCAACTCCATCTGCCTGCCGATGGTACGCCCCGGATTCAGCGCGGAGGAGGCGGCTTGTGGCGAGTAGGCCAGGTAGCTTCCCCGGAGATGTTCGGTCTGGCGGAGCAGGCGAGCATGGGCACCGGCTCCCCCCTTATGTGCCCCGGCAAGCCAGTCCTGGGCGCCAACAGCATGGTAGTGCAGGCTACCCCTCTCCAGGCCAGGCAGCACATCCAACACACCCATACAGGCGCGCGCCGTGAGCGATTTCCCCGCTCCCGAAGGGCCACAGAGCGCCGTCACCTTTCCGGCAAACACGTCGATGAAGACGCCGTCCACCAGCATCCTCCCCTCCCCCCGGATCGCGAGGTCCTTCATCTCCAAGAGCGCGCTCATCGGGCCCTCGCGGCGTGCGCCGTCAAACGTGCGGCCACGGTGAGGGTGCCGATCAGGGCCAAGCCCAAGGCCAGGGCATGGGAGGTGGGGATGTCCACCACCAGCCAGCGGTAGCCGCTCTGCAGCAGGCTGGCCCAGGAGTGGATGGAGTCGGAGTGGGTGAAGCTGCTCTGGTTCTCTTGGATTGCGAGATAAGAAAGCGCAATTTCCAGAAATGTAACCTGCAATACAGTCTCGGCCGCCTGGCGGACAACGACCGGACGCAGGTTCATAAAAACGACGTGATAGAGGTAGATTCGGGACCAGGAAAATCCATGTGCTCGGAGGGCTTCTACAAAGCGGGCGCCACCGAGTCGCTCGGCGACGGCCGCAGCCTCGTCCATGGCCCCCGGTGCGGAGAGCAGTGCCCAGGCCATCCCCAAGGGGAGCAGGCCCCGCCACTCCACCGGCAACAGCAGCGCCACCACCAGGATCACCACCATTCTCGGCAGACTTCCCAGCAATTCCAGGATGTACTGCAGCGCTCCATCCACCCGCTCGCTGCCGATACAGCGCAACAGGCCGCCGAGGATCCCCAGGAACCCGACCATCAGGCCGGAAAGCAGCGCCGGGATGACGACGACAGAGGCGCCTTGCTCCACGTAGATCATCAGCGATCGGCCGCGTTCATCGGTGCCAAAAGGTGGCACGGCGAGCGGACCTTTCAGCGCCAGTGCCGCATTCCCGCTCTCCATATGGTCGGGCGCAAAAAGGCCGGCGACCACCAGAAGTCCCAGGAGGAGAGCGGCGATCCCAGCGGCGACCCTGCGGCTCATGCGGACACCGGTGCGCTCAGCGCGGGGGCACGGCGTACATGCAGGGCCACGATGATCTCTGCGACGGCCTGGATCGCCAGAAGAACTGCGGAGAAGCTGGCAAAAACCGTTGCTGCCGCCAGCACCACGCCAAAGTCCTGCATCAGCGTGCCCAGCCAGAGCAGATCCCCGATGCCATTAATCCGCAGCACCACCTCTACCACCACCGCTCCGGAGAGCAGGTGTAGAACCCGTGCTCGAAGCTGACCAATCAGCGCCGGAGCCACGTTGGGGAGCATGTTGGAGAGCGGACGCTCCCCGCGAAGGAGTGCCACGCCCACATAGCGCTGGCTGCGCTCGGCCGCAAAAAGGGCACGTACACCGGTCACTGCGCCAGCCAGGGCACCGTCGGCCAGGCAAAGGACCACCACCCCAAAAAGCATCCGAAGGGCTGTGCCTTCCTCGCCAAAGGAGTCGGCGCCGTAGTTGATCTCCACCACCGCAGCGAAGAGCAGCGAGAAGATCACGGCCGGGATCGTCCCAATTCCCGAGAGCAGGTTGTCAATCCTTGCAGGAAGCCAGCCCACCGCCGCGGCGGCTGAAGCGCCCAGCATGGGAATCAGGGTCAACAACAGGAGGGTGGCCGACGTGGGCACCGCCTCGCGCAGCAGTACGCCCACATCCTCGCCCTGCTGTACCCGCCAGGAGCGACCAAAATCCCCTTCAAAGGCGGCACCCATCCAGGTCACAAAAAAGTGCCAGGGCCCCTGATCCAGGTTCCAGCGCTCCGCGAGCACCTGAGTTCCCCCACAGCGTTCCGGCGGACAGATGATCTCTGCCGGATCACCGGGGAGGGCCCAGATGAGCAGGGTGATGACGGCCGGCACTACGAATGGCAGCAACAACGCCGCCAGGAGCCGCACCGATGGACGGAGCCACCAAGCCTTCACTGCTCACCCGCCATACTTCCAGGTATCTACTTCCGTCCAATAGAAGAACGGAGCGATGATGTTGTTGGTCACGTTGGTACGCCAGGCGCTCTTGGTGTCCAGCTTCCAGAGGAAGAGGTAGGGAAGATCGTCGGCC
>CAITDR010000593.1 GCA_903891165.1 uncultured Pseudomonadota bacterium
AAGGCGCGTGCGGCCAGAGCGCCGCAGGCGCCTTTTTGGGGGGCGTTGGGCGGACGGGAGGAGCGGAGGCAGAGCTTTGGAGCTCTTCAGGCGCCTGAAGAGCTCCAAAGCTCTCAGTGCCCCCCGCTCACGAGGGCTTCAGTACCTCGACCACCTCGGCGAAAACGTCGTCATCCATGGGAATTCCCCCGGCCTGCGCGCTCTCAAGGTAGTCCTGTGCCAGAGTACCCAGCAGGTCGCCGAGGGCGCCGGGATGACCCTGTGCCAGGGGCAGCAGCACCAGGAGAGCCTCCCGAAAGGTCGCCGCCGCCTCCTCATGGTCTCCCTGCTCCCCCAGCACACTCCCACGCGCCCCAAGGTAGCGCGCAAGATTGGGCCCAAAAACCCCCGGAGCGACTGCCACCAGGCGGCGCTGAATGGCCACCGCCTCGCCATTTGTGTCCAGCGCATCCTCCCGGTTCCCCACTTCCGACAGCCGGTTTCCCAGGCTGTTGAGGCTTTTCGCGAGGTCAGGGAGGAAGGCATCGGGGTTGCGGGTGGCCAAGCTGCGCCGGAGTTCGGTGGCCTCGCGGGCGGCGCTCAGCGCCTCCTCCCGCTGCCCCACCGCCGACATCTGGTTTCCCAGGTTGTGGAGGCTCCCTGCGAGGTTGGGGAGGAATGCATCGGGGTTGCTGGCGGCCAGGCTACGCCGGAGTTCGGTGGCCTCGCGGGCGGCGCTCAGCGCCTCCTCCCGCTGCCCCACTGCCGATAGGGCGGCTCCCAGGTTGTGGAGGCTCATGGCGAGGTCGGGAAGGAAGGTTTCGGGATTACGGGAAGCCAAACTGCGCCGGAGTTCGGTGGCCTCGCGGGCGGTGCTGAGCGCCTCCTCCCGCTGCCCCGCCTCCAACAAGGTGGCTCCCAGGTTGTGGAGGCTCGTTGCGAGGTCGGGAAGGAAGGTTTCGGGATTGCGGGAAGCCAAACTGCGCCGGAGTTCGGTGGCCTCGCGGGCGATGCTGAGCGCCTCCTCCCGCTTCCCCGCTGCAGACAGGGTTGCTCCCAGGTTGTTGAGGCTCATGGCAAGGTTGGGGAGGAAGGTGACGGGGTTTTGGGCCGCCAGGGTGCGCCAGAGCCCGGTGGCCTCGCGAGTGGCGCTCAGCGATTCCTCCCGCTTCCCCACCGCCGACAGCCGGTTTCCCAGATTGTTGAGGCTGGAACCGAGGTCAGGGAGGAAGGCTTCGGGGTCACGGGTGGCCAGCATGCGGTAGTGCTCCGCAACCTCACGGGCCGCCTTCAGCAACTCCGCTTCGCCCTCCCCCTGATGGCCAGGTTTCAGGAGATCGGCTGCATCTGAAAACTCTCCCCCTCCCTCCCGAATTGCCTTCCGCAACACCGGCTTCTGCTCAAGCAACGCCTGCACCTCCTTCCCCAACTGTATCGCTTCCTCGGGTAGATCGACGGAGGCGAGATCTTCGTCAGAAGCCCCATCCCATGCGGCAATTCCGGCGATGGACGGGAAGCGGATCCGGAGGTCGCGTGCGACCTGCGCGGGGACTGCATCGGCAGGTACAGATTGCAGGTAGGAACGAAGCGACGGCCACACGGGAACCAATTGGGGCAATTCATCCCCAAGGACGATGGATCGCTCCCAATTCGGCCGGGTCACATCAAGCCTGAAGCAGGAACTGTTGAAGGATGAAGTTCACCTGGGCCGTATCATGGGAGCTGTAGTCCTCGAAAATCCATCCCCGGATCACACTGTTCCCCAGCTTCTTCAAGACTTCCGGGTCTATACGCCCCTGCTTGGCGCGGACGGCTTCCTCGACCAGCGTTGCTTTCTCCGGCTCCTGCTCCTTGACCCACGCCCATTCCCCTTGAAGATATTCGTTCAATTCCTGCGGCACCTCACCACCATGATGTTGAAATGCGTCACGAAGAACCTCCAGAAAAAGCCCCACCCGGCCATGGCTTGCGACCGCAGCATCCGTCACAAAGCTGTCCCGAAAAGGTGGTTTTTCTGGCCCCCAAAGCCGAACGTGATTTTTGTATATCTCACTCAGGAATTGAGGATTCTGAAAGGGCCGCAGCTCTACAAGGCGAAAGAAGTCCTTCTGCTGGAGCTTATAGGTGTCTTGGCGGACGGTGGTAAGCAAAAAAAGACCATCTACCTCTGCAAGCTGCCCCAGCGCCCGAAGGAGCGGCTGTGGGTCCAACCCGTCCGCCCCATCCCGCTTCAGCAGGTCGAAGTCGTCCACCACCAGAAGGGTTTTCCAGTCGGGGACTTTTTCGCGCACCAGACGGTGCACCAGGCCGATCATCCGTGTGAGTCGCTCCTCGTCCATCGAAGCATACTTCCAGGATTTCTGCGTGCTCCGCCCGGTGGCTCGCTCTCCCTGTCCGCCGATCCCAAGCTCCCCTTCGATTTCAGCGACCGGAAGACCCAGGAGGGTTCCCAGAGAGATCACCTGGCTGGCAACCTTGGCTTTCCCCTTCCCACCCAGGGTGAGGGACAGGGTATTCAGAACGCTGTCTCCCTCCAGGATCACCAATTCCTGGGCTTCTCCCATCAACAACGGAGAGAACCGATTCCGCAAATCCAGGACTGGAGCCAGTACATTCGCCTTCTTCAGGCTGCGGCTCTGCGCAATTACTTCCTGAAACCGCTGGATCACCTGATCCAGAATTGCGACAAGAAGGGCTCGGATATCGCGGTAATTGTACGTGATGCGAGTGCGGATAGAGAGGGAAAATTCGGAACGGCAGACCAGCTCCACCCGTCGCATCAGGTGGCTCTTTCCGACGCGCGCACTACCGACGATGGCCATAGGTTTTCGCGGCGGGTCGGCCAGACTGGCGTCCACCTGAAAAAGTGCCTGCTGGAGCTCACGCTCCCGATCCACCCAGGCTCCCTCCACGTCTTCATCTTCCCGGGGAGGTTCTGGGATCAGGAAGCGGGTATTGAAGAGGCCGGGACGCATAGAGGTGTATTAACCCGGAACGTACCTGCCGCCCCTTCGGGGAGGATGTTTGACGGCTGCGGGACATCAGAAAGCGTGCCCCCCCTCCAGAAAGCCCCTGCACCTTCCCCACTACCGCCATGCGGACGACGAAGCGACTCCACCCAGCGGGGCTTCGGCTGATGGGTCAGAACATCGGCCTTGAAGACCTCCCTACGAGCGCCCGTTTCCGGATCAGTATGGACAATATGCTTTCCAACTTCATAGTTCCAAAGCTGCGTAGCCCCGATCACATCTCCCCGGCGGCAGTCGCCCCGGCGCCCGGCACAGACCCCCGACATCCCCAGAGCACGGGGCCGAAATTGTTGGATCAGGGGCCCCGCCGCGAGTGTGGTCGCGATCTCCCCCATGCGAACGGCCCAGGTAGCCACCACAGAAAAGCTGCTTTTCCCGTCCAGATGCAGAAAACGGCGCACCGCAATCCGGCGATCATCGTCGAGCTTCTGCTCCTGCCAACGGCTCAAAGGAGCAGCCCCCAAACTCCACTCGAAGAAGCTGGTCATACTCCTCTTTGAGGGCCGTGATGATCAGCAGGTCCGCGCGGAGGGGAAGGTCGGGCATCCGAGGTTCCGGAGTGGGGGAGCTACTTAACCCGCAGCGAAGAGAACAACACCCTCGGAGTCCCGCCACCCCGAGCGCTTTTCAACTTTCTGGATGTCAGAAGAGCTCAAAATTCGCCACGCGCAGATACGCGCAAGGCCGACGCCCAAATATCCGCAACAGGCCGTTTCCGATGCCCCGAATTGGGGTACATCGGTCCTGGAAGATTCCGGATCAGCCCCCATCCGGTAGCAGCCCTTAAAGGGATGGCGTAGCCGCGGGTGGTACTGTGGAAGCATCTTCCTTGCTCTTTTGAGCACACCCGCCCCCCCCCGAGAGCCTCCCCTGCCCGATCCCCTCCCCCTCCGACTCCTGAAAACCCTCGTCCGCCTGGGGTGGACGGTCGAGTACGGCCTTCGGAGGACGGCCAAAAAGCTGGCCCGGCGCCCCGGCTATCGGCTTGCGGGTGCCTGCGAAGGCTGCGCAAAATGCTGCGAAAAACCCACCATCCAAGTCGGAGCGATGCTCTGGCACCTGCCCCGACTGCGGCGCCTGTTTTTGAGCTGGCAGCAGCATGTCAACGGCTTTACCCTGATCGAAGCCGAAGAAGAGAGCCAGACCTTTGCCTTCCGCTGTAAACACTTTGACTGGAAGACCCGCCGCTGCAGCAGCTACAGCTCGCGCCCATTTATGTGCAGAGACTACCCACGCGCCCTTATGGAGCAGCCCTGGCCACAGCTTTTTGAGGGCTGCGGCTTTCGACCGCTGGCTGGAAACGCAGAGGAGCTGCGGAGAGCACTGGAGCAAACCGACCTTTCCCCGGAAAAGCGGGCGGAGCTGGAGCGGAAGTTGTTCCTGAGCTGAGCGTCGAAGTTGCGAAGGCGCCCCTTCCCGGCACAGAAGGCCCCACCGCGGCCAACCGTGGGTCAAAAGCTGTACCAGACCGGAGCAAAGGCCCGTCGTAAGAGCTGGCACGCATCTTGCATTCGAGGAGAGCGTACACGGAGCCACCATGCCAACGCCCTTCCATCCCCTCCCCTTCGTCGCCCAAAAGCAGCAAAACTATGCATCCATGCAGGCTGCTGTGCCGACGGACCACCGCCACTACTTGGTGGGTGCAGACCCTCCCGGCGTGCCCCGGTGAACAATTCGAGCCCGCTTTGCCCCTTCCGTAAACCTCCGGGGCAAAGCGGGCTTCCTTTGTTCCAGGTTCAGGACTTTCTCAACCACCCAACCGGTCGCGCCGGGAGAAAAGCGAAAGGCGGGGGTCAAAGAAGGCAAGGGGTGATAGCCTGTCCCTATCCCCGGAGTCCCCATGCTGACCCTTTTTGTCCTCCTCTCCACCCCGATGTTTGCCGAGGCCAAGGAGCTGAAAAACGATAGCTGTCGATGCGACGGTACCCAGGAATCGATCACCTTCCAAACCGGTTTTGTGGACGGAGAGTGCTGGGCTTCGGTCTACGAGCCCGCCGCCTCGGACTACCCCTTCACCCCGGAAAATGTAACGGTGATGATCGGGCCCCAGGGGGATGCGATCTTCGGAATGTTTTTGTATACCGTAGATGCCAACAACAAGCCGATGGCGCAGATCGGCGGGGAAGGCTTCGCCCTGTCCGGCTCCGAAAACTCCCTGGCGACCCTGAACTTTGTCGAGGCAGAAGTGGTGCTTGATCCTATCACCTCGGGCAATATCGCCATCGTGATGTGCCTGGACGGGCACTCGGCAGAGCCCACCATCGCCAACGACACCGACGGCACCAGCCAGGAGGATCTCAACTGGATCCAGGCCGGGGGGCGCTGGACCACCGCCAAAAGCCTTGGCGTGAATGGGGACTGGATTATGCGGGTTGGATGGGATGAAGCCGACTCCGATACCGATGCCGACACCGACAGCGACGCCGATAGCGACACCGACACCGACACCGACAGCCCCGGAGAGCTGGGCCTTTTTGCCATCACTCCAGCTTCCACCAAGGAGGGTACCGCCGTCGATGTATTGCTCTCCGGCGAAGGTTTTGTGCAGGGTGCAGAAGTACATATCGGCGGCGTCGCACTCACGGGAACAACCGTGCAAGACGACGGGCAGATCACCGGCCGCTCCCCCACGGCGCTGCCTGCCGGGGTGCACGACGTAGACGTGGTGAACCCCGACGGCAGCAGCACCTACCTTGCCGGAGCCTTCACCGTCGAAGGTTCCTGTGGATGTAACAGCGGAACTGGTGGAAGCAGCATGATGATGGCGGGCCTGTTGTCCCTGGTCGGGGTCCTGAGGCGCCGCCGGGCATAGGCCCACTGAATGAGTATTCATTCAGAAGAAGGGATGGGAATAAGCGGAGTATTTTCCACACCATGTTAGGCGCGTGCGGCCAGAGCGCCGCAGGCGCCTTTTGGCGTGCCGGTCTCCCCTCCCCGCATCGTTCCGCGCTAAACTCCCCCCATGCCGCTGCTCCTCCTCCTCGCCTGCACCCCCAACATCATCTACGGCAACAAACCCGACGACAGCCACATCGATAGCGCCGAAACCGACACGGATACCGACTCCGACACCGATGCGGACGCCGACACCGATAGCGACACCGACAGCGATGCCGACGGCGACCCAGAACCCTGGACCGGCACCTACCCCAGCCAGCGCGTCGGCATCTTCTACCTGCTGTGGCACGCCTACGCCTACGACGCCGTTATCCGTAGTCCAGGCTACACCGTCGAAGATGCGCTCCGCAGCGATAGCCTCGACTTCTCCGACCTGGTGTACGACGCCGGATTATATGGGGAAGCCCAGGCCTTTCACTGGCACCAAGAGCCCGGCCTGGGCTACTACAGTTTTTACCGACCCCGCCCCGGCGAGGCCCACTATGCCGAGCCGGATGCCGTCGCCGAATACCCTGGCATCCGCACGGTGGCCCGGTCACACGCCACCACCCTCTGGGACAGTGGTGTCGATTTTGTCTACGTCGATCTTACCAACCTCTCCAGCTTCAGCCCCTTTGCCGATGTCCTGGGACTCCGCCCCCTGGAGGTGCTGATCGAAGAGTGGGCCGCCATGCGCGCCGAGGGCCTGCCCACCCCGCAAATTGCCGCCTGGACCCAGGTGATCGACGTGGGTGGCGCAGAGCCGCTCCACCGGCGGATCCTCGATGCCTACGACAGCGCCCCGCCCGACCTGATCTACAGCCACAACGGCCAGAAGGTGCTTTTTGTCGTGTCCAGCGTGCCCATGGACCCGGCCGGTCTGGCTGAAATCGCCGGAAGGGGTGTGCTGACGGTGCCGTTGTGGGGGAACCTGGATGCAGCCAGCCTTTCTGCAGGTTCGGCAGGGTGGATGCAGCCCTGCACCGTCGGCAGTGACTTCACCACGTTGGTGACGCCCAGCAGCCCTTGTAACCAAGGCTACACAACCACCTCCCCCCTGGGGACCGTGCTCTCCGCGAGTCGCAGCTACCAAGTGGGCTATGCCAGCCTTCCGCTCCAGGCTTCTGGTCGCCTCGGCGGCCTCACCTTTCAAAAACAGATGGAGACAGCATTTTCTGTACAGCCGGATGTGCTGATCCTCAATGCCTGGAACGAGCACATCGCCCAGCCCCAGGCCAACCCCTATGACCCGGCCCTGGCCGAAATGCGGCGGAGTATGGGCGAAACCGGCGCCACCGACGACAGCCGCGACTGGCTCTGGGTGGATATGTACGGCAGCGATCTGAACCGGGATTTTGAGCCCACCGTCGAAGATGCTGGCGCCGGACTTTCCCTCTTACAATCGTGCTTACGGGTCTATCGACAGGGAAACCGAAGCTGTGCCGATGCCGGAGAGACCTGCTGCCAGCTCGCCGAAGGGCGCACCCTGGTGCGCAGCGTGCGCCTGCGCGGCAATATCAGCAGCGGCGACCACGTGCCCACCGTAGATGCACCCGAGGTGGACAGCCTCGTCGCCAGCGGCGCCTGGGAGGAGGTCTGCAACCCCCACTATGGACCGCCCGGTTTATGTAGCGGAGGCAGCACCCCCGACGGCCCCTTCCACCTCTATCCCAACCCCGGCGCCGATCGGGTGGCGATCTATCGCTGCTACAGCGGCGCCGATCATTTTATGACAACGGACAGCAATTGTGAAGGCCGCACCTACGAGCGGCTCCTCGGCTACGCCGCCACCACCCGCAGCAGCGAGATGCCCAGGTATCTCCTCCGTTGTAACGGCGCCGTCCACCTCCACGCCCTGGATGCACCCTGTCCATCGGGCAGCAGTGCGGAGGCGGTTTTGGGGTATGTGCGTTAACTGCGCACGGGTCACCGCGAGCCTCTGAGCCCCGAACTCCCGCTCCAGCTCCCTACCAAAAGACCTTGGAGCTTATCCGCGTGCCCCCCCGGCGCGGACCAGCGCCGCCTCCCGCGAAAAACTCTCTGCCCTGGCAGCTTCTTCCTTGCCCCTTTTTGACCGGAAAGGCTGCGCCCGTGCTACATTCCGCCGCCATGAGCACCCCTCCCACTCCCCCCGAAGCCGCCGACCACCCCTTTGTCCACCGCTACCGGGATCTGGGCGCTTTTGCCCAAGGTGGCTTCGCGATTATCCACGAAGTCCGAGAGGAAAATCTGCGGCGCCGTATCGCCATGAAGGTGCTGAAGGAGGGCATCCGCGACCGCCCCAACACCCGCGAGCGCTTCCTGCGCGAAGCCCGCATCACCGCGCAGCTGGACCATCCCTGTATCGTTCCCATCCACGAGCTGGGCGCCTACTGGTTCACCATGAAGCGGGTGGACGGCGTGACCTTCCGGAACTTCTGCAAGAAAAATATGCATGTTCAAGGCGCCTTTCAGGCTTCCATTGCGATTGCTGTGGGGGTCCTTTTGAAAGTCTGTGACACGCTGGCCTTCGCGCATGAACGGGGAATACTCCACTGTGACCTGAAGCCTGAAAACCTGATGATGGGGACTTTTGGTCAGGTCTACCTGATGGATTGGGGAATCGCCCGGCCCATCGGCGAGCGGGATGCCACGGGCGCAGGCACCCCCGGCTGGATGCCACCGGAGCAGGCCCGCCTCGAAGCCTGCGATGAACGCAGCGATGTGTATGGGGTGGGGGGACTGCTCTACCATGCCCTCTGTGGAGGACGGCCCCACGAGGGGGCCACGATGGAGGAGCGCTTGCTTCTTGCCAAAGCCGGCGTTGTCTGTCCACCAGAGGATGTCGCACCCGACCGGAAGCTGCCTGCAGAGCTGGTTCGCATCGCGATGAGGGCCATGGACCCGGACCCCGCCCAGCGCTACCCGACCATCCTGGCGCTACAGGCCGAGCTCAACGCGGCCGTCCGCAATGGCTGGTGGTTTGCCACCCGTAATTTTCCCAAAGGTTTCTCCCTGATCCGCGAGGGAGACATCGGAAATTGTGCCTATTTTCTGGTGGCAGGCAACTGCGAGATCCTGCGCCTGGGCCAGCAAGTGGGTCTGGTGAATCCTGGAGAAGTCGTCGGAGAAGCTGCACTTCTCAACCACAGCCTGAGAACAGCCACCGTGCGCTGCCTGACCGATGTGGTGGTGCGGGTGATCACGCCGGAGGCCCTGGAAGAGGAGCTGCAACGCTCGGATTGGATGGGGGCGCTGGTCCGCTCCTTGGCGCGGCGCTTTGAAGAAGCGATCCGTACGTGAGCATCTACAGCTCAATCCTGCCTGACTACGATGGTTCCACCGAGATCTATCGGAGCAACCGCAGCATCCTGGTGCGTGTCCAAC
>CAITDR010000594.1 GCA_903891165.1 uncultured Pseudomonadota bacterium
AAAACCGCCCACCCACTCCCCCCTCACCAACATTTCCAAAAACCACTCCGCCTTTTGCATTTCGCCTTTCCCGCCTTTTTCCCCTTCCCCAACAGGAGGGTCCAGGGAGGGGCTCTGAAACGACCCACCCCAACACTTCCATAACCCACAACGCGGTTCCGTCGTTTCACAGCCACGACCCGGCCCACGGAGGGCTGGCCGGGGTCGTTAGGGGCCTGGAAGGTCCCTAACTCGGGAGAGTGCAGAGAGGGCGGACAGCCCTCTTTGCAACGCCGTCTCGGAGGCAACCGCCCAAAACACCCGCAGCCTTGGCTGCAAGCAACGCCTCGCGCGAAGCAAACAGCCAGTCGCGCCAACGACACTCACGTCATAGACAAATGCCGAAAATCCGAGAGCTCCGGGTGCCCCTCACCCCAAAATCCCCACCAAAGGCTCCACCCCCGACACATACTCAGCCGGATCAATATCCGCCATCGCCAAAAGTGTCGCCCCCAAACTCTCCGCCGAAAGCACCGGCCCCTCCTCCACCACCTCCGCCGAGCCCGGATCCACCGGTTTCCCGTAGTAGCCCGCGTCAAAATCCCCGATCACCCGATCGCCGGTCAGTCCAGCACCGATCAGCAATGCCGACGTATACGGCCAGTGATCCTTCCCATTAAAGCTATTGAGGTTGGGGGTACGGCCCATCTCGGAGAGCACCACCACGACGGTACTGTCTGCGAGTGTCCCGCCGCCGGGGGCAGCGGTGTTGTCCAGACGAATCAACAACTGGTTCAACCCATAAAAAAGGTCTTCCCAGAGCAGGCTCTGATCGGCATCGTTGTTGGCATGGGTGTCCCAACCCAAGGCGCCAGAGGTGGCCGACAGCGTCAGGCAGCGGGTGATCCCCAATTCCAGGGCATCACAGGCCACTTCGGCCTGCGAAGCGAGGTCTGCACCGCCGGTGAAGTCCATGACATATTGCAGGTCTTTGAGCTGCCGCAGATGATCCACGGCGGACGAAAAATCTGCCGTCAATCGGGCATCTCTACCCTTACCCCAGGTGGCCCGCGCCGCCGCACGCCGCGCGAGGTAGCGATCCAGGATCTGCTCGGCCGGGCGCGAAGGGCCACCACCAGGCATATCGCTCCAGTCTCGGGATTGTCCCGAGATCAACGCCTCTAATTGCCCGGATCCACCGGTGCGCGACACCTGCGCGCCCAGGTCACCGGGGAAGGAGGGCCCCCCCAACACCACATGCGGCAACACATAGCGGCCCGCGTCGCGAGAGGCGATGATGGCTGGCCAGTCCGCCGTGGTGCCCCCGGTAGTGCCAGTCATGGCGATCATCGTGCAGATCTCGTGGGCGATCGACCGGACCATCAGCCCGTTCATCACCACCGCGCGGTCGTGGTAGGCCCCAAAAAAGCTGTCCACCGAGGGACGATCGGGGTGGGAGACATAGGAGATGCCCCCCGCCGTGGCCCGCTCGGCCGCGTCCTCCATCGCCACGTTGCGGTTGGAGAAGGGAGTAGCCAGCACCCGGGTGGGATCCCAGCCACCCTGCGCAAAAACGAAGAGGAAGCTGGTATCTGCGGCAGAGGCGGCCCTGGCCTTTCCGGGGAGCGCCGCGCAGGTGGCGGCCGCAGCAGAGGCTCGAAAAAAGTCTCGACGGGTCAACATCTGAGACTCCACTAGTAGAAGAGAAAGTCAGGATCGCGGAGAAGAACAGAGAGCACACCGGCCCAGGCTTCTTTGCCGTCGGGCTCCACGGTGTAGAGGTCCGACCACAGCTCCAGGCCGGCCTCCACCTCAGGACCATCGGCCGCCACCCGGCTCCCGAAGATCCGCCAATGGAGCGCCTGGAGCTGGGCCACCATGGCCGCCTTTCCGGTCTCCGGCGTCTCGGTGAAGTCCACCGTAAACAGACGGCTCGGATCCTGGTTCACCACATACCAGGCAGCATTTTCGGCAAGTCGCTCCTGCACCAGCACCAGGGTGGTGTTGGGGCTGTCGGCGGGCTCGGTGACCGCATAACCATCGGCACCACCGGCCAGTGTCAGAAAGCCGGAGGCATCGGTGCGCAGCATGTCGTAGCCGCCATAGGTCCAGGCAAAGCCGGTCAGATCCTGCACCATCGACCCCAATAGCTCCGGTGTCACCTGCTTCCGCGAGGTATAGGCATCGTCGGCACTATCGGCCGCACGGTACATGGGATCGGCCATCACCGAGCGGAACAGGGGCTTGAGGCTTAGCCCACCTGACAAAAAGGCGTTGCGATGGGTGACCAGGGTCTGGTCGTCCGCGATGTTGCGGTCCCGTCGCAACAGTAACTCCCATGCCTGCTCGACGGCACAGTCTACAAAGCGGCTATCGCCCGCTATTTTCTGGCCCAAGTCGCGAAGCGAGTGGACGGGCTGGCCATACCAACCCGGCGCCACGTTGCCATAGTCCTTCCAGCGTTGCTCGCGCTCGGGGAAGTAGGAGCGGGCCTCGCGGGGGTTGGTGTAGTCGTACCACCAGAAGCCATACAGCGAAGAGGCAATGGGATCCAGGGTATTGTGGCAGGAGATACAGGCCGGATCGGTGCGCAGGGCATCGGTGACCGCACCCTCGTCCAGCAGGTTCAGGTTCCGGTCGAACTCGATAGGCCGGGAGAGGTAGTCGCTACAGAGAAGCGTTCGGCTGATTGCATTCGCCCGCTTCCGGTTGGCATTGGAGTCGGTAGACGTGTAGCGCCACCACAGCGAGTTGGTGGCCAGAATGCCGACGGCGGGGCGACCGTCGTTGTACTTGGCGGCCTGCCAGCCGGGGCCCTGGTAGTCGATCGGCCAGACCGTCGCCAGTGTCTCGTTGGCCATGGTCCAGCCCCCGGTGACCAATTCGGTCCAGGGGAGATCTTCAGCAGCAATCCGGCCGACAATGCGGGGCACCTCGTCCCCCACCGAGGCGGCAAAGGTCGCCTCGTCCCCCAGGCCGTAAGAGGACGCCGAGATCAGGTAGGCATCGTTCCGCGTGAGGAAAATCTGCTGATACAAGTCCGAAACACGCCCTTCAAAGCGTGGATCCTCCATGTATTGCGCAATATAGTCCTCCACCTTGCTGCCGTCGGCCTCTACCGCGGCCAGCTCCTCGGTGGACGGGCGCACCCCACGCAGGTCGATGCTGGCGCGGATCAACAGCGGCAGGGGCGCCATGGTTTCCGGACCTATTTTTGTACTCTCATCCAGCCCGCTACAGGCAAAGAACAATAAAAAATTTACCATGGGCTCTCCTTCCAGTCCACCATCTGACGGAAGTCGACGCAGACCTGACCCAGCTCTTCCCCTTCAAACCACAACTTTCCACAGCCGTCGCACTCGGCGGGCCGCACCGCCTCGCCCCACTCCACCGCACCATCAAAGGTCACGTCGTACCAGTAGCCATCGGCACCACGCACCGAGAAACCACCCCCGGGCTCCTCCGGGCAGGTGGTCAGGGCGGCGTCGTAGAGCGTCAGGTTATCAAAGACGAGGTAGGAGATAGCTCCCGTCAACCCTCCTACACTGCCATCCAGCGACGCAAGGTGGCCGTCCATGGAGGGCACATAGGCGCCGGTGTAGACCAGATCAGGAGAGACATCCTCCTCCACCCAGCTGCCAGTGGCTTCGGGGCCGTCGTAGAGGAAAGAACCCTGGACCACACTCAAAAAGTAGGTGTAGTCGATGTCGTTCTCGTTGGCAGCAACGTGGGTCAGGTCGTAGTAGTAGGCCGCGCCCCCCGCTTCGAAGACGTGGCCATCGGGAGTTTCAATGCGGGAAACCCCCGAGAGGGACTCGCCGTTGTACAGGTTGCCGGTGCCGTCGTCCAGATCCTGATAGCGCACATAGAAGCTGTAGCCGCTCCAGTAGCCCCCGCCGCTGGTGGAGCAGTTATCGTACCAGTACATATTGCCGTCGTAGTCGTAGTAGTCGGGGCAGCCGGCCTCCGAAGCGGACATCGCCGCTTCATAGGCGGAAAACACCGGCTGAGCACGGAGCTGTAGGGCACGCTCCACCCCGGCGAGTGCCGCGGCCTCTACCGCTGCGGCATCCACCGAGGGCTCCGGCGGGGCTTCTTCCTCAAAAATATAGGGGAGCGGGGTCTCTTTTTCGACCTCCTCCCCCGTCTCCGGGCTCTGGCAGGCCAGCAGGATCCACAGCATGGGGCTCTCCACAGGAGGGGAATGTAGCACAGGCACACGGGAACGTGGCCTGAGATTCACCTGGAGAATGGACCCGGAAGGGAGGGAAGAGGAGAAAGCAGAGTTGATGGTTTGTAGTTTCAGATACAATGTATCAGATGTATCAGATGTATCCGAATGCGGAACCCCCATCGATCGTCTCGCGGCCTTGCCCACTTCCAGATAGAATCCACCTATGCCTCCCCGCCCACTTCCCATGATAGCCCCTGGCCCCTTCAAGGCATCGCAAGTTCGTAGCGGCGATCCATATGAATTGTCCAATGGCCACCCCATTCATTGTCTACCCACCGGGCATCGAGGGGCCGTGGCCAACCTCATTGGCGGTCAGGTCGTCGCCACGGACCCAAAGGTGGCCTACGCGGGTGTAGACGCCGGCTTTACGCCAGAAAAAGGCACCCTCCGCGCCCCAGATGTCGCCGTGGTGCCGAAGCCTGATCGGGACGGATGGATTCCAGGCGTACCTCCGCTTGCTCTGGAGTACGCAGGAGTGGGGCAGGACGAGGAGGAATTGCAGGATAAAATTGCTGACCTCCTGCGCTTTGGTACCCGTTTTGTCTGGGTGATCCGGCTTGTGGGAATGCCCCGGGTGGAGGTCTACCAACCGGACCAACCGGTGGAGACCCTGTTCAGCGGGAGTCTACTAGAGGCACCAGGGATCCTGGAAAATCCTGTTCCCGTAGAGGCCCTCTACGATCAGGCTTCTGGAGAGAAGGTGGTCTTCAGGAACCTGCTCCAACGCCGGGGCTATCAGGATCTAGAGGAGGTTCGAGCGGAAGGCCGGGAAGAAGGCCGGGAAGAAGGCCGGGAAGAAGGCCGGGAAGAAGGCCGAGAGGAGGGCATGAGACAAAGCCTGGTTCACCTCTTTCATGCCTGTGGCTGGACCGTCACAGCCTCACACCGTCGGAAAATCCAGGAGGCCACTCCCAAACAATTGGAGTTGTGGTTGGTGGGCGTTCTACATGCCACCTCCCTGGATCAGCTTCTGGGATCGGTGCCTTAGCCTTTCCCTACCTCCCCAAACGCCGCGCGAGCTGATCCTCGTACAACGACGGCGGATCCAGGGTAGCCGCCAGCCCCAGGCCCTCGGTCCAGTCCTCCGGCGCAGTCCCCTCGCCCGACTGGTTCCAGTCCACCTCGGCAGGATCAACGTGTAATTCCATACCTTCGGTGCCGACTACATACCCATCCCCGTACTGAAGGGAGCGCAGGTAGCCGCCCCCCGTCAGGTTCCAGAACACCGACTGGGTGACCGAGTGGCCGGCGCCGCTGCTCTCGTCCTGCCGGTTCACACCCTGCCAGCCATCACTTGCGACACTCTGGTCGATCAGGTTCGCCATCGCCAGCGAGTGATGAAACTCAGAATATGCAGGAAGACCCACGGGATCCCAATCCGCAAGCAGGTTCCGACCGTCGGCACTCTCCGTACGCAGCCACACGCAGCCCGACGTGCCAAAATCCCAATTCTGAATGAAGTTGTGGCGTCCCGCCTTGCCGACGCTGTCCCGAGTAAGCACCTCAGAAGAACGGGAAATTTCAAAAAGATAGCCGTTGCCGCCGGTGCCCCGGTTCTGAGCATTGGCGAGCACGGTGTCGGTCACGGTCACCCGCCGGCTGTCGATCACCTCCACCCCGCCACTCATCAGGTGCATGCCTTTTCCATCGGTAGAAAGCGGAGACTCCCAGGATGATACATTCCGTACCCAGCAGTCCTTGGTCTCTCCCAGCGACAGCACATAGACCTGATACTCCGCCCAGGCCGTCTCCCAGGTATTCACGTTGGAAAGCGCCAGATCCTGCACGCCACACTCGGAGATGTAGCCGCTCTCCACGCGAAGGCTGGCGCCATCCCGGATCTTTGCGGGATAACGCAGCGGCACGTCCAGGGTCACCGTGTTGGTAGCTGTGTCAACGGCGGTGATCGTACGCCTGAAAAATGTCTTCCATTGTCCATTAAAGCTGTACCAGACGCCAGTCATCGCGTGCTCGGTCACAAAATCGTCGCTGATGGTCCAGCCGATGGCCACGTCCTGTCCCACTATCAAGTCGCTCACATCGGCCAACACCACCGTCTTCGACCGGTTTTCACCGTCCACCGTCAGCAGATGTTCGGCTCCCTGCTGCACATTTCCCTGCAGGTTCAAGTGGGAGCGATAGGCCATTCCCGTGCCGGTGCTGAAGTAGAGAAAGGTGGAGCTGGGCCCCTCTCCATCCAACACCACCCCCGAGCTATTCACCGAAAGTGTGCCGTCCAAACGAAAGGTTCCAGCAGGAAAGGCCACAACTCCGCCACCCGCGGCCTCGGCTGCGTCGATCGCCGCCTGCACCGCAGCGGTGCTGTCGTTGCCACCGCTGGGGTCGGCCCCGTAGTCCACCACCGGAAACTGGCTTCCTGGCAGCGAAGTCGGGATCTCCTCCTCCCCCGCGTGGTAGCCCGCGTAGGAGAAGTCATGGAGGAAATGCGCGTCGCTATAGGTCATTTCGGGCGTCCAGTCCTCCGGATAGAGGAGGGAGCGCCAGGTAGAGGGGCCGGAGTCTTCCAGCGAGTCCACCGGGGAGTCCTCGGGAGAATCCACCCGCGAGTCTACACGAGAATCCTGCCGAGAATCTACCGAATCGGCGGGAGACTCGGTGGCGCTGTCCACGGGGCTCTCCCCAGGCGGGCTATCTACGATCTTGGGCGACACACAGGCAAGGAGCAGAAGCATGTCCCAAGCATAGCTCAGCTTTGGCCCTATAAATGATACATTGTAGTTAAAACTACCGTGTATCACCAAAAAAAGGAGGCACGCCACCTGGTGGTAGGTTAGCCGCCGCGCATGCTTCGGTCCGTCCTTGCCCTCTTCGTTCTCCTCGGCTGTTTCTGTCCCTGCTCCGGTCTTTTTGAAGATCTGGGGGTGAAGATTCCCGAGGTGGAGCTCCCCAAAACCGACGCCCTTCTGGAGCAGCCGCCTGCGGATCAGGCTGCGGTGACGGCCGAGGCTCCTACCTGGGTTGCAGCTTCCGGATCGCCAACAACCAGTACCATTCGTATTGCGACGCTGGAGAGCCAGGGCGATAGCTGCACCTGGAACCTGCGCAGCTTCCCGGCGGCCGAAAATAAGGAGCTGGCGCGCTGGCCCGGTAGCTGCGGCGAGCTGACCGGCGTGGTGCTTTCGCCGGACCAGAACACCTGGCTGCTCTACGGGGAGCGCCCGCAATGGGCCGCTACCATCGAGGTCGCCACCGGGACGGTTCGCGCCCTCCCCGCCCTGAACGAGGGCCGCCACGCCCGCTACAGCTTCTCGGGGCGCTCGGTGCAGGCGGTGGTGGACACCGAAGCCGAGCCGCAGACCGAAGGGTCGGAGAGCTTTTTCAGTCTGGCTGGCCAAAAATACCCCTTTAACAAGGAAGAGTCGGGCGCAGTCACCCAGCAGCTCTGCCGCCGATTTACCTTGGAAGGCGACCGTTGGACGGGGGGCGACGCCAAAGTCTGTGCGGGCCATGAGGGCCAGACCATGCAGGATGTGCTGTCGGTGGAGGGCCTGCAGGGAGAGGAGAGCAAGCGCTTCCACCCCAAGGAGGGTGGTTTTACCGGCCAGGATCTCCCCGCGGACCTGCCCGAGCTGGCCGCCTTTGTGCCCGCCGGAGCGCCGGTCCCATGGAAACACGAGACCGGGGTGGTCTCCTGGGTCCATCGCTCCGAGTGGCTGGAGGGGGCGATCCCGATGGGGCCGGTACTGCTGCGCACTGCAGCAGGCTTCACCCCGCTGGTAGGGCTGGAAGGTCCCGATACTTTCTGGGGTGAGCAGCGGGAGAGCTGGCTGTTGGCCGGCACTGGCGCTTCGGGGGGCCTCTACGATTTGGCGACCGGCCAGCGCTACTGGTCTGCAGGTACTCCCTCGGCAATCTTCTGGGGCGACGACTTCCCCGCTCCGGCCAGTGGTGGAGAGGCAGCAGCGGCGGCTCCCCCCGAAGAGCCTGCACCCACAAGCTCTGCTCCCCCGCGCGGGGGTGGCAGCGCACCCGCCCGCCCCCGTCCGGCTGCAGCAAAACCCGTTGCGCCGCCGCCCCCTCCGCCTCCTCCCCCCGAAGACGAGGAGCTGACGGGCCCCGCCGAGCCCTATGAGCCCATCGACGTAGAGCCCGATCCCGGCGGCAAGAAGCCCAAGAAGAAGAAGGACCGCCGCTAAGGTCCTCGGACGTGATAACCTGGGCAACCTCCGAAGTGGAGGGGGAGTAGGTATGGGCGCGGTAGGCATAGATCTGGGTACTTCCAATTCCTGTGTTGCGATGGTGCGAAACGGGGAGGTGGAGGTCTTTGCGGACCCGGAAGGGCGCCGCACCCAGCCCTCGGTGGTGGCCTTCGGCTATGGAAAGACGGTGGTCGTCGGCCATAAAGCCAAGAAGCAGCTGCTCTATGCACCGGAAAACACTGTGGTGTCGGTGAAGCGGCTGATCGGTAGACGCTCCGGCTCGGCCGAAGTGGCGCGGGTGAAATCGCAGAGTGCCTTCGGAATTACCGAGGGAGAGAATGGCGATGTCCGCGTGCGTGTGCAGGGGCGTGTGTACAGCCCGCCCGAGATCTCGGCGCATGTACTGCGCCACATGAAGAAAATTGCCGAGGATGCAAGCGGAGAAGTGGTGGACCAAGCGGTGATCACCGTGCCCGCCTACTTCAACGACGCCCAACGGCAGGCCACCCGGGACGCCGCCACCATCGCCGGACTGACCGCACTTCGCATCCTGAACGAGCCCACCGCGGCCGCGTTAGCCTATGGCTTTAAGCAAGGAAAGCGCCAACATATCGCAGTATATGATCTGGGCGGTGGTACCTTTGACGTATCCATTCTGAAGATCGACGACGACTTTTTTGAGGTGGTCTCCACGGCCGGGGACACTTTTTTAGGGGGGGATGACTTCGACTACGCCGCCGCCGATCATTTTCTGACCCTGTTCCAAAAACAGACGGGGCTGGTGCTGGAGGATAGTCGGAGTGTGCGGATGAAGCTGCGCGATGCGGCGGAGCGTGCGAAGGTGGCACTTTCTTCCTCGGTAGAGGTGGATGTGCATGTGCCCTCGCTGCATCGGAATGCCGATGGAAAGGAGTGGGAGTTTCGGACGCGCGTAAACCGCTCCCTCTATGCCTCCTGGGTGATGCCACTGGTGCAGCGCACACTCGAAGTCTGCGACGAAGCCCTGAAAAACGCGGGGATGACCGCGCGTACCGTGGACCATGTGCTGCTGGTCGGCGGTATGACCCGCTACCCGATGATCCGGGAGGCGGTGGAGCTGCACTTCGGGAAGGCGCCCAACGTATCCATCAATCCCGACGAAGTTGTAGCTATCGGTGCGGCAATCCAGGCGAACAACCTGACCCGCCTGGATGATGGACCCTCCTCTGTGTTGTTGGATGTGACGCCGCAGTCCCTCTCGGTGCGCACCGTGGGTGGCTTCTGCGAGGTGTTGATCCCGCGCAACACCGCAATTCCCACCGAAGCAACCAAGGTTTTTTCGACCGCCTGGGATCAGCAAGCCGAGGTGCGCGTTGCCGTGTATCAGGGGGAGAGCCGCATGGCCGCCGACAACGAACTCCTGGGCGAGTTTGTGTTAGACGACATCCCCCTGATGCCCCGCGGCCAGGTGCGGGTACGTATCACTTTTGAGATCGACACCGACGGCATCGTGCATGTCCGTGCCATGGACGACAAGTTAGGCAAGGAGCGCTCCATCAAGATCGAAGCCAAGAGTGGGCTTTCCCAGGAGGAAATCCACCAGGCGGCGAATTTTGATGACATTGATTTTTGAGGGCGGCGGGTGGGGTGATACATTTGGGTATGTATCAGTGAAACATGGACGATACGCACCTATTTCGAATGTATCAACTCAAGCGTAACCCATGTATCACGCTGCTGCCGGACAAGCGAAGCCTCTCAACGACTTAAGGTGCAGCCCATACCGGTCAGAAAGAGCCCGCAGCGGGTCATAGGTCGCGTGTTTAAGATCGATCCGGCCCCCTAACAGTGGATGGCGGAAAAGCACGCAACCTCTCGCCTTTCCGCGTTTTGCCTTTCCTCCCCTCCGACCAGGTGGGTCCAGGGAGGGGCTCTGAAACGACCCACCCCAACACTTCCATAACCACCACCGCGGTTCCGTCGTTTCACAGCCACGACCCGGCCCACGGAGGGCTGGCCGGGGTTTTTAGGGGCCTGGAAGGTCCCTAAATCGGGTGGGTCTAAGGGATGGCAGAAGGCCCTCCCTTGGCCCGCACGGAGGTACTCCGCCCAAAATAACCGCAGCCTTGGCTGCAAGCAACGCCCACACGAAGCCGACGGCCCACATCCAAATCCACGCCCACCCAAAGTCGATACACCTCATCATGTATCACTAAACCCCCATTACTACCAAAATAACCAAGATGTATCACCCCCCTCCCCCCCAGATCAGATAGGCCCCGCCGGTTCCCGACCAGGCCGGGGCCCCCACCACAATATCCCCAAAACCATCCGCATCCAGATCCCGCGCATACACCGCTTTCCCCGCATTGTCCCTGGCCGTCTCCCCCGTCCATGTCGCATCCGCACCCGAAGCACTCTGCGTCCCCGAAACCGGCCCATAAAAGAGCACCGTCGCACCGGCACCGGTGCCCAGCGGCTCGTCGTAATACACCCCGATCACCAGATCACTGGCCCCATCCCCGTCGATGTCGCTGGCAGAAACCGCATAGCCCAGCCGATCATCGGCGTCGGCACCCTGGATTTTGGCGTCCGCCGCAGAAAGGGCGCCGCTCTGCACCGGTCCATAGAGCAGATAGGCCGCCCCCGCTGTGCTGGCCGCATCGTCGTTCTGGTAGGCACCCACAAGAATGTCGTCGTAGCCATCGTTGTCCACGTCCCCAGCCCCACAAAGCGCCTGCCCAGCGTAGTCGTCAGCGCTCGTACCCCTCAGCGTGGCGTCGGCAGTGGAGAGGGAGACATTTCCCGAAACTGGACCTGCTACCAGATAAACCTCGCCCTCTGCACTGCTTCCCGCCTGCCAGGCCCCCACGAGAATGTCATCCAGCCCGTCCCCGTTGTGGTCCCCAGCGTCGGCCACCGCCGCCGCGTAGCCGTAGCTGTCTACCCCCTTCAACTTTGCGTCCGCACTGCTCAGGTCTACATTCCCAGAAACTGGGCCTTGGAGCAGATAGACCGCACCCGCATCCGTCGCTCCCGCGTCTTCGTTGGAAGCGCCGATGAGCAGGTCCGCCTGGCCGTCGCCATCCACATCTCCCCCTCCTCCCACATAAATCCCTGCTCGGTCTCCTGCCACCTCTCCCACGATCACCGCCTCCGCCCCAGCAAGCGAGCCGCTGCCGCTGGACAGCAGGTAGGCCGCCCCGGCGCTGCTTCCTCCACTGTCCACCCCATAGGCGCCCACCAGGATTTCTTGGCTTCCATCCCCATCGGTGTCGCCTACCCCTGCAAGAGCGTAGCCCGCCCCGTCCGAGGCGCTGACCCCCGTCCAGGCACTTCCGCTGCTCAGGGACCGGCTGCCGGAGGCCCCGCTCAGCACATAGATGGCCCCCGCGCCACTGTTCACTCCCCAGGCTCCAACCACAAGCTCCACCTGCCCGTCGCCGTCCACGTCGGCCCCCCCCACCGCACTTCCGGCAAAATCGTTGCTGGCGACGCCGCTGTAGCTTCCGTCCGCATCACCGAGGCTATCACTCCCGACCGGGCGACAGCGCGGGTCGGCACCGCTGCAGTCGTTGTCGTAGCCATCCTCGCAGACTTCCGGAGCGCCCGGATAGACCACGGCCGCCACATCATCACAGTCACCATAGAGCTGTGCATAGCCGACGGGAACATCGCAAGAGCTTGTGGTTGGAAAGGAGACACCGTAGCCATCCCCGTCGGCGTCGCGGTACCAGGTGCTGTAGCCGCTGCTGGCCACCGATGCGTCACCATCGTCACTCTGCCCGTCGCAGTCTTCGTCGATGTTGGCGGCGTCGCAGACTTCCTGTGCGCCCGGGTAGATGCTGGCGGAGCGATCGTTGCAGTCCGCACAGGCGATGCTCCCGTCCACATCCGCGTCGGTCAGCTCATTGGAAGGGATGGTTCCATCACAGTTATCGTCCACCGCATTGCAGCGCTCGCTGGCGGAGGGGTTCACCAGGGCGTCGCCGTCGTCGCAGTCTCCGCCGCTGTCCACCTGCCCGGCGGGCGGGCTACATGCCGGGGCACCGCCAGCACCACCATAGCCATCCAGGTCGTTGTCGGGGTACCACAGGGTCCCATCCACGGGGTTGTTGTCAAGGGCCTGGTCACAGTCCTCGTCGATACCGTCGCAATGCTCTTCCGCTCCAGGGTGGACGTCCGCATCGTTGTCGTTGCAGTCGTCTCCGCCTACTGCCTGATCGGCAAAACCGTCGCCGTCCAGATCGGCATTGACGACGGTGAAGTCCACCCGCCGCACCACATAGCCACCCGCAGGGTCCTCTACCGTCAGCGAGATGGCGCCGGGTCCGGCCTGCTCCGGCCGCCAATTGTAGTCTATACTACCATCTGTGGCGGGCAGGAGGGGGGCGTCGGCGGGGAGGCCGGTCCAGGACAGCGCCAGCACACTGAGATCGGTCTCGTCCTCGTCGCTGACCATGGCCTGTACCGGCGTCGTCACGCCTACATACAGGGTGCTGCCCTCTGTGGGCGCAAGGATCTCGGCGCTGGGATCGTGGTTTGCAGAGAGAAAAAGCGGTAGAATGGCAGAGCCGGAAGCGCCGCTGCTGTCGGTGGCCGTGGCGGTGATTTCCACCTCTCCCGCGGGCAGGTTCAGGGTACTCCGAAACAAAAAACCCGAGGAAGAGGGCTCCAGGCTGCCGTCCAGATCCTTGCCCCCAGAGCTGAAGTCCACCCGCAGAGCACCCGCCTTCTGGTCATCCACAACAGAAATTTCCAGGTTGACCTTGGCGCCCACCAGAAATTCGCTGTCCGCATCCGGGCTCAGGAAGGTGACGACGGGGGCTTCGTTGCAGGCAAGCAGAAGGAGCAGCATCCGCTGCTTTTATCCCACCGGCTTCTGCGGTGGGCGCAGATAGATGCCCCAATACATCGCCCCCACCAGCCCCACCCCCCCCAG
>CAITDR010000595.1 GCA_903891165.1 uncultured Pseudomonadota bacterium
CGGCGCAGGACATGCTCAATCACCGAGGCACAATCCGGGCTGTCCATATCGCGGACCATCCAAACCCGGTGTAGGAAACGTTTTGCCGCTTTTCCAGCCTGGAGGCGTACTTCCTTTAGGGCCTCGTCAGCAGTCAGCAGTTGGCTGTCGAAGTGGGCACAGATCTGCGGGAAACCGCCATCGCGGCGGATATGGAGATCCAGGATTCCCGGCCGCCTTCGTGCCATACGCTCCAGCTCGGCGAAGCGTCCCGCCTCGTCGGTCTCCGCCGGCAGCCAGAATTCCAGATCCACCTGGACGGCGGGCCCCCCGGTCTCCGCATCTTTCCGCGTTTCCGGCCGCTCTTTGGGGGCGGCGTGGGCATGCGTGTGGGCACCATGGGAGTGCCCTGAGTGGTCATGGGCGGCGTGATCATGGGCAGCATGATCATGGGCAGCGTGGGAGTGGCCACCATGCCCATGGTCCGCATGGGCGTGATCCGCATGGATGTGAGTGCGGCTTTCGTGGCTGGGGTGGCTATGTTTACCGTGATCGTGACCGGCATGATCGTGACCGCTGTGGTCATGCGCCGGGTGCCGAACGGGACTGCCGTCCGGCCGAAGGGTATCGCGCAGCGACGGATCCGATACATCGGTTTTTTCGATGTGTTGCGATGATACATCGGAGTGATCGTGGTCGTGAGCACAGCCAGGACCATGGCTATGCGCCGCACCCAGAATGCTGAAACCAGGCTGCATCGCCAGGTTTGGCGATACACGCCCCTTGAGGGGCTGCTCGAGATCCTCGGGATCCTCCACCGGAAGGCCGGTGCGTGGGTCGAGCAGGGCCACCCCCACCAGGGTGATATCCGCCGGGCGGCGTGGAGGGGGATTGGGTCCTTTTTTCTCTTCCGTACTCATTACACTCCCGATGGGTGTGGGACGCGGCGCCTAGTGCCCGTGGCCACGGTGGCGGCGCGGCTGCCAGGGAGAGGCAGCGGCCGGAGCCGGTGCTTCTTCCTCCTCTTCTTCGTGGTGCTCTTCCTCGGGGATGGGCTGCTCGTAGCGCTGGCCACCCACCTCCAGGGTGAAGGCGCGGCAGCTCTCCGGAACCGTAAAGCGCAACACCGCTGGAAGTCGGCCTTCATAGCGACGAAGCACATTTCCCTGGTCGTCGTAGACCACACCGTGATCGGCCACCGTCATGGTCTCGTCCACCAGGACGGCGACCAGATCGGCCATCTCCTCCATCCGGTCGGCCACCCGGTGGCACCAGAGGTGCCCGAGGCCGGGGTACTCCTCGTGGCAGATCTCTTCCATCTGCTCCTCGTCCACCTTGGCCCCGACCCCCACCAGCACAAAATTCATCGGTGGCAGGCGACCCGCCACCACTTCTTCCGCCACCTTCCTGGAGTATGCCTTCACATCCTCCGCATCATAGAGCTGCGAGTCGGTGATGATCACCGCCAGTCCCTGGCGTGCCCCCTTGGTCTGCACCTCCTTCATGTAGGCGATGAAGTCGCGCAGTACCGGCAACATCACCGTCCCCTTCCCGTAGAATTTCGGGCCGGGAAACTTGAACTCTTTGGCCTGGGGGCCAGAGAGATCCCCCACCAGCTCCAGCTGGGTGCCGTCGCCCGTGGCCCAATAGGCCACACGCAGCACCCCATTTCGGTCTTTGGTGGCCAGGTATTCCAGCATCCAGCGCATCTGCGGTTCGACGTTGTTGCGCACGCCCCCTAACTTCGCCAGCACCCCACGCGGGCCATATTCGGGCTCCATCGAGGCAGATCCGTCCATATAGAGGGCCACATCCAGGCCTTCCACATTGGGATCATGCAGGAGCGTCGCAACCACTTCATCGCCCTTACGATGAACATCCGAAAAAGGACGGCGGATCTCCTCGTGGCCCATCAGTGGTGGTCCTCCTCTTCCTCATCCTCGTCGTGGTGATCTTCGTCCTCGGGAAGGGGCTGGGTGTAGCGTTTTCCGCCCACTTCCAGGGTGAAGGACTCACAGCCTTCAGGAACTTCAAACTCCAAGACCGCAGGAAGGCGCCCTTCGTAGGCTTTCAGGATCCGGCCCTTGTCGTCGTAGATCGTTCCGCCGCCAGCCACGGTCATGGTCTCGTCCACCAACACTGCCACCAGCTCGGCCACCTGCTTGATCTCCTCGGCCACACGGTGGCACCAGAGGTGACCCACACCGGGGTATTCCTCGTGGCAGATGTCCTCCAGCTGCTCCTCGTCCACCTGGTTGCCGACGCCCACCAGGATAAAGTTCACCCGCGGCAGCGTACCCGCAGCCACTTCCTTGGCCACCTTCGCCGATAACTTCTTCACCGCTGCCGCATCGTGGATCTGGCCGTCGGTGATGATCACCGCACAACCCTGGCGAGCACCCGCCTTCACCCGGTCGCGGAAATACTTAAGCCAATCCAACAGTGCCGGCTCCAGAACCGTGGAGCGACCAAAGGCGCGCGGACCGGGGAATTTGTAGTTCTTGACGTCAGCGCCCTTCAGCTCGCCAATGACCTCCACATCGTGGCCGTTTTCGCCGCAGGCCCAGTAGGCCACCCGGAGCTGTCCATCCTGGTCTTTGGTGGCCAGGTATTCGAGGATCCAGCGTGCCTGGGGCTCCACCTCGTTGGGGAGGGTCTCCTTCACTGGAGGCTCGCCGATCCCGAAGAGACTCCACAAAAATCCGCCGCCCTGGCTGACTTCTGTGTTGTGGTATTCATCCATCATCGAGCCGGAGCCGTCCATGTAGAGGGCCATATCCAGGCCTTCCACGGTGGGATCGTGCAGAAGAGTGGCGCGAACGTGGCCTTCTTCTACATGGAGGTCGGAGAAGGGCTCTACGGGGCGTTCATGTTCGTGGGACATTGCTACCTCACTCAAAATCGTCCATCCAGGCGGGACGCCCGGGGGACGGGGATGGTTCTGTCTTGTATTCCGGCCGCCGTTCCGGCGCACGCAGGGGGGTGCGGCGGGGGGGACCTTTCCCGCCGAAGTCTTCCAGCCAGTCCGGTTCCCGCTCCCGACGAAAGGGAGGCGCCGCCGGAGCTTCGGTAAGAGCGGGGCCGGGATTTTCAGAGCTGGCCTCCATGGAGCTGTTTTTCGGGACACCCGAAACATTCTGGCGAGCGGAGCCGATTTTCTGACTCCCATCTCCGAAAATCCGTAGGGCGCGCAGGCGGCGATAGCGGGGCTGGGGCCAGTCAGTCAGGGTGGCCAGGATCTCCCTGCAGAGCTTCAGCAGTGGCTCCAGCTCCGCCTGCGGAGGAATCCGACGAATCTCCGGCGTAGAAAGCACGGAAGCCAGCCCTCCCAGGAGACCCCGCCCCTTGGGACGCCGGGACATCTGCTCCCCCTCCCTCACAAAACCTTCGGCCTTCCAAGCCTGGATCAGCGCCGTCCGGTCAGGGGTGGGAAGGCGCAGGCTGTGGAGCGGGTGGGCGGTCAGACCCTCGGCACGGACATCCTCCTGCATCGCATC
>CAITDR010000596.1 GCA_903891165.1 uncultured Pseudomonadota bacterium
CACGCCGCCACCGTGGTGGAGATCAGCGTTGCCACCTCCTCGCGCGCCTGATCCACGGCATACGCCACCATCTCCACAATCCATCCATTCACCTTGGCCGACAGCACCGGGTCCTGCAGCACGGTGTGCCCAAGCCCCGCCAGCCATTGCTCCAGTTGATCCGGCGCCTGCTCCGCGTCGTCGGCCACCTGTTCGGCGTAGCTGGCAATACGCCCCTTCACATCGCCCCACACCTCGCGCGAAAACTCAGCAACACCCGGGTGGGCCAGCACATCGAGTTTGATCTGCTCAAATCGCGCAATCGTTTCGGGATTTTCGCGTAACGACAGCACAAACCGATCCACCGCCTCATCGTACCGTTGACGCAGCGGATGATCAGGATCAGCGGCCACAGCCACCAGCGTTTTCTCCACGCCGCTGACAATTTTGTCGCCGACGCGACTATCCACCGCCCCGGGGACCCACCACGGACTCTCCGCCTTGACCCGCTCGCGGATCATCGCCTCGTTCTCATACAAGAACTTGGCAGCAAGTCGCAGCGCGTCATCGAGCAACGCCTGATGACGTCCGCCAGCGGTGAGTAGTTCGAACAGCCGTGCCATAAGCGGGGCCGCCTGCATGCGCCGCAACCGAGACACGATACCGCGATCGACCAGCGCCTGCACATCGTCATCACGCAGGACGCCCACCGCCCCTGACAGCCCGTGTGCAGCATGTCGCGCCAACCGACGACTGTTCTCGGGGCGCGACAGCCACTGCGCCGCGCGGTTGCCAAGTTGCATCGCGGCAATTTTTCCACTCACCACCTCGCGGGTGAGAAAATTGCGCTGCACAAAATTCCCAAGCGCCGTACCAATGCGATCCTTCCGCGACGGCACAATGGCGGTATGCGGAATCGGGATGCCCATCGGATGACGGAACAACGCCGTCACGGCAAACCAATCGGCGATGCCGCCCACCATGGCGGCTTCCGCGAACGCCCGCACAAAGCCCAACCACGGATACCTCGACTCGAGGAATCGCGTCACCACGAAGAGCACGGCCACCCCAACCAGCATCAGCGTGGCCACGCGCTTCATCTGCACCAGCCGAACGCGCTTCACCTCGTCGTCGGGGGTGATCTGCAACGCCGCCGGCCCAACCGCGGCCGGCGCAGCCGCTGTTGACGCAGCCGCTGTTGACGCCCCCGGCACCGCGTCTGGTACCGTCGCCATCGCGTTAGCGGGTAACGGTGATGCCGGCCACGTTGATGAGCGTGGCGCTGAGCCGTGCCGGAGTATCCATGTACACCACTACGGGTTGTCCGCTGACCTGTTCCAGGGAAAGCGTTACCGTGCGTGCGGCGCGCGCGCCCTTTGCCGGCACATCGTACCGCCGCCGCGTGGCACCCGCCGGGAAATCCACCCGCGCCATCTCGTAGCGACGGCGCGACGCATCGCCCATGAGATCGAGAAAGTCGGCGGCGTCCACGGCGGAATCCCACGCCGACGCCCACACCAGCGCATCGCCATCGGGGGTGCGAATCACCGCGAACTTATCGCCATCACCGCCGCCGGCACCACGACGGGCAAGCGCCTCGTCCTTCAGATGCTGGACCAGCAGCAATCGCGTTTCAAACTCACCGAAGCTGTTGCTGTACAACACCGTACCAATCCGTGGCGCAGGCAGCCCCACCACCACCGGCAAGACCTGGCTGACACCGAAGCCCACATCGGCGATGTTGACCAGATCTTTGGCGCCTCCTTTCTGGGCTTTGGGGAGGCGACCCACCCGCAGCTCCACCTCGGTATCACTCTGCGATACCCGACGGGCTTCCACCTTCCAGGTGAGCCCCAGGCGGACCAGGTGGTCGGCCACCTCGGCGGCACGTGGGTCTTTCTGTTCCTGCCAGCCCAACAATACGCTGGCGGCATAATTCTGGAAGGTGCCGGGAAAAGGAGCCGTAGAGCGGCTTTTCAGGTAGGCCCGCTCCGGGTTGCCGCGCAGGCCAGGGAGGTGGATGATGTCGCTGCCCAGATCGTCGGGGAAGATCCGATCTGGGGCGATTTCGCCGAAACTGGAGGGGAAAACAAGGCGATGGCTGGCCCTGGAACGAGCGACAACCACGTCTTTCCCCGGAACTAAGAGTTCGACCCAAAACTCATGTTTCGGCTGATCCCGCCTCCAGACTTCAGCAGGATAGAGGCCATCTTCCAGAACCAGCTCCCCTCTCTCCGTGCGCTCTCGCGTCCGTAAGGGGACAAAGCCCCCGGTCGGCTGGCGCTGATAGTCCACCTGGACCACCCGATCTGGCCCATAGTCCAGTTCAATAGACCAGATCTCCGCCTTCTTCTTCTTGTCTCCCCCGTTCCACAACAACGCCTCAGCGCTCTTCGCATGTACACAAGGCCCATCCAACAGCAACCCGCCGGGATCATGGGTGGCTTCCTGCGTCTGCTTGATCAACAGCAATGCCTGCATGATACTGGATTTCCCGGCGCTGTTTGCCCCAGATAGGAGCGTGAGGGGAGCCATGCGGAGGGTGCTGCGGTCGCGGAGGGACTTGAAGCCGGTGATGGAGATGGCGCTCAGCTTCCTGGGGGAGGAAGGCGGGTTCTCTGAGCTTTTAGACTGCTGCGCCATCACGGCCTCTCAGACAAGCCCTCAAATAACCTCCACTTCCCACAAACGCAAAATCCCCCCCATGCCCCTTCCTCAAAACCCCGCTATACTCCCCCCATGCTCTCCGCCGCCTCCATCGCCGCATCCGGCCTGCAATTCCAGTCCGACCGCCTGACCGTGGTCGCCAGCAACACCGCCAATGTCCTCACGCCCGGCTACAAAGCCGGAATTCTGACGGGCGTGGCACAGGAGCAGAGTGGCGTTCGCGGCGCCTTTTCACGCGATCCGAGTGCCGGCCCCTCCAGCGTAGATGCGCAGGGGCTCCTCCAGGAATTGTCCAATGTGGACCTGGAAACGGAAGCAGTGACGATGATCAGTGCCCTTCGCGCCTATGAGGCCAACGCTGCCGTCATCCGCACCACCGACGCCTTGTTGGGCACCGTCCTGGATCGCCGGGCCTGAGCAGTTTGCCGGACCTGCCCGGCCACACGCGGCAGGAACCGCTCACTCACATTTGATGCCATCCAACCGTAAGACATTATTGTCTTCGTGGCACTCGTTCAGCTCTCCGCCGCTGCCGTTGTCGTCGGCCTGGATCACCAGAACGCCATCCGGGACATCGAGCGGATTTAAGGTAAAGCCGACGGCTTCAGAGGAGCGCCCCGGAGGCACGGACCGCAGGGTGCGCAACGTCGCAAGCAGATACTGCTGCCCATTGATCTCCGAATAGACCGAGATGGGGATACTATCCCGCATATCGACGGTGCCCCCGTTGCCCAGACGAACCATCAGCCCGATCATCCCGTCCTTGCAGGACTCGTCGCAGGACACCGCAGAGGGGATCACGTCGGGGGTGGAGCCGCCGGAGACGGGGTTGATGTCCCCCGAACGGAAGTTGTTGTGATCGGGCCAATTATCGGCAGGTGGAGAGGGGACACTCAGATCGTCGTTGATGTTTGTGATGGAGTAGGCGTGCTGGTTCCACACCGGCCGGGCATACTGCCAGTCGTCGTTGGCCGAGCCCAATACATAGAGGCCCGTAAACTTGCTATCGTGGTGTCCTCCACCTTGAGGCACCACAATCTCCGCCATCCCGTCGCCATCCACGTCGGCAATGGTGGGGTACTCGTGCAGCGTCCGCGAGCTGTGGCTGCTGTCGGCCAGTCGCACCGCTCCGGTGGCCCCATCAAAAATCCACAGCGTCGTCTCGTCGCCGTACACGACCTCGGCCTGACCGTCGCCATCGAAGTCAAACACGGAAGAGCCGGTGGTGTGGGAGGAGGCATCCAGCACCGGCTGGCTCCACTTGAGGGTACCGTCGTATTCATAGACCGCATAGGCAGTGTCGGTAGCCACCCCAATTTCCGGCACAAAGTCGGCGTCAAAATCGGCGATGGTGGGTGGTCCGCCGTTGCCAATACCCTCCAGATCCCAGGATGCCCACACCTTACAGTCTTTATCAAAGACCGTCATCACGCCGTTGCCAACGGAGACCACGTCCCCCTCGTCGTTGCCATCAAAATCCGCCACCGCGGTAAAGCCGTCCTGAGCACCCTGCACCTGGCAGCGCACCTGCCCCATGTAGTCATAGATAGTATTGCCGGTTACAATCTCCTGGAGCTCATCGTCATCCAGATCGACCGGCACGGAGATGAAGCCCACCTCGGAATAGGCGGCGTAGCGCCCCTCCCCTTCGGTGCCCCAGGCACGGAGGGCGCCGGTAGCTCCCTCAAAAATTATCGGCCCCAGCACCACCTCTACCGGACCATCTCCCTCCAGATCGGCGATGGCGGGCACATGCCCCGCACAATAAAGCGCCGCATCCTCTGCGACCCACTTGACTGTACCATCCACGTTGAACACAGCAAGCCTGCAGGGCGGCTCGTCCGAAGCCACATAGGGACGACTGACCTCCACCTCTACATAGCCAGAGTCGTCGGTGGATGTGCCACCCGAGTCGTCCGGAAGGGGTGGATCAGAATCTGAACCCCCACCCCCGGTGTCATCCGGAGGGGCCCCAGCCACCACCTCCACCAGGGCGACGATCTCGGGTACGCCGTCGTTGTCGATGTCTCCCAGGGCGACGGTGGCATAACGATAGGGATAGACCTGATAGTCTTTGTAGGTTGCATCATAAATGGCTGGCAGATCCTGCACGCCATCGCCCGAGATGATGTGGATGCCGCCGTGGTTGATCGGGGGCTGCCCATCATCGCCCACCATCACGATGTCCGGGATATCTCCGGCCGAACCCCAGACCCCATCCCCGTCGTCGTCGGTCATGTTCCCGACCATCGGGGCGCTGAGCACCTGGCTGGTCTCTGGATAGTCTTCAAATTGGGAGATGGTCCACTCCACCACTGTGTCCAGGCTGCCGCTCTGGATTCCGATGGTGCAGTTTTCATCCACGGGCCACTCCAGGACGATGGTTCCCTCTTCCTCACAAGGAAAAGGCAGCGTTCCAACCGCAGTATCATCTCTTGGATCGTCAAGAGAATCGGCACCCGGGTTCTTGGTGTTGGTGCCGAGGCCGTAGTCAGGACAGGCGAGGAGGAGCGAGAGCGAGAGCATAGCCACCCATGCCCGCGACAGCAGGCCCTTAAAGTATAGCGCCGGATTTGCAGCTTGGCCCGGCTACCGGTACATCCTTATCCATCTTCTACTGCTACCAGCCGAAAATCGCACTGAAAGGCCCCTTTTTCCACGGCCTGCACCTGGAGCTGGAGCACGTCGGCGGCCTTCCAGCTCCACGGCTCTCCCCAGCCCTCCTGCGCCAGCCCCTTCAGAGGCACCACCACCTCGATCCACGCGCTCGATCCATCTCCGCAGTGCAGCTCTTTGCCATAGAAATCATGTCGTTTGGAAGTACAGGATTCAGGGTCGTCCTCAGAAGGTCCCAGCTGGCCGCGCATCGGAAGGCTCATTCGGTAGCGCCGCCCGTCCCCACGCATCGCCAAGCGTAGCTGTTGGTCATCGCGCAACTTCATCCCCTGCAGCTTGGCGCCGGCCCCCGCAAAGCCCTCCTCCTTTGTCCCTTTCCAACGCAGTCCACAGCCGATGCCCGCGGGGGCATCGTCCAGCTGCTCCAGGGTGGACACCGAGCGGCCCTCGCAGCGGCGGTCGTCAAAGGCGAACCAGACCCAGCCCGGCCGGCCCCCCAGCGCCCCACACCAGAGCAGGGAGCCCGGCGGCGGTGCGGCGGGATCCAGGAGTGGTTCCTGGGGATCCGGGCTTCCCCTCATCCACCGGGGGGTCTCAGGCTCCGAGAGCGAGCAGCAGAGCAGCAGCAGCAACATCCTCTCCTTTTAGCCCACCACGTCTCTGCCTACCTGCTCCGACGGCCCCTTTGTGCTACAAATTGCGCAAGAGGCCTCCGATGCTTTTGTTGATCCTGCTTTTGGAAGGCGCCGTTGCAGGTTCAACGTCCGTACCGACAACATCCGGCCAAGAAGCCTCCACTCTCCTCCACGAACGTCGGGAGGAGGCAAAGGCGAGCCCGGACCAGCCGGCGGCACTCCTGGCCTGGGGGGATGCACTGTTGGCCGCCCTGGAGGCCGGCGAAAAACTCTCCCCCGGACGCGACGTCAAGCCCTGCCTGAAAGCACTGGAAAAAGCTGCAAAAAACTCCCCCACCCACCGCGTTTCTCTGCTGTCCAAAGCGGCCCAAATCCTGGCACAAACCGGCTCAGGCCGGGAGGCCCTGGAGGTGGCCTGGCTGGCAGTGGGCGCCGAGCTGAATCCGGAGAGCCTGGGTCTACTCCTCTCCCTCCAAAAGCAGGTGGATCCCAGCCAGATCGGCGCCACCTGCTACATCATACGTTCTACCCTTCACGACGACGTGCAGCGACTGCTGCTGATCCAGAGCTGCCTGCGGGCCACCACCACGCTACCGGTGCCGGAGGATCACTTCACATGGTCCGGCGGGGTACCCATCCCTGAGGGCAGCAGCATTTCCTGGTTGTCGGAGGAAGATCGGGCCTTCTACCAAGTACATCTCGATGAGGTCGCCCGGGAGCAGGCGGCTCGAAAGGCCGCTCAAGAGGAAGCAGAGCGGCGGGCAGCGATGTTGGTTCCGCCCGTCGGCCCCGGAAACCGGCGTGTCACCGCGGTGACCGGCCAGATCACCTGCAAGGCGGGGGTGCGCCTCTTTAAGGGCACAGCGCGAGGCACCGGCACCTATACCTGGTACTATCCCAAGGACAACCTCTCCTATTCCATCCGGGAGGGCGACCAGCTCTGCATCTGCAACGCCCAAGACCAGCGCAGCAGCTGCTGGACGGCAAACGGTGCCGCCTCCGCACGGTTGGTGCTGAGCTGCGAAGGCTTCCAAGCCGAGTGAATGGCGCCCACTGAAGGACCATTCATTTTTTCTTGGCTTTCTTCTTGGACTCCCAATCAACCCCTACGCGCGCCCAAAGACTCCAGGCCACGCCATCCTGGCGCTCCACCGTCGGCGCATAGCCGCCATCCAGCTCCGAGAAAAAGCGCCGGTAGGCAAAGCGGTTTTTCCAACCCAGGCCCAGCTCCACCCGCTCGCCTGGCAGCTCTCCCACGCCCTGCACCTGCTCCCCCTGCCACCAGACCAGATCCCCGAGTGGCCCCGTACGGAAGGACCAGTGCTCGCCCCCCAGGGAAAGTACGGGTCCAAAGCAAAGAGAAGCATAGTCCTCCGCCCGGAACTCGGCCCAGGCGGCCCCGGCCAAGGGCACCACATAGGGGTTCAGACCGCCAATGCGGGGCGTCGTAAGCCAGTCCTGACCTTCGGCCACCTGAGCCTGTACAGCCAACTCCGGCATGATCCGCCCCGAAGGTGCCCATTTCCCATAGAAGGAAAGCTGCGGCGCCACCCCGCGCGCCTCAAAATCCGCTCCCAATGATAGGCGCAGCTCCGCTTCCGGCGACCACCAGCCCAGGACCGCCAACGGCGTCAGCACCCAGCGGGCTTCGGGCACCGCGATCTCGGTATTCTCCCGCCCAGAAAATCGATACCAGCGCCCGGTGAACGTCAACCCACCATAGGTGCCTTGCGAAAAATACCATATTTTTCCGGCGTCCAAGCCCGCATACATGCCATTCAGCGCCGCCGCCGGATTCGGCGCCCCCTCACTCCAGGGAGAGATGACCATCTGGGCGGCAAAGCTGGCAAAACGTAGACCCACCCATGCCCGTCCCCGCGGCTGGGTCGGCGCCCAGCGCAGATCCACCGTGTCGGTCTGCAAGGCGACGGACCAGGGCCCCTGCGCCAGAGAAATATTCACGTCGCCGTGGCCGTCCACGCTGATGTCGCCGCCGAGATCGAAGTGCAGGAGCATGGGCGAGGACTATGCCGCAGCGGGCGGTGCGGCCATCCGTCAAAAGCTGTAGGAAGACAGGACGACGACCCGCGGCCGCCTTAGCTTCTGAGCATGGACATGTCCTTTTCTGCTCTGTTCGGCGGGATCGTCTTTTCGGCGGTGGGCCTGCTTGGCTGGAAGATTGGCCGTTCCCGAAACAGCATCCCGAAAATGGTTATCGGCGTGGCGCTGATGGGCTTTACATTTGTGGTGCCCGGTGACCTGTGGATCTGGGCAGTGGGCTCGGCACTGACGGTAGGGCTGGTGTTGATTCCCTAGATTCCGGCCTTACAAATGGAAGACCAGACCCGACGGGCTACCTGTTGGGCCTGACGATCCGATCGGATCAGATCCTGGCGTAGCTCCAGCTCCAGGTAGGGCAACCTATGGACGGTGCCATGCCGATTCGCAGAGTAGATCAAGCCTTCTTTGCCGGAATAGGGCTGGTTGGCCTCCGCAGAAAAGCCCTCGGATCGCAGGGCTTCCACCCAGCGATGCCCCAGATCATCGTAGCTGTCAAAGAGCACGCCCGCCTCCACCTTGCGCGGTACTCCCCGCCACACCGGCGTAAAGGAGTGGATGGAGAGCAGCAGACGGGGCCGCCCCATACGCACCACAGCATCGACCGCATGGTGAAAAGGCTCGTGAAAGCGGCGGATCCGAGCCTGATAGTCGGGAGAGCGGTTGAAGGAGGGTTCCCCTTCGTCGCCACAGGACCGAAGGATCAGCGTGGTATCGGCCGGATCACGGTTGGGATCCAGGAGTAACCTGGAAAAACGGGCAAGGACGGCCGCCGTATGGGCATGGTGCGCCAGACGCCGGGTGACCATCCGCGCACCGATGTCATAGCCCCAATGATCGCGAAGAAGGCGGCGATCTGCGGGACGCGGGCGCCAGGGTGCGGGCACCCGGTTGGAGGCATGTTCGCAGGTAAAAAGAAGGCCACCAACTTCCGGCTGGCCCCATACTTCGACGGCGTCGGTATACACGGGCGGCGTTTAACCTGCCCGGAGGGAGAGGAAAAGCTGCTTATGCAGCGATGCCCACAAGCTTCTCGCTGACTTCCCACAATTTTTGTGCGGCAGCGGCATCCTTCCCATATTTCGTTGGCTCTTTCTCCCGCGACTTTGCGTAGTAGCGACCGCTGACCGTGGCCAGCTCCGGCGCGGTGGCACAGTACAGAGACGTGAGCGCACCTTTGGCAGGAGTGAGCAGGAAGGGAGATCCAAGGCGGATAAGCCACTCCATCCAGCCAGCGGTGTCGCCATCGCGGGCAAAGCCGGTGGCCACCACCCCGGGATGAACGGCATAGGCCGTGACGCCGCTGCCTTCCAAACGCCGCGAAAGCTCTAAAGTGAACAAAACATTCGCGAGCTTTGAATCCGCATAGGCTTCAATGGTGGAATAGGCCTTCCGTTCCCGCATCAGGTCGGCGAAATCCAGGCCCTTGCTCTGGCGATGGGCATCGGAAGAGAGGTTCACAATCCGCGCCGGGGCGCTGGCCTTCAAGAGGCTCAACAGCTCATAGGTGAACAGAAAATGGCCGAGGTGGTTGGTGCCAAAAGTAGCCTCAAAGACATCTTTGGTCAGCCGTTTTTCGGAGAGTACCAGCCCCGCGTTGTTCACAAGAATGTGGAGCTGCGCATGACTGGCCCGGAAAGTAGCGGCGGCCGAGCGTACGGATGCCAGATCGGCAAGATCCAGGACCAGGAGCTCTACATCCGCATTTCCCGTGCTTTTCTGCACGTCCTCTACCGCTACCTGACCCTTTGCCCGATCACGCGCGGCGATGGTGACCTTTGCGCCCCTAGCGGCCAGCCCCCGCGCCGTCTCCAGGCCGATTCCCGAGTTCCCACCGGTCACAAGGGCAATTTTTCCGGCCAGTTCCTTGCTCATTCCGCCTCCGACTGGGAGTTTTCACACGGGCGGGGGAAAGGCAAGGGGGAGAAGCGAACCGTGCCTTCCCGCAGCCGCCGAATGCCCACTGAATGAACATTCATTCAGGAGAAGTGGAGGAATCAGGCAGAGGATCGGCCATACCATGCAAGGCGCGTGCGGCCCGAGCGCCGCAGGCGCCCTCGGGACGGCGCCAGCGGGCCAAGGCTCACAACGACGGAATCCACAGCCACCCGCTGTAGTACCCGCTCCCATCGTCCCCGGGCGCGGCGATCGCTACCTCCAAGCTCCCGTTGTTGTCCAGATCCCGGACCAGGATGTCGAAGCCCAGGTTGTCATAGCTGGTGGTGGTGCGGAAGGAGAAGAGGGCGTCGGCAGGGGTCTGGCTGGCGCCGCTGCCCACGTCGGTGAAGATCCAGGCGTAGCCGGGCGCACCAGAAGAGTTGTAGCTGGTATTGGGCTCGCCAATCAGCAGCTCGGGGCTACCATCCCCGTCCATATCGGCGTTTTCCAGGGCCCAGCCAAAGAGGTTGCCGGTGGTGCTGGTGTAGCGCTCGGTGGCTACCGACGTGGCGACGGTTCCCTGGAGTGAGGCGAGGTCGGAATACAGGTAGACCGTGGAGATCTGCGGG
>CAITDR010000597.1 GCA_903891165.1 uncultured Pseudomonadota bacterium
ATCGAGCATCTGGATGCGCTCACCGACGCCACACGCCTCGCGGTGGAAAACGGGCGCCGTGCGGCCTCGCTGGTGACCTCCTTCAAAAAAGTGGCGGTAGACCAGGCTTCCGAAGCAGTACGTCTCGTGGAGTTCCCTGCCTACCTGCACCATGTGGTGGACAGCCTTCGACCGCTGATCAAGCAGGCCAAAGTGCGTGTAGAAATCGGCGGAGATATCGTACAGATTCACACCCGGCCTGGACAAATCGTCCAGGTGCTGACCAACCTGATCAGCAATTCGATCACCCACGGTCTGGAGGATCACCCCGATCCCACCATCACCATCCAGTCCCGCAATGCGCCCAAAGGCATGTGGCTGGTGGTGGAGGACAATGGCTGGGGAATGACCGACGAGGTCCGTCGCCGTGCCTTTGAGCCCTTTTTCACCACCCGTATGGGGCGTGGCGGAAGTGGCCTGGGCCTTCATATCGTGTACAACATTGTCGTAGAAGCACTGGGAGGTGAGGTGGAGGTGGACAGCGCTCCCGGACAGGGAACCTGCTTCCGCCTGTTCTTCCCCCACCAGCTTCCCAGTCACCGGGAGTCGTCGGAATGAGTCGCACCAAGTCCGAGGAGCTGGATCTCGACGCTCCCCTGTTCGCTGACGAAGACAGCCCGCTCCTCCTGGAAGAAGAGGAAGAAGCTGGCGAAAATATATCGCCTCGCGAGCCTTTCCGCATCCTCGTGGTGGACGATGATCCCGAAGTGATCGCCGTCACCCGGATGGCGTTGGCAGACCTGAAAGTGGATGGTACTCCCATCGAGATCGTCGCGGCAACTTCGAGTGCGGAAGCGCGTGCAGCGGTGCAGCGGGGCCTGTCGTTCGGCCTGGCCATCCTGGACGTGGTGATGGAGCGCCCCGAAGCCGGTCTGGAGCTGGCCCGCTTCCTCCGAAACCTGCCCGCCTGCGCCTGCTCGCGGGTGGTGCTGCGCACCGGCCAGCCGGGCGTCGCTCCCGAGGAAGAGGTCCTTCGCGCCTATGATATCAACGACTACTGGCCCAAGACCGAGCTGACAGCACACCGGATGCGCACCCTGGTCACCGGCCAGCTGCGCTCCTACCGCGATCTCCTGGTGATCGAGCGCCAACGCCGGGATCTTCTGCGTGTAATCGAGGCTACAGAATCGCTTTTTCGCCCCGATGGCAGCCGCGACCTGATCGACGCCATCCTGGGACAGCTGGCGAACCTCCTCCCTTCTCCGGCCACTGCACTTGCTTTCCTCCAGGGCAACATCGAACATCCCTCCAGCTTCCGCCTGCTCGCCGCGACCGGCCCCTGGCGCGAGTGGGTGGGGCGCGAGGTGGGTGACATGCTCCAGGGTGGCCAGCTCTCCACCTTCCGAAATGCGGTAGAATCTGGCCGGCTTTCCCGGCAGGGGGCTTTTTCGTGCTTTGTCTTTCAGAGTGAGCCAAGAATCGCGCTGATGTTGGATTGTGCGGCGGATATTTCCGTATGGGGCGAACATGCCATCGAGCTGTTCTGTCGCAACGCATCCTCGATCTTCCAGAACGACAGCCTCCTGCAGGAGCGCGAAGGTCTGCTGCGGGCGGTAGAGCGTTTTGTGCCCTCCACCCTGGTGAAATTGCTCGGGGTCTCCGACGTGCGCGGTCTCCAGCGGGGTGACCACGTGTCGCTGGAGCTGGCGGTGATGTTCGCGGATCTCCACGGCTTCACCACCACCGTCGAAAAGATGTCGCCCGAAGCAGCTTTTGACCTGCTTGAAGCCACGCTGGACGCCCTGACCCCGGCGGTGGAGAGCCATGGCGGTGTGATCGACAAGTACCTGGGGGACGGTTTTATGGCCCTGTTCCCCGCCGAGTCCGAGCCGGCGGCGGCTGTGGTGGCCGTACACACCGCGCTGGACGAGCTGAATGCACGACGCATCAGCACAGGAAAGGAGCCGCTCCGGCTGGGAATTGGCATGCACAACGGTCCGGTGGTACTCGGTGCGCTGGGCCACGCCTCCCGCCTGGAGCTGACCGCTATCTCCGATACCGTGAATGTGGCGGCCCGTGTGGAGCGCCTGACCCGTACCTTCGGCTGCTCGGTGCTGGCAACCGATGCGGCGATCCGACGGTTGTCGGAGCAGGAACGCCGCTACATCCGGCATGTTGGCATGATTTCCCTCAAGGGTCGGCAGGGGCGTACCCCCGTGTATCACCTGTACTCAGCCCATCCGCAGGCCGAAGCAATGCTGATGCATCGCGACTCCTTTGAAGCCCTGATCGCCGCAGCAGCAAGGAATGACGCCGATCTTGCGGTGCGGGTGGATGCCTACCTGGAAGGGATGCCCGACGATCCCGCCGCCACCTTCCTGTTGGGTCTGGGCGGACGCCTATGAGCCACGTCGCCGCTGCGGATCTGCTCCGCAGGGGAATAGCAGAGGCCTCCCGTGGTCTTGTAGACCGCGAGAGCCTGGTGGAGCTGGTGGTCCTGGGTGCGGTGGCGGGAGAGCACCTGTTGGTGGTGGGGCCGCCCGGAACCGCGAAAAGCGAGGCGGTGCGTCGGGCAACAACCGTCTTGGGTGGCCGTCTTTTTGAATATCTCCTGGGGCGCTTTACCGAGCCTTCGGAAATCTTCGGGCCGGTGGACCTGCGGCGGCTGCGGGAAGGGGTGGTGGAGGTGGAGACCACTGGCATGCTGCCGGAGGCCGAAGTAGCCTTTTTGGACGAGGTTTTTCTGGGATCCACCGCGATCCTCAATACACTCTTGGGAATCCTGAACGAACGTCGCTTCCGCAAGGGGAGCACGATCCTGAATTGTCCGCTGCGCATCTGCGTAGGTGCGAGCAACGCCCTACCTGAAGATCCTGCCCTGGCCGCCTTTGCCGATCGCTTCCTCCTCCGTGCTTTTGTACAGTCTACGCCGGATACCATGCTGGAGAGCCTGCTGCAGCAGGGCTGGCAGCTCGGGGGCAGCCCGCTCGCCGCAGAGGTCGGGGGCATCGAGGCCGTGGGCCGGCTCTCCGCACTGCTGCCCACCGTAGATCTGGTCGCCGCTCGCCCGCTTTTATCGGAAATGTATCGCAGGCTACGTTCTGCCGCCATCCCCCTCTCGGATCGGCGGATGGTGCGCAGCCAACGCCTTGTTGCGGCCGCAGCGCTGTTGGATGGGCGCACAGTGGCCGACGGAAGGGACCTCTGGCCGGTGATTTTTGCGGTGCCCACGGCTGAAATGCAGGCTGCGGCCCGTGAATTGTTGGGGCCCGCCCTCCAAAATAGCCGCAACCAGAGCCTGAAGGTGGCCGCCCTGGAGGCCAGTGCCGGACCGGCCGCCCGCGCCGATCACCTGGTGGCTGCGGCCGAGCTGCTCCTTGCAGATTCTTCAGCCGCCCCGGCTTGGAAATTGCAGGTGGAGGCATGGCTGCGCGAAGTGGATGCGGGCTTCAGTCCCGCAAAACAACCCGCCGCCCTGGCGGAAAAGTGGCAGAAGCTCCGCGAGAGGGTGCAGGCGCCGTGAAGCTGCCCTGGCGGGAGCGGGCCGAGCCGCGCCCGGTGCTGGCCATGCTGGTGGTAGGATCGGCCAGAAGTTGGCTGCGCCTGCGCATTTTGGAAGAGCCAAGGCTGGAGCGTTGGCGCGGGGTGGCGGGCACAGACTGGATGGCTCTGGTCGGGGCGGAGCTGCCCTGGGTGGAAGGGGCGGAGTGGTTTGGCGCGGAGGAGGCGGCGCCGGCGCTGCTCCTGCCCACTCTCTACGACCCGGGTGTACATCCGAGTCTGGTCCAGCAGGCGGTACTGGGGAACAAAATAGAAGGGGGCGGCCCATTTCTTGTGTCTCCTCTTCACGGGATCGTCCCGCTCGGCGCCGCTCTTCCCCTCTGCCGGGAGCGCCTGTGATCCCGCCTTCTCTTTCCGCCTGGTCCGAATTACTGGCCCTGTTTGCGGAAGATCTGCGTCCCGCGCTGGCGGATCTTACC
>CAITDR010000598.1 GCA_903891165.1 uncultured Pseudomonadota bacterium
CGATCTAGGTAAATCATTAGCCCATGCCTGGCCAGAAGAAGGGTTTCGATCCATTGTCACGCCTTTTTGATCCTCCCACCGCTCAACGGCGGCGGCCGCTCCCGGCGTTGGACAGTCCAACCGGAGATCCTCGGCCGATTCCCCCCATGGATCCTACCGATCTGGATGGTCCGCGACCCAAGGGGCCCCCTTCCTTGGTGATGCCCCCGCCGTCGCTGGCCTCAGCACCCAGTGATGAACTTCTGCCGGATATCCCTTCCGAAGAGCTTCCAAGAGCGGTATTGCCACCGGTCGATCCGGAGATCAACCCACCGCGGGATGACGGGCCACCCACCGCCGAGCCTTCCCCCACCTTGGTACCCGAGCCCGATGCACCCAAGGCATCTTCGGTGGATCCCAAGGATCTGGCAAAGATGCTGGCAAAGGCTGCCGCAGCGCGTGGAAAGGCGCCCCGCAGCCCTGCTCCCGAAGCTCCCCGCAACCCGACGCCGATGGCCGCTGAAAGCCGGCCCACCATCGGTAGACTGGCCACCGCGCCACCGCCCGGCCGGACCAGACCGGCAGCGGACGGGGTGGCCGAAGGCTCTCGTCTTTCGGCGGCGCCACCACCGGTCCGCAAAAAATCCGCCTCAGAAGTGCTGGATGAACTGGCCCGTCATCCCGAACCCGAGCCACCGGCAGCGGTCCCTCCACCCGTTGAGGCCACACCGCGCCCTGCGCCCAAACCCGCCACCATTAGAATTCCTGCGACCAACCAGGGAGATAGCGACTGGGTTGCCGCATTGCTCCTGCAGCAGCTGCCCATGCTGGCCGGCGCCACGGTGGCGAAGGTGCTGCTGGTTGAAGATCGGGAGGCCCAAAAGGCCCTCTGGAAGGGCCACCGCGCCCGGTTTCTGGCCACCGGCGACGTGGGGCACGGCTTGGCCGTGGCGGCGGTGTTGCACGCCCTGAGCCAAGCCCCCGCCGGAGAGCTGGCAGTGGCGCGCCTGGTGACCGGTGACCGCGACTGGCTGGTCTGGGTGGAGCGGCGCAGCTGTATCGCCGCTTTCCCCAACGCCTCCCTCTGGTTCAACGGGATCTAAGCGCGGAGTCGCACACCCTGGCCGCCCAGCTGGCCCTCCACCGCGGCGATCCGTGCGGCGGTCAGCTGGTTGATCTCGTCGGTACCAAGCGTCGCTTCGTCGTTACGATAGCCCAGCTCGAAGGTCAGAGTTCGCACGGGAGCGCCCTCGATCTCGTGCAGGTAGATGTCCACCACCGCCACCTGCTCCAGGCTAGTGGGGGCATCGTGGCGCAGAGCCGCCTGCACGGTGGCTGCTTCTACGCCCAAAGGTAAGGTAAAGGCGAGGTTCCGCTGACTGTAGGGCCGCAGTGGCGGGAAAGCGACCGGCAGCTCCGGAGCCTTGCCGAGGGCCGCCAGATCCAGCTCCAGGTACAAGGGTCGGTGGCGACGCAGCTCCCAGTTCTTGACGAGTCGAGGGTGAACCTCGCCCAGAATCCCAACTTCCCGGCCATCTACTACGATGGTTGCCTGGCGGTGGGGGTGGAGGGAGGAGGAGAGGGCCTGCTGGCCCTGCGGCACCAAGCCCAAGGACAATCCCGCCTCCAGTGCCAACTCTTCCAGAATCCCCTTGCAGAGCCAGAAATCTGCAGATCCGGGACGATGTGCCCAGTCGGGATCCCGCTCCGGTCCAGAAAGCAGCAGCCACAGGATCTCCCGCTCCCGGCAGTAGCCGTTGGCAGCCTGGCTGTCCGGGTGAAAGCAGCGGGTAAACTCGAAGACCCGCGCCTGCTCCACGCCCAGGCTCTGGTTTTCGGCCAGCCCGGAGAGCGCCTGCACCAGCCCGCTGTTCTTCAGGAGCGAAAAGCCCTTGTCAAGGGAATTGAGCATCTCCACATGGGCCCAGAGCGGATGTGCTCCGTCGATGCCCAGCTTTTCCCGATCATCCCGCCCATAGAAGCCGTCCGTGATCACCTCATAGAAGCCATGCCCCAACAGCACGGCTTCGAGACGCTCCCGCAGGCGCTCCCGCGGGGTCAGGATCGCGCCCAGCCCCACCGGCGGCAGGGCAGCAGGCAGAGAATTATAGCCGGTTGCCCGACCAACTTCCTCGTACAAGTCTTCCGGCGTACGAACGTCCCAACGACGCCAGGTCGGGATGGTGACTTCAAGAATCTCCCCCTCCCCCATCACCCCAAAGCCCAGCCCCCCCAGGCTCTGCAGCAGCTCGGGCAGTGCAAAAGCCCGACCATACCAGGCCTCCAGACGGCGGCGCTCCAGAGGAATCATGACCGGAGCATCGTCCCAATTCCAGACCACCGTGGCCGGTGCACTCCGACGGGCCAGACCCGCCTCCTCCAGGAGCCAGAGCACCCGCCCCGCGCCCACCTCGGCCATGCCGGGATCGGCTCCCCGCTCAAAACGTGCGGCAGCATCGGTGTGGATCCCCAGCTTACGACTGGCTTTATGGACCAACACCGGATCAAAGCAGGCCGACTCCAGGATCACCCGGCGGGTGTCGGCGGTGACCTTCGCCTCTTCACAGCCGATGACCCCGGCGATGGCCAGCACCTTCACCTCGTCGGTGATGACCAGCACACCCTCGGGAAGCTCGCGATCTTCGGCCTGAAAGAGCGGCCAAGCACGCTCACCCGGTCGCGACAGGCGCACCACGATGCCGCCCACCACCTTGTCGGCGTCGAAGGCATGGGTGGGCTGGCCCAGCTCAAAATTGGCAATATTTGTAGCATCTACTACAGGATCAACCGAGCGTAAGCCCGAGGCCTGAAGCAGTGCAACCGCGTCGGGATTCAGGGCGCCGTTCAGGCTGCGGATCTCCAGGGGCACCGCGACATAGACCAGACAGGCGGGCGTGAGAAGCTGGACATCCACGGCGGTGCGGGTCTGGTTGGCCAGCTCTTCCGGGCTGACCAGCGGGGCGCTAGGCGGCTGGTCCACCGCCCCCCCGAGGCGACCGGCCACTTCACGGGCCAGGCCGAGATAGCAGCGGTGATCGCCACGATTTGCCAGAAGCTCCAGCGTCAGATGGTCGCCTTCGGCGCGCTTGACCTCGATGCCCAGGTCGTCGAGCAGGTGCCGCGCGGCGGTGGGCTCGGCAGGAAGACCCGCATGGTAGCTGCGGAGGATGTCCAGGGAGATTTTCATGGGTTCCTCCGATGAATGCCGCGGAGCAGGCGGAGATCCTGCTGGTAGAGGCTCTTCACTTTTTTAACGCCGGTCCATTGCGAAGCCATCCGGGTGGTGCCCCACCCAAAGGCCAGACCGCTGACTTTGTCAGGATCGTAGCCGAATTGTGTCAATACGTTCCGATGGATCATGCCCGCACCGATGATGGTGACCCAGCCAGCCCCGTGGCAGGCGGCGCAGCCCACACCTCCACAGGAGGTGCAGCGGATATCCATACCAATCGACGGCTCGGTATAGGGGTAGAACTTGGGTTTGATGCGGAATACCGAGTCCTGGCCGTAGATCTCGCGGGCCACAAAGTCCAGGATCCCTTTCAGGTGCGCAAAGGACAGACCCTCCTCCAACCAAAAACCCTCCAGCTGGTGGAACATGGGCAGGTGGGTGGCATCCGTCGCCTCGTTCCGGTATACACGCCCGGCAGAAGCAACCTTGATCGGCGGATTTCTCCCCTCTTTCAGCACACGCGCCTGCACGGAAGTGGTATGCGAACGCAAGAGCAACCCTCCCGTCACATAAAAGGTGTCCTGCATCTCGCGCGCAGGGTGGTGCTTCGGTATATTCAGATAGTCAAAGTTGAAGTCTTCGGACTCCACCTCTGGCCCCTCCTCCAATACAAAACCCAGACGACGCAGCACCTCCAAACAGCGACGCTCTACCTGGGTCACCGGATGAAGTGCACCGCGACCCGAAGCGGTGCCGGGCATGGTGAGGTCCTGCCACTCGGCGCGTAGACGTTGCGTCAGCTCGGCCTCTTCAAGCTGCTTCCGGCGATCGGCGAGCTGGCGCTCAAAATCCTGCTGCAGCTCGTTCAGACGACGAGCCATCGCCGCCCGGTCATCGGGGGAAAGGGCACGAAGTCCCTGGAAAGCCTGCTTCAAAACACTTTTTTTGCCAAGAAACTCGCGTTGGACCTCCTCCAGGGTGGAGGAGGTGGACGCGGCCACCAAGGCGGCCCGGAAGAGCTCCGGCAGGCTGTCGATCGACTGGATCATCGGCGCGGCTCGCTTTGCTGCGGCGGCTAACCCGGAAGCCGCCCCGAGGGTAGCCCGGAAAACCGCCGGGAGCCGCGCTTGCTGCTCAAAGCTGCTTGTAGGCCAGGTAGGGGGCGACATTCTCCACGCTGCCGTCGGCCAGGCGTGCCTTGCGGGCTTCCATGGTGGTGGTGGCCGGCACGATCACCCGGTCGCCGGGACGCCAGTTGGCGGGCGTCGCGATGCCATGAGCGCTTGACGCCTGAAGACTGTCTACCAAGCGAATGATTTCCTCGATATTCCGCCCGTTGGTTAGCGGGTAATAGATCAGCGCACGCACCACGCGGTTGGGGTCGATGACAAACACGGCGCGCACGGTGACGGTGGAGGAGGCACCGGGGTGGATCATCCCATAGGCCTGGGCCACCTTGGTGTCCAGGTCGGCGATCATCGGGAAAGGAACGGTGATCCCAGAGATCTTCTCGACAGACTCCATCCAGGCCAGGTGCGAGTGGATAGAGTCGATGGAGAGGCCGATCAGCTTGACGCCACGGGCCTCAAACTCCCCGTTGCGGCGGGCCAGCTCGGAGATCTCCGTCGTGCACACGGGCGTGAAGTCTGCGGGGTGGGAAAAGAGGACCACCCACTTGCCCTGCTGCCATTCGGAGAAGTTGATCGTGCCATGGGTGGTGACAGCGGTAAAATCGGGCGCGGTATCGCCAATACGGGGAATTGTGGACATGGGATCTCCAGAGGCAAAGGGGTAGTCACCTCCCCTCCCCCGGCCGAAAATCCCCCACACCCTGTAGTCCAGACTACAGCCGCTCAGTCGAAGCGCAACGCTCCGTCGGGCACAAAGTACAGGATGAACATACGTCCACCTGCAACCGTGGGAATGTGCCTGGAGCCTGGAGGATAGACCACCCAGCGCTCGGCGTGTCCATCAAAGCGCGGCTTGCCTTCCAGCGGCAGGCAGAAGTCGAACTCGCCGCTCACATGGGTATGGGCACCCGGTGCAGGGCCGTCCATCACCACCGCGTCAATGGAAAATCCGCGGGTTTCCGGTCCAGCTTTCGCCAAACGGCCGAAGCGGACGTGCGGTCCGGCCTCTCGCGTCACCAACCATCCTTCTTGCAGGGCCTCCAGCGCGGCACGCTCCAACGCCGCCCAGCTACCCTGGTTGAGGACCTCAGCAGAAAAAGCAGGATCCCCTGCGTTCAGGTCACCGAGGATCTGAAGCAGGGGTTCCAGAGATTGAAGCAGTGCTTCGCGTGGCATCAGTGTCCGTGGGCGTGGTCATGGCTCCCGCCATGATCGCCGTGCCCATGATCAACGTGCAGGTGCACATCGAAGGGGTTGGGGTTCATGAAGGGATCGGTCAGCGCGACCGGAGGCACCCGCACCAGGGTGTTGGCGACCACCAGGACAAAGGCCCCAGCAAAGCCCAGCCATACGCCGATATACAGCGCCAAGGGCATGGTAAAGGTGTCGCCCATCCACACCTCGGGCATCACCAGCAGGAAGCGCTCCAGCGCCACACCGGTGATGATCACCACACCCACACCCGCCAGGGAGGAGGGGGTCTTTTTGATGCCCCGGCTCAGCAGCACGGTGAAGGGGATGAGGAAGCACATGGCCAGGACAACCTTGGCCAGCGGAGCCCAGGGGGTCGCGAACATCCGCAACATCAGGTAGCCGGTCTCTTCGGGCATATTGCCGTACCAAATCGGGAGGATCTGGGCGAAGAGATTGTAGGTCCAGAAGATGCTGAGGGCGAACATCAGCTTGCCCAGGTCGTGGTAGTTGCTCTTGGTGGCAAGGTGGTCGATGCCAAGCCACTTCTTGAACAGGACCGAGAGCACACATACCCAGGACAACGTCATCCACACCGAAGAGACTGCCAGCCAGGCGGGGAACATGTTCGCGTACCAGTGGGGCGCAAGGCTCATCACCGCGTCCACCATGAACATGCTGAAGATGATGAAGTAGGCCACCACGATCACCGGCGCCAGCCGGATGTTCTTCTGGTAGGCCTCTTCCACCTCTGCATCCCGACCCTTCCAGCCTAGGGTGATCCGGCCCCACCATGCGGGAGCCTTGCTGGCCCCCAACATCTCGGCGGCCACACCCATGTCCGGGCGGAGGCTGTTGCGCACAAAGATCAGGGAGAGCAGGGTGAGGAAACCCATGCCTACAACCTGGCGTCCAACGAAGAAGCCCGCGCTGAGGTAGATGCTCTTATGGGGGGGGAGTTCCTCGTGGGTCCAGACGTAGATCTGGAGCCCGCCGGTGAGCATAAAGATCACCCAGATCACATAGACGATGGGGAGGAAGGCGACAAAGCTCTCGCTGATCCGCTTCAGCGGACGTCCCCAGCGGCCAAGGGTGATCGTCTGAATCACCGCGAACATCACGCCCCCCTGGGAGATACCCATGAAGTACACGATGGCGGCCAGCAAAGCGCCCGCGGTGGTCTTGGGATCGGTGGCAAAGCCGCCCAGAAGTGCCAGGATGCCGATGGCGAGAGCGCCAAAGCCGAAGGCCCGCACACCATCCGGGACCGTCCGGGTGGGAAAACCCTCTACGGCTTCCCGGATGTCCGGGCCGGGGCCCACTACCCTGCGGGTTTCGTTGAGAATATCGATCTGGCTCATGGGGTCCCCACAGGCGGAAGGGCAGGCTCAACCGGCGCGGGGGGAACGTAGGCCGCCCCGTCCAAGGTCCGAATGTAGGAGACGATAGCCCAGCGCTCCTGATCGGTCAGGGAGACGCCGTAGGCCGGCATCCCTGCTCCACCGTTTCGGATGGTCAGGTAGATGTAGCCGTCCGAGCGGATGGCGCTGACCGCGCCCGCTCCCGAGAGGTTCGGCGCGGGCATCGCAAACCGCCGGATCGCCTTCTTGATGTCAGCGTTGGGCTCGTTGTGGGTGACCGGCCCCCCGCCAGCACCGTTGATGCCGTGGCAAGGTGCACAACTGACCTGAAAGAGCTTCTCGCCCTTGGCCATGGCCTGTGCATCCCCCGCGTAAGGATTGGCAAGGGCCGCCGTTTCCGGAGCCATCCGATCCGCCTGAGCGATGTAGTCGTTCTGGTAGGCCCCACTGCTGCCGGGTCGGGTGACGGCGGCGCCCGCCCGCTGGACGGTGCCCTCCACCTTCGCCGGAGCCATCCGCCACTCGAAGGCCTTGAAGTTCACGCTGTCGATCATGTCGATGTCCCAGGGAAAAGCCCAGGCCGCACCGGCCACAAGCATTCCCCCCAGGAGCCACCAACGACGTGTGGGCTTAGCCATGGTGCGCCTCCGCGCTGCTCCCCCCGGTCACTTCTTCAGCGCCGGAGTGATGTAGAATAGACTTGACCTTTTCTTCATCGTGAGCGCCAATGCCTTCCACAATGATTCCGAAACGGTCGCTGGAGAAGCGAGGGTCTTCCACTTCTTTAGGCAGGTTCCTTGCAGGAAGCCGCGTGAACAGCAACATGCCCACAAAGGTGAAGAGCGAGCCCCAGAGGATGGTTCCCTCGAAGGAGATGACCAGAAATGGAGGGATGGACACCACCGGCTTTCCGCCCGGCAGAATCATCGGCCAGTTCATGTGGGTCAAAGACGCCAGGGAAAAGGCCAGCGTAGCCCCGGTCATGCCGCCGATCAGCGTGAACCAGCGGATGGGGCTGGGCTCCCCTTCGTACAGCGCTTCCTCCACCTCATGGCGGGGGAAAGGCGTCAGTACGGTGGGCTTCCGATAGCCAGCTTTCTTCAAGGCAGCGATGCCTTCAAGAAGACTGTCCAGGTGCTTGTAGACCGCCTTGATAGGGGCGACGGTAGCAACCGTCTCCGTCGATACATGGACGCCGCTCATTTGGCTGCAGCCTCCTCATCGGACTTCAGGGGGGGACGAATCTGCTCTTTGACCTCAGCGATAGCCACCGAGGGCATGATCTTCACGAAGAGCAGGAACCAGAGGAAGAACCAAGCAAAGGACCCGATCATAATGCCCCACTCGATGTAGGTGGGCATGTAGTAGACCCAAGCCGCCGGGTCGAAGGAGTGCGAGAGCGAGGAGGCGATAATGTTGAAGCGCTCGAACCACATCCCGATGTTGATGACGATGCTCACCAGAAAGAGACCGATGAAGCTGGTCCGTACTTTTTTGAAGTACCAGAGGAGCGGAATCACGCAGTTACATGCAAACATCATCCAGAACACCCACCAGTAGTTGCCGGTGACCCGGTCTACGAAGGTGCCCCACTCGTACATATTGTCCGAGTACCAAGCGATGTAGTATTCGGTGCCGTAGGCAAAGGTGAGGATGCCGCCGGTGAAGACACAGAGCTTGGCGAGGTGCTCAAAGTGCCAGATGTGGATGTACTCTTCCAGCTTGAACAGCTTGGAGAGCGGCAACATCAGGGTGATAACCATCGCGCAGCCGGAGAAAATCGCACCGGCGACGAAGTAGGGCGGGAAGATGGTGGAGTGCCAACCGGGAGTATCCGCCATCGCGAAGTCCCAGGACACCACCGAGTGCACCGACAACACCAGCGGGGTGGCCAGCGCGGCAAAGAAGCCGTAGGCCGCCATATAGTGGCGCCACTGGTTGTCGGTTCCCCGCCATCCCAGACACATCGCCGCATAGATCTTCTGGGTGATGCCCTTGGTGGTGTCCCGCACCGCCGCCATATCCGGCACCAGCCCGATAAAGAAGAAGACGGTAGACACGGTGAAGTAGGTGGACACCGCGAACACGTCCCACATCAGCGGGGACTTGAAGTTCTGCCAGAGCTGCCGCTGGTTGGGATAGGGAAAGAGCCAGTAGGCATACCAAGCGCGCCCGACGTGAATAGCCGGAAACAGCGCCGCGGTCATGACCGCGAAGATGGTCATGGCCTCCGCCGCCCGGTAGATACCGGTACGCCAGCGGGAGCGGGTGAGGAAGAGAATCGCGGAGATCAGGGTGCCGGCGTGGCCGATACCGATCCAGAACACGAAGGTGGTGATGTACACGCCCCAGAACACCGGGGGGTGGTAGCCCGCCACCCCGAGGC
>CAITDR010000599.1 GCA_903891165.1 uncultured Pseudomonadota bacterium
CCGTGGGCCGAGTCGTGGCTGTGAAACGACGGAACCGCGGTGAGGGGAGTGGAGGTGTTGGGGTGGGTCGTTTCAGAGCCCCTCTCTGGACTCTCCCCAGGGGAACCAGGGAAAGACCTCTGTGATATTGGGTTTTGGGTCGTGATTCGGCGGCTGAGTGGTTGTTTGTTGATTCCGGGTGGAGAAAGGCCCGGAGGGGGGCATACGCTAAAACTGTTGCGGTAGGGAGATGTGTTGGGGCTTCGACCGGTCCGAAGCACATACACTTCCATAGCCCTCAACATTCTTTGCCCGAGCCCCTTCCCCCTCCCTCTCCGACTTCCTAAATCCTGACAAAACCAGAGACGACGGGACATAGGAATAAACCTGGCAACCCACCCAAATACCTCTGAAATCGGGTGGGTCCAGGGCAGGGGCTCTGGAACGACCCACCCCACCGTCTCGCGCCTACTCCACCGTGGTTCCGTCGTTCCACAGCCCCTCCCTGGTCGGGGTTTTTAGGGGCCTGAAAGGTCCCTAAATCGGGAGGGTCTAAGGGAGGGCTGACGGCCCTCCCTTCGCCCGCACGGAGGCACTCCGCCAAAAACAACCGCAGCCTTGGCTGCAAGCAACGCTCGCCCGACGCAGCCGGCCTTCACAACCCCGATGCACGATGCAGCCGGAAAACCGATGCGGATCGGGTTAGTATCAGATGTATCAGATGTATCAGATGTATCAGATGTATCAGATGTATCAGATGTATCAGTTCCTATAGGATTCCAGCATGCCCTCACTCAAAGGCCAATTTCTCAACCTCTTCGGCAAGTCCTTTCTCGCCAAGGCTACGGTACGCTCCGTGGAAGACATCGGGGCGCAGTATCGCCGTCTGGTTCTTTCCACAGATGTGAAGAAGGAAGGGGCCTATCAGCCGGGGGACAAGATCCAGTTGCTCCTGCCCAGCCTGGATGTTCGGACCTATACGCCGGTGGGCTGGACGGCGGAGGGAGAAACGGAGATCCTGGTTTTTCGGCATTCTCCGGGTAGTCCGGCGGGGGGCTGGGTGGCCAACGTGAAGGTGGGTGACAGTTTTTCCTTTGCGGGGCCGCAGCGTTCTCTGAACATTCCTTCGGGGCCGGTGCTTCTGGTCGGGGATGAGACTTCGATTGCGGTGGCGGCGGCCTATACGCGGCATCGTCCGGGCTTGGTGGCGGCGCTTCTGGAGGTGGAGGAGGAGGGGGCGGCGCAGAAGGCAGCAACGGCGTTGGGCCTGGGGCAGCCGCGCTTGGTGCGTCGGGGGGCGGAGGGAGCCCTCTCGGCGGCAATTTTGGAGCTCTTGGCGGAGCGCGGGGGGGTGTCGGTGGGTCTGACCGGCAGTGGCTCCCTGGTGCAGCGGGCGCGTGAGGTGCTCCGCGAAAAGGGCGGTCCGGCGCCTCGGATCAAGGCCTACTGGGTGCCAGGGAAGACGGGGTTGGATTGAGCCTCTAAACGCCCTTAAACCCCGCCGCCGCCAACGATCGTGCGATCGAATCCTGCACCGAGCGGGTCAGCGCCGCATCCTTCTCCGCCTCGCGCTCCTTGGCACCGGTCAGGCCCTCAAAACGTTGCTCCATCTTGGCAATCAGCGCGTCCAGACCCTCTCCGTCCTCGGCGGCCAGCTTCTCCGCAAATTCGTCGATCACCTCCGGGAGTCCGCTGGCGGAAAGCCCGGAAGCCACGGGATCCGGCCCCTCCAGTACCTCCGCCTGCGCGACCCGCACCTGCTCGCGCAGCTCGGCCACAGCGGTCTGTACCTGCTCGGCGGTGGGCATGGTCACTGGGCCACCCCGGAGCTGACTTAGGATGTCCCTTGCTTTTCCGCTGACTCCCGGCTGCTTCTGCTCGGCGGCGGCCAGGAAGCGGTCCACCACCTCGGTGACCACTTTGAGCTGCTCGTCCGGTCCGTCCTGCTCGTTGATGTCCGTCGGCATTAAAGCCCCCCTATATGCTGTCTATTGGGCCGCTCAGTCAGGAAGCTTGGTTCTACGTGGTGTGTAGCGATCCGGCGCACCACGCACCTTCTCTACCAGCGGCATGATGCCAGGGACACCTTTGGCCTCCCAGGCCGCTTTCTCCTCAGCATTCAGCTCGATCACCACCTCGAAGATGGCCACACTTCCGCAGCTTACCTCCAGGAACAGTTTTCCATCATAGTCGTAGAGGCCATATTCCCAGGGTACTTCTGCAAGAACTTTCTTCACGGGTTTCCTCAAATAGGTATTTCAGCATGGGCACATTCGCCAGCATCAACATCATCATGCAGATCCCTGGCCCGGCAGCGGCTCTATTCGGGCAGCTGCACCTTCCGTGGACGGTACCGCTCAGGATCGTCGCGTACCTTCGCCACCAACGGCAATACTCCGGCAACTCCGTTGGCTTCCCACGCCGCCCGCTCTTCCGCGTTCAGCTCAATGGTCATGTCGAACAGTGCGACAGTGCCACAGACTACCTCTAATATCAGGCGTCCATCCACATCAAAGAGCGTGTACTCCCACGCTCCCTGTGCAACAACTTTCTTCAAGGCCCACCTCCCACATCCGTCTCTGTATACGTACCCTTCGGAATCTGGTTCACCACCGCCTCGGCCTGACCCGTCGGCAAACGCCCTCCCGGCAGCCACAGCGGATTGGCCCCGTCCTCGTTGCCCGACGGCATCCGCAGATTCAGCGCCTTCGGATCACGTATGTCAATCCGCACCAGCTTCTTGCCCTGCCAATCTCCAGGCTTGATGCCAAGCTCGGTTTCAATCTTCGCGGTGTCTCCACCTGTCCGGGCCAACATGGCATCCATTTCCGCTTTGGTCATCACAAAGACGCCATCCGGGCGACCCAGCAGATCCCTTCCGTACTGATCGAGGTTCTTCTTGGGCGTGAGGTACGCCGAACCTTCCTCAAAAGGCTTCAGGTGCGCGTCGATGTGCTCCCGCGACAGGTAGCTGCTGGGGTCGGGCCGCTGCCCCTTTTCGGTGGCCTTCACCCGCGCCATGGCCTCGACCTCGGCAGGGGTCTTGAGCGCCAGGCCGGTATTGGCATCCACAAAGGCGCCCTTTGCGGGATCAAAGTGGAATTCCGGCAGGTCGGTGCGACCCGGCATCCGCCGCAGGTAGGGCTCTCCACTCTCCCGCTTCACCCACACATAGCCTTCGGGTGCTTCGGGGAAGCCTTTGGCCTTGGCCTGCTCCGCCCCGGTCTTGGGCGCGGCGGTCTCGGTGGCGGGCTTCACGGTGGGCTCGGTCAGCTCCAGGGCGGGCTTGACCTCGGGGCCGTCGCCCTTGGTGGAGGGGCCGTCCACCTTGGTTTCCGGGCCGTCGGTCTTGGGGGCCGGTCCGTTGCTGTCCGGATGGGCCGTGGGGCCAGAGGGCTCGGTCTTGGCGGTAGGGCCAGATGTATCAGGGTGAGCCGTTGGACCCGATGTATCAGGCTTGGCTGTGGGACCGGATGTATCAGGGTGAGCCGTCGGACCCGATGTATCAGGCTTGGCTGTGGGACCGGATGTATCAGGGTGGGCCGTCGGACCCGATGTATCGGCCTTGGCCGTGGGGCCGGTTGTATCAGCCTTGGCCGTCGGGCCCGATGTATCAGGGTGAGCCGTCGGACCGGATGTATCGGCCTTGGCTGCGGGGCCAGATGTATCAGCCTTGGCGGTGGGGCCAGATGTATCGGGGTGAGCCGTCGGACCGGATGTATCAGCCTTGGCAGTGGGGCCAGATGTATCGGTCCTGGGACCCGTCGGACCCGATGTATCAGGGTGAGCCGTCGGACCCGATGTATCAGGGTGAGCCGTGGGCCCGGATGTATCAATCTTCGGCGCTGCGCCGTCCGCTGCAGGTCCGGTGCCGGCTCCGGCTCCCCCTCCCGTCGAAGGCGTGCCACCCAGGGCTCCCTGCACCCGGGCGGCGGTGCCGGTCTGGATGCGGGTCTGGATGTTCTTGATGGCGGGAATGTTGCCCGCGCCGTTGGTGAGGGCAGAAGAAACCACCGTCTGAAGGAAGCCTTCCCAGGTGAAGGTGCCCGAAAGCAACTGCACGGTGGTGTCGAAGGCCACATCGGTGCCCACCTGGATCGCAAACTGGGCCAGCGGGGTCATCTTGGAGACCAGCGAGCCGACACCGCCGCCGATGGCGCCCCCAAGTGCGCCAAGGAGCATCGCCTTGCCCAATCCCTGGTTCCAGGGATTTCCGTCGCAGACATTCGTGATAATCGTGGTTGCGCCACCTGAGATGGCACCCACAATCGCACCGCCCACCACCGTACCAATCACACCCGCGGCCGCGGCCGAGGCGCCCAAGGCGCCGGCCACCCCGGCGACCGCCCCGATCACCATCGGGCCGAGCACCACCGCCACCAGGATCACCACGGCGATGATCAGCACCCACTTCAGCACACTCTTCCACCGTGGCTGCACTTGCGACGCCGCTTTTTCAGCTTCTTCGCTGATCTTTGCGTGCATGTCGTTCAGCGCACCGCGCAGCCCCGTCGCCAATGCGGTGGTGTTCTGCGCCGCGCCCTGCTGCAGCATGGTGCCAAGCTGGGTGTAGCTATCGGCAAGCCCAGCTTCTACCTGGCTAAAGCCGGTGTTGGCACTCTCAACGGCCTGCTGGACGCCGGTCTGGTGCCCTTGTACAACCTGTGCAAAACCCTGCTGCGCCTGCTGTCCGATCTGAGCGAAGCCCCCGCTGGCCTGGCTGCCCATCTGCTGAGCTGCACCGATACCGGCGGCGGCTTGCTGCTGGAGTGCAGTGGCCGCTTCGGCAGCCTGCTGGTCCAGCCCGGCAATGGCCTGCTCGGCCCCCTGATCGAGCTGGTCGCGCAGGGCCTGGAGCTGCCCGGAGAAGTCTTCTTCGGCTTTGGCCAACGCCGCCTGGAGTGCTTCGGGATCGGGGGCATCGGCGCCCTGAACCTGGGCTTCCATCGCGGCCAATGCCTCGGACATCGAGGCGGCTGCCGATGCCAGACCTTCTTGCAGGCTGGCCAGGGCCTGCTGGCCGGTGGCACGGATACCGGAGATACGCTGATCGGCATTCTGCTGGATACCCGCGGACAATGCCGTGGCGTGCTGCTCCAAACCGGCCAATGCGGCCTGTTCGGTCTGATCCACACCCGCCAGAAGCCCGGCTGCGGTCTGGCTGGCCATGTCGCGAGAAGAGGCGGCAGAGGCGTCCAATTGCGCCATCAACCCGTCAAAGAGGGCCTGGGCCTGATCGCGGGCAGCCTGGGCGGTGGTGCCCACCACTTCCATATCCCGCGCTTTGTTGGCACCGGCGGCGTCGGCCTGCTTGTTGGCCTCGGCGATGATGCCTTCTTTGTATTTGGCAGCCACTTCCCGCGCGGCCTTGCCCCGGGCCTGCGCCCGGTTGTAGGTGAGCGGCCCGTCCATGATGCCGTCGGACTTGTTGGGCACCCCATCGGTGTAGCCGTGGTAGCGGGACTCGCCCTGCGCGGCGGCCTCGGCGCCCACTTCAGTGCCGGCGGCGCGGTAGGCGGCGTCGGCCTGCGCGTAGAGGTTGTCCACCACGGCGCGCTGAGCAGCTTCTGCCGTGGCGATCTGCCCGATCAATGCCTGCTGGCTGGCAGTAATGGAGGCACGCCCTCCCTCGGTCGCACTGTCGATCGAGGCCAGGCTGCTGTCCAAGCCGGACTGGATGGAGGCCCGCTGAGCAGCGGCTTCTGCCGTAATTTGTGCACGAACGCCTGCAATCGCGGAATTCGCGGCGGCCTGCTGGGCGGCGGCCTCGGCCTGCACCTGGGCGACGGCGGCTTCGGTAGCGGCCTGGATACGCTCGGTGAGGGAGGCGGAAGTCTCCGGGATCGAGGACACTTCTGCGGCACGAGCGCCCAGGAAGGCGTTGATGAGCGCGTCGTCCTGGGACTTGTTGTCCTGCAGGATTTTGGTCGCTTCACTGACCAGAGCCGGATCGGCTTTTTTGGGATCGATGCCCACGGCCGCAAGGGCGGGTACAGCAAAGGCGACGCCGGAGGAGGTAAAGTCTGCCTCAGAGGCGGCGTCTGGCACGGTATCTGCGGCAGGTGCGGTCTTCGCGGGAGCGGGCTCCACCTCCACCTCCTCCCCTTCTGCCTCTCCTTCCACCTCTTCCGCAGCGTCCACCGGGCTCTCCTCGCCCTCTTCTGCTTCTGGCTCTTCCTTACCTTCTTCCGAGGCTTCCTCCAGCGCCTCGGCCTCTCCCGTCTCCTTGCCCTGCGCTTCGGTCTCGTCCGCCGACGCAGCGTCCACCTTGGGAGTGGGGGCGTCTACGTCGCCTCCTTCCTGGTTTTTTTCACCGGCGGCCAGCTCGGCGTCGGTGGGGCCTTCCTGCCCTTGAGCTTCCTGTTCTTGGCCTTCCCCCTCGGGAGTCCCCTCGTCGCTGGGGGGACCACCCGGCGCACCGCCACCCCCGGCACTCCCGCCCCCTCCATCGTCGGGAGCACCACTCTGCTCTTCACCCTTGGGCTCCTCCGTGGTAATTCCGCCTTCTTCCTCTTCCAGTCCCCCGCCCTGCTGCTTCAGCATCTCCGCAGCGACAGAATTGCCCGCGCCTGGGCGCTGCGCCCGCAAAGCCTTGGCGGAAGGCCCAGAAGGAGCAAGACCGGGTCCGCTCTGCGGCGTCTGCTCGGTGGTCGGAGTGGGGCGGCCCTGAAGGGGCTGGTGGCTGCGAGCGGTCATGGATGCACCGGTAGACCGTTATTCTACCTCAGCGTCGCACGCCGCAAAAGCTCCACCCCCAAATCTCCCAAAACATCGGAACCGTACTACGCACGGTTCCAAAAAGCTACGGAATCTGGAGCTTCATCCCCACATCCAGAGCGATGCCCTTCTTCAACACCTCCTGGTTGGCGGCCTGGATCCGCTCCCACTTGGAGGCATCCCCGTAGTACTTCAGCGCGAGCCGTCCCAACGTATCCCCAGATACAACTTTGTGGACCCGTCCCGCCTTTACCGCCGGTTTTGGCGCTTCCGCCACGGGGGCCTTGACCACAGGGGCGGCAACCACCGGCGCGGCGACAACGGGCGCGGCCACGACCGGGGCGACTGCCGCAGGAACCG
>CAITDR010000600.1 GCA_903891165.1 uncultured Pseudomonadota bacterium
GATGGTGCGCGATGCGGGTGTGGAGGTGGACCCCACCCACTTCCATGCTGCCCTGGATCGCACGGTTGCTGCGGTACACGGTCCTCGCAATGAAGCACGCCGTGCATCGCGACAGGGCAGACATTTGTTGTTGGCGGAGCTGCCACCGGCGGTGCGGGGTCCACTTACCGCCTTGCCCACCGCAGCGATTCCGCTGTTACGACGGATGTTGGAGAGCGGACAGCCCATCAGTCTGCACGAACGTGCGCAGCTACTTGCGATGGCCCGTCGGGAGACGCCCGGCCTGAACGTCCGGCAGTTTGAGGGGGCGCTGGATCGGGCCATCGAGCACCACCGTCTCCCGCCCACCGCACGTCCCGAGCACCGCGAACAGCTCGCTTCGGCCTTGCCGGCGTCGGCACGCCACCTTGTAGAGCGGGTGCCGATCCACGTGATGGATGCCCGCGCCTTTGAAGCCGCCACTGGAAGCCTGAGTGCGCGCGCGGTCACCATCCTGGTGGATGGTCACCCTCAGGTGATCCTGAAACAGGGGGCTCCGCTGCATGTGCTGGCGGAGGAGGGCATCCACATCGTCCAGGCCCAGGATCCCGCCTGGATCCAGCGTATTGGTGCCCTTGACGAGTCAAGACTTCAGCATTGGCACCAGCTCCCGCTGGAGCAGCAGGTGGCCCTCTACCACACCAAGCTGGAGGTGGAGATTGCAGCGCAGCACCAGCTTATTGAACACCTGCGCAGTCAGACCCCTGGCGCGCCGGAAAAACAGCGTCTTCATGCACAACAGCTTGCCGAGGTGGAGGTGGCGCTGGGGAACCTGCGCGCCCGCCTTGCCGAAGTGGAGAGCCTCAGCCCCACCCAGCTCCGTGCCATGCGCGAAGGAGCGTCGCCACGGCCAGACTATTTGGACCAGGCCCCCCGCCTCTTCAACAAGGGGAGCGCCGAGGATCCCCTGGAGGTACAGCGCCGGGTGGATCGCCTCACCGGGGTGGAGCGGGAGCCTGAGCATGTGGAGGCCCAGAAACAACTCCGCCAACAGTACGAAGCGGAGCAGCGCGTCATCCAGGAGCAGCAGTCGGCGGAGCTGATGCAGCGTATCGAACGCAGCACGGGCGTGGACAAGGGCGAGGAGCACGCCGAGTCCATGGCGCGTCTGGCGCATCAACTGCAGGAGGAGGCGCGCCTCGCTGAGCAGGGTGGCCTGGAATTCCAGGGGCGCATCGACCGCAACCACGGGATCTCGGAGGACAGCTCCCAACAAAAAATGCGCCAGCAGATGGCCGAGCACTACCGACGCCTCGCCGAGCAGGCGGCGAACAGCGCCGTCACCGTTACCGGCAAGCGCATGGACCAGGTGGTGGACCTTGCGGCCGGTCAGCGCGCCGTGGACAACCAGCAGAAACCCTGGGGCTATGGGGTCAACTATGGCTTCGACGTGCGCTTCTTGGACAATGGGGTGGCACAGTTCACCATCCGCCTGCACATGGATGCCCAGCCCGGTGTGACGCCGGCGATGCTGGCACAGGTCAAGGCCAACGCTCAGCACGGGATGGACCAGTACTATAACAACCCCAAACATATGGTGGTTGCGCCGGATGGGAAGCCAGCGCGGATGCACGTCAATGTAGAGTTTGTGTCTGATCCGGCACAGGCACACAATACCATCGTGCTCTATCCGGGGTCGGGTCGTGCCAACCAGACGGAGTGGCATGTGGACGATCACCCGACGGTGATCGCGCATGAATTGTCGCATCAGATGGGCCTTAAAGACGAGTACCACGACAATACGCCGCTGGCCTGGAACGGACGCGAGTACCTGTCGGCCGGTCGTATCGCCAAGTTTGCCCCGGAGGTGTACACCGACAACACCCTGATGGGCAATTTCTGGGTTACCGATGCGGCAGGGAACCAGGTTCCTGCGGCAAATACCGCACTCAAACGTCGGCATGTCAACGACATCATGCAGCGGGTCTACCAGCAGATGGGCCGCCCGGTGCCGCTGCGCCACCGCACCATTCCGCGCCTCTCCATGCCCTTCCGCATGCTGCGGACGGCCTTCTCGATCGCATGGCTGCGTATCCGCTCGAAAATCCGGTCCGCGCGGGGCCTCCCGCAGACCCCGGCGATGCCACCTTCGCCGGACAATTTGCCGGCTTTGCAGCCTCCGAAGAGGCCGCCTTTACTAAACCGCGACGAACGTACCGAGCTTGCGTTGCGGAACCTGGAGATCCCCGCCGCAAGTGCTACCCAGCTTGCCTCAGCGCAGGCCTGGTGGGGTCGGCAAGCGGGTGCGCGCGACTTCGGACGGGTTACTCCGGTGGAAGCCTCTTTTGTGGCGCACTATCTGGAGGCTCACCCCAACAGTACTCTGCATCCCGAACAGCTGCTTGCCTATGCCCGTTTGGGGCTGGTGCTCAACGCCGAAGGTCGGGTGGTCTTCCCCAGGCCGGGTACTACCGTGGCTACCCAGACGGAAAGCCAGTTTATCAGCAAAGTGCGCACGGCGGGCGTCGATGCACACCGTTCGGATGCGGAGTTGCTCCAGCTCCACCGCGCCGGCTTCGACTTCGACAATGGCGCCATCATCTTCAACCCCAATTCTGCGGCGGCCCAGGCCAGGCTTCAGCACCTTGGTTTGGACTTCGCCGAGCACATCCGCCAGGCCGGCATCCCGACACGCGCCAAGCAGGATGACCTGCTGGTCCGCGACTACAAGGCGGGCACTCGTATTGGGGAAACGGGTGGAGTGGCGCCCGATAGTAATGGTGCGCACAACCTGCTGGGTCTGACACCCGAGCAGGTGCATTTTGCGATGGAGTACCGGCGGCGGCGGCCGGACAGCAACCTCACCGCCGACCAGCTGCGGATCGCCTTCAACGACGGCTACCGCATCAGCGAAAAAGGTGCGCTCTACCTGGATCGCAGCAGTCCGGGTGCCCTGCGCGGCCTGCCCGCTGACCACCAGGACTTTGTCCGCGCCTACCTGCTGAAGTTTCGGACGACCACACTCGATAATACCGCGATCATCGCCCGGATCAAGGACTTTGAGGTCATCCCCTCCACCGATGGCTCCCCGCCCACCATCCGCCGGAAGGAGTCTGCGGACACGGACGAGAAGATTGTCTTTGATCGCACTGCACTTCTGAACGCCAGCCGGTCGCTGCAGGACAACGAGATCGCCGCCTTGCGTGCGCATGTTCGCAGCTCCGAGGAGAGTCTTCCCGGGCCGCTCAAGATCGGCAACCGGACCATTGAGCCGGAGCTGATCCGCCTGATATGGGAGCTGGAGTGGGGCAGCTGGGGCAAGTACCGGGAGGCGGTGGCCCATCTGGAGACGATCAACGGTGTTCCCGCCGAAAATCGGGTGTACAACGAGGTATTCTTCCTGCGCCAGATGCTGCGGATGGTGGAGAACACCCGTGGAACGACGGTATCTCTGGACAATATCCGGGGGCGCCTGAAAGATAGGTTTAAGGCGGATATCGATAGCGCCCTCCAGATCCGGATGGGGGCCGCCATCGACATCGAACAGAGTGTGAAGCGGCTGGTGGAGCTGGGCTCCCGGATGTCCTCTGAGGACAAGGGGGCCCTGTTTGAGCGGTGGTTTAAGGATGTTGTGGTCCAGAATGCGGATGCGGTGGTGTATCAGCAACAGATCGCCAGAGACGACGCCAGTGGTAAGCGTATTCATGACTTCAGTCAGGATCGGAAGCCGGATTTTGTGTATGTAGAGAATACACCGGATGGAAATGGAATCCACAACGGCTATGTGATGGAGATGAAGTCCCATTCCGGCGCCCTGACCAAGCGGGATGTGGATGAGATTGGGGACTACCTCAAACTCACGGCTGCCAATGCGAATACTGTTACGATGAATGATGGTAAGAAGACGCAGATCCAACGTGTCGTCGTGATGATGCCGGATATCAAGGGTGCCACCAATAGCAAGACACAACTCCGCCAGTTCATCCTGGACCACAACCAGACCCCTCCCGGTCGCTTTGCGGTGCTGGTGGTGGTGGACGGTGTGGGCCCGGTCTACATCGACAACATCACCGATCTGGATAAATATGTGCCGGGATAAGTATGAAATTTGAGCGGGCCGAAGCCGGTTGGCAGCCGATGGGGATGAAGCAGGTGGAACAGGTGGAGCTGCAACCGGCGCTGCTGGGGCTGCTCTTTGGCCCACCGGGGCAGCCTGAGGCAAAATATAGCTCGGGAAACTACCGTTTTCGGGCGGATGACGGAGCTGCTGTGGAGCTGTATGACTGGCGCCTGACCCGCGAGGCCACCGGCAGCCAGGAGCAGCGCCCGGCGGCAGCTCTCTGGAGCAGCCAGGAGTGTTGGAAGCTGGAGATGGGGACCAGCGATTCGAAGGTACTTCCTGATTTTTATCGCTGGCTTTGCAGCAGGATTGCCGATGCGGTTCAGGAGCGGGTGCAAGGCGGGGTGAAGGAGGGCCACCAACTCCTCGCTCAGGGAAAAATTGAGGAGGCTCGCAAAAAATTGTGGGAGGCGGAGGAGTGGCTGCCCCCCGATCCGCGCCTGGAAGATCCCGGGCTGGGCTCCCTGCTGGTGGCCCTGAAGACGGCGATCGAAAAGGCGCTGGCGGTCGGCCCCCTCCTCCACCCCCAAGCCACCTTCACCTTCCAGTATGGCCAGGCCAACGCGCCGGATAGCCGGGGCGGCAAGGATAGCCTGACGATGTTTCTGGATGGTCGCCTGGCCTTGACGGTGCAGCAGGGAGCACGCACCAGAAAATGGACCGCCCGCACGGATCCAGGCTTGATCGCACGTTTTCGCGATATTCTCGTCGAGGTCGGCTTCCCCAACATCCCCATGGGCGTCCTGGCTCCGGGTGTTTCTTCCTGGGATGTGGTGGTACAAAGCGGCGATCAACGTCTTTCCGCGATGTTTTGCACCAACCCCTACCGTCGCCAGGCGCCGCATCGGGACCTTTTTGCCATCGGCACCGGGCTCTGCGCGAAAATCCGGAACGATCCGAATGCGGGGCTCTCGGATAGCTATGGGGTCACCGTGAGTGATGTGCAGGCCCTGCCCTGAAGGGCTGGTCCTTCCCCGTGCTCCACTGAATGAAGCCTCATTCACCGCCGCCCCTTTTCCGAACAGCCGCTGGCCGATCCTGCCATCGGTCGTTTGGCGGCCGTCCCGGAAAGGCCGTGATAGGCTGCGGTCGTGAATTCTCCTGCCCAAAGTCGGCTACCGCGTGTCTAAGCTGGTATCCCCCCCTACATCCCCAGCCGGGGGGGCTCTGGATGTCGGAGCCCTGTACCAGCGTTTTGGACCCATGGTCCTGCGCCGCATCAGCCGCTTCTATACTGGAGAAGAAGCCAGGGATGTGCTGCAGGAGATATTTATGCGTGTGATCGACAAACAGAGCAGCTTTCGTGACGATAGTTCTCCAGGAACGTGGCTCTATGCCCTGACCACACGCTATTGCTTAAACCGCCGTAGAGATGAGCGCCGACGCCAGGAATTGCTCATTGAACATGACCGCACCGCCTGCTGGAGCAGCGCCGTGCAGAAGGAGCGCCGGGAGCAGGATGTGCTTCTGCGTGAGCTGTGGCGAGAGCTGGATGAAGAGCTGGCGTTGATCGGGCTCTACTATTATCTGGACGGAATGAGCCATGCCGAGATCGCCGAGCTGGTGGGCTGCTCGCGACGTACCGTGGGCAACCGTCTTTTAGAGCTGGACGGGAGGCTCCAGGGGCGGGTACAAGGGCAGTGATGGGCCTCCTCACCCGCGATGGCCACCTCCTCGATCTGACGCTGGAACGCTACCTTGCCGAAGATCTCGCCCGCGAGGCCCGCGGTGACCTGGAGCTACACCTGGGTGCTTGCGTCGCTTGCCAGGAGCGTTTGGAATATCTGCGCTCTGCGACGATGCCTCTGCCGGACCTGTCGAAATTAGAGTGACCACCAAGCATATCGGTATCGACCCCGGCGCCCGTACCTGCCTCACAACCCCCGTTACGACTGCTTCCCCGGCCAGCGCCGGAAGAGGGCACACCCGCTGGGGCCGCCTCTCCCCCGCCCAAGAACGCGGCCGCGAAGTCCGCTGGACGCAGCCGTACGATGGTCTGGCTGGCGCCGCTGCTCGCCGCCGCTGCCGTTCTTCTGGTCTATATCGGCATTCCTCGTGATGAATTCCAAGAACGTGGCGGCAGTGGGCTCCAGTTGGAAGTCTACCGGGACCACACCGGGGTCAGCGAGCGCCTTCTGCCCGGGGCCCTGGTCGCCCCGGGGGACCCCTCGCTTTTCGTGTGCACATTGCTCAGGACGGTTTTTTGATGGTGGCGGGAAAAGATGCAACAGGAACGGTCTATTCCTGCTATCCCACCGGCGACAATCCGCAGGCTGTGCCGGTGGTCGGCTCTCCCGATCCCCAGGCTCTCTCCGCCGCCATCGAACTGGATGAAAGCCAGGGAGAGGAGCTGATTTTTGCAGTCTTCTGTCCCACGGACTTCGACCTGGCCACCGCTGCCCGCCTCCCCCTGCCCAAGGCCTGCAGCCGTATAGATGTGCCCCTGAAAAAAACGCCGCCATGATCGGGCTCTTCTCCCTGTTGGTGGGTCTCGCCGCCGCCGAACAGCGCTATGCCCTGGTGGTGGGCAGCAACCAGGGAGATGCCACCGACCCGCTGCTCTCTTTTGCGGAGGAGGACGCCCGCCGAGTTGCGCAGGTTTTCCAGGATCTGGGCCAGATACCACCGGATGCGGTGGTGACCCTCTACCGACCGGATGCGAATCGTCTTCGCGCCACCCTGGACCACCTCGCCGAGCGTGTCGCCAGGGAACCGGCTGGGGAAGAGGTGATCCTCTTTGTCTACTACAGCGGCCACGCAGATGCAACTGACCTTCACCTGGCGGGTAGCCACCTTCCGCTCAGCGAGCTGCGCGATCGGGTGCTGGCGGTATCGGCCGAGGCCCGCGTGCTGGTGGTGGACGCCTGTCGGGCGGGGGAATTGACCCGCTTCAAAGGTGCAAGACCGGTAGAGCCCTTCACGATCATTGCAGCGGCACCCGCTGCCACTCAGGGCCTCGCGATCATGACCTCGGCGGCGGTGGGTGAGGATGCCCAGGAGTCGGATCGGCTTCGGGGCTGGGTTTTTACGCACCACCTGTTGGCGGGTCTTCGAGGTGCAGCGGATTCTTCTTCCGACGGTCGGGTCACGCTGCTGGAGTCCTATCAGTATGCCTATACCCAGACGGTTGCGACGACGAGTGTCGCACCCGAGCTGCAACATTCTCCCTTCTCCCTGGATCTTCGTGGCCACGACGACCTGGTCCTCACCCGTTTGGACCAGCCCGGCCCCAGCGGGCTGCTCTCCTTCACCGAAGGCGGCGACTACCTGATCTTTGAGCCGCGTGGCCAGCGTCTGGTGGTGGAGGCCTTTGTGGCGCCGGGCGGAAACCTGGCCTTGCCTGCGGGAGACTAGCTGTTGCGCCGTCGCAGCAGCACTCATCTGTACGAAGGCACCCTCAGCCTTCCGCCCGGTGCCTCTGTGGGGGTGCCGGTGCTGCGGGAAGTCTCCTTTGGCCAGGCCACCCGCCGGGGAGGACGACGCTCCTCCGCCTTGGCTATCCGCGTTGGAGCCGGGGTCAAAGGTCCCTATTTTGAACAGCTTCCGGCGGGACCGCAGCTCCAATTGGGCCTGCGCCTGGACACGGCGCCGCTGACGCTGCTGCTGCGTGCCGTTGGCGATCGTAGCACGGGTGAGACTGTGTCGCTCAGCATGGTGTCCACCACCCTGGGTGCAGAGGTCGGGGCCTTCAAAATGCTGGATACCGGTCCATTTTCCTTTGGTTTTGGCCTGCTGGCCGGTGGCGCGTGGGTGCACCAGTCCTTCACCACCCTGGGGTTGGCTCCCAGCCGCGATGCGCCCATCGGCTGGCTGGGCATGGGCACCCGCGCCGATTGGGCTTTTGCCCCCCGTTTTACCCTGGGCCTGGAGGGGGGTGTGGATGCGGCGCTTCTGCCACTGGACAGCTCCGGGGGTGAGGCTGACTTTCTCTATCAACCGCGGGTAGTTCCCTATGTCGCTCTGGATCTCGCTGTCTGGTTTTAGCCTGCTCGGGGGCTGTGGGGAGGGTCTGGTGGGCCTGGACTACCAGGGGGAGCCCATCATCACCATCGTGGGGGAGGTGCTTCACGACACGCCCATCGGGATAGAGGTGGACAAACCTGCCATCGGCCTGTTCTGGCGTGAGGCGGATGGCTCCATCAGTGCGGAACAATCTGTAGCCGTCGATACACATTTCTCCGCTCGTTTTGTGTTGGATGTGTACCTACCCCCGGTCGCTGGCGTGCTCCAGCCGCTGGAGGCCTACGGCGGCGTTGAGGGTGCGTTGGGGATTCTTTTATTGTACCAGGATAACGCGCGTAATGGCGTCTGGGATGCGGGTGCAGACCCTCTTCTGGGAGCCAATACCGGTTTTATCGGTTGGTTCAATGAGCAGCCTGAAGGCAAAGATATAGAGCCCCTTGCCTACGTGAACGTCGCCTCTGCTTGCCGACGCCCTCCTCAGGATCCGCAAATCAACGAGGAAGCCCCCGAAGGGACACTCCACCAGGATCTGGTGGTGGGCGAGGTCTGCTCCCCCTACGGTCCCCCGGCATCCCAGACCTGGCGCCGGCCTCTCCAGACTGGCTCCCGGTCAAAATCTCTGGGATGTTCACCGCAGGCCCCCACCGGTAGCCCCTCCTCGCGCTACAGCCCCTTCTGCC
>CAITDR010000601.1 GCA_903891165.1 uncultured Pseudomonadota bacterium
ACGTTTTGTGCAGCAGCGGGCCGGGAGGCTGGGACTTTTAGGCTATTTTGCCGTGTTCCTGACCGGCCTGACCTTGATCGGTCTGGAGATCCTGGGCTCGGGAGTGCTGGACATCCTGGCCTGGGTACTCCATGTTCACCTCTACGATCCTCAATTTCCCGTGCTCCCCCTGATACCCGTCTTGGGGTTAACCGCTGTTCTGGCCTATCCAACCTGGCTGGGTTGCGACCTCCTCCGGCAGCTTCGGGTTCATCACCATAAATCCTGCCGATTGGCGATCACGCTCCTCGTCCGCGCAGTACTGATGATTGCCTTAGGGGGTCTGGCCGCCCTACCCGGCTTTGTCGTGATGGCCGAGGCCCTCCCCTTCTGGCTTGACCATACAGCACTCGATCTAAATATTTATGATCATGTTCTGCACCGTTTCAATACAGTATTGGCCGATATCATAATAATTTCGATTTTTTCAGCACTATTTATGTTCTTTTTTCACCTCGAAAAAGAGCAGGTTGCAGACAACCTTATGCTGCAGCTCAAAGATGCGTCCCTCACCCAGCGTGGCGGAAAGGAGGAACAACAGGCGCAAGGTGCCCGCACCCTCGCCCGCTACACCCTGCCATGGACCTTCTTTCGAGTTTGGTTGCCAGTAATGGTGGTTCGGGTGAATCTTGGCTTTGAAGCACTGGATTTGCGCCGGGTCGTGCGCGCCATGCTGGTGGAGCTGCGAGAGCAGTACCGTCTCAAGTTTATGTCCTGGACCAGCACCCTTGCTAATGTGTTGCGGCTGACCCAGGTGGTGGTTGTTGTTGGGCTATGAACCATGTTCGGGGATCGCCTCTTCCGCCCGGAATACCTCCAGCGCTCCGGCTCCAACGACGTGGCTGCGGGTGAGCAGTCCCAACCGGTCGCCATTGACGAAGACACCAAGTCCCTGCTCGCGAGCCCCTCCATTCAGGCATTCCTATATTATAACCTGACCCAACCCACCCGGCGGGAGTGGGACATCCAGTGCCTGGGCGGCACAACCACCAATCCTGAGGAGCATCTGCCGCGCACCTGCTCCGAAGCCACCAGTACCAACCAGCCACATCTCCGCCTCGCCAACATGCTGCTGCCGCGTGCGGACTACCGAGGTATCGAGTTTCGTGTGTACCACCTGCTGTTGTTGGGGATCCTGAGCTGGATGGCCGCGGCGGCGCTGCGGCGTACCGGACTGCTCCCTTACCACCAGGTGATAGAAGACATCGACGCCCACCTGGACAGCCTGGATGGCAAAATCAAGATCGACCGGAAGAGTGCCGGATGGACCGCAAAGTTGATGGACCTGAGCATAAACTCAGCCACCAACGGGCGCACCATCGACCGGGATGTCGAGGATCCACGCGCCGTCGAACAGGCGATGCTGGCGACACTTCGACGGATGACCCGCACCCGGGAGCTGCGGCTGCCCGCCACCGAGCTGTCCGGGCTGCTGCTGCCCACACCCGAGGTGACTTTTGTGTTTGATGAGCTGGACAAGCTGCGCTCCCCCCTCGCTCCAGAACCCGCCGGCACCGATGCAGAGGTGCGCTCCCGGACCGCCGCCGTCCATCGCCTCTTGGCGGAGATGAAGAACCTGCTCTCCTCAGCGCCAGCCCGCTTCATTTTTGTGGGAGGACGCGATCTGCGCGACGAGTGGCTGGCCGACAGCACCGCCCGCAATCCGCTTCTGACCAACATCTTCAACCTGGAGATCTATCTCCCGTCGCTGATCCACAGCATGGAGATGGAGAAAGGGAAAGAGAACGATTGGAAGTGGAACCTCGCAGCAAAGCACTATCTTCAGGCCAGCTACGAACGATCTCAAGGTCCACGGACCGGCGCGGATCAAGCACCGACCTACTACGACGAGGTCTGGCCCCCGAATCGGGCTCCAAAAGCCTGTTGGGACAAACAATGGAGCACAAGCCCGGTCCCCGACCTCGGAGTGGCCGGAAAAGGTCAAGAAAACACCGCACTCAGCGACGACCTCGCCGATTTTCTCACCTACCGCTCGGCAGGCAACGCCAAGCGCCTGGGCGAGCTGGTCCAGGCGCTGGCCGTCCCCACCACGGGCACGGGAGGGGCCGCGGGGGAGGCAGTCGCCCACAACCTGCACCTTTCCCCCGACGACCAGTACCGGATCCAGCTTATCGCCAGTATCTATCGTCATATTGCCGCCTCATTTCAGCCAACAAGCCAGGCCACCGACGACAAGCTGGTTGGCAGCATTTTCCACCTCTCCGACTTCCTGCTCCGCTTCCATGGCCGAGCTTTTTCCTGGACTTCTCTGTCGCGGGTGGAGGAGCTGGCGGACGTACACCGGGCGCCGGACCTGCGGCAGACCCTGCAGCAGCTCGTCCACTCCTGGAACGGGCGCTACCTGCTGGAGGTGCGCAACGGCCTCTACGACTTCCGCTTCCGCAGCGACATGGCCACCGAGCTGGCTTACCTATCGCGACGATCGGACCAGGAAATGGCTGCCGTCAACTTCACGTTGGACGAGTCTCGGCAACTTCATGCCTACCTGGAGGCCACCCTGAAGCGGCTGGGCGACCGGGTGACCGTGGATCTGATCGCCGCACAAGCGGAGCTGCACGAGTACGACGGAAACCTGGAGGAAGCACGCGCCCACTATCGTACCGCAATTGCACTCTTGGACCGCCAGTTTCTTCCCTTCGCCCTCCAGAAAGACGACGCCCTGTTGGGCCAGACTTTTGCGGGAAAACGGCCGGAGCCGCTCGCCAACCAGGTGACCTGGGGGCTGAGTCGGCTGCGCCTGATGATGCTGACTGGGCTCTGCTATGAACGAGAAGCCAACCTGGAGCGGGCAGAGCTGGAATATCGGGAAGCGCGGGTGTTGGCAAACCAGATCTTTGATTCATGGAGGAAGGATCGTCGAGAGCTTTTGAGCCACAGCTTCCTCCTCCTCTTGCCACTTTTTGCACACGCCTGGCTGCTTGAAAAATCGATGGGTAGTGTGGATACATCGATTTTTATGGTAGATACTGAGGTGAAACGGCTGCAGGCAGACGTGACGAAGGACCACGTTGCGGGACAGGATCCCAACGTCAATCTTCTGTTAGCGGAGGCATATAATCGTGCGGGAGACCTGGCTTTCTATAAGGGCTTGGGGAAGGCCCCCCGCGACAGCAACCCCAACAACCTGACCGACGGCTACCTGCTGCATGCCCATCGCTACTATGCGGAAGCGATCCATGCTCTCCGGGCCTTTCTGCACGCCCGACGGATTCACTCCAAGAAATGGAATGTGTGGGCGGCAAAGGGTAAGGCACGTAAAAAAACCCTCGACATTCACCTGTTCCCCGAGTTTCCAGCGGCAGCACTGGGCTCTTATTTGTGTGATATGGGCGAGGCGATGTTGGGGAGGGTTTCACTTAGGAAGCTGTACACTGACGAGAAAGAGCTGGTGATTCCCAACCCGCCGCCCGCAGGTGGCGACCTGACCGCATGGTTAGAGAACCCAAGTTACCCCCAAAATAGTCTTTGGAGCTGGTTTGGAACCCGAGGCAAGGAGTCAGGCATCCAGCCCTTCCCTAAGAATCATACCGAAGCGGAGCGCCTTCTGGTTGCCCTTCAACTGGGCCTGTGGGGGGCTGAGAAGCTGAACGAGGCAGGCGCGCGGGAGAGTGCCGCACGAGAGTATCTGCAGGTCGCAGAGGTGGCGATGCAGGTGTGGTGGTGGAGGCGACAGAATCCGGCAATCTATCAGGAGGGAGTCTGCTCCAACGCGAGGGAAGTCCTTATCGACCTGGGGAAAGTCTGGTCCGACGCGGGGGAGGCCTGCCCCGAAGCGGGGGAAGTCCTTATCGACACGGGGGAAATCTGCCCCAGGGTGGAGGAAGGTCTTGTCGACACCAAGGAAGTCTGCTCCAACGAGGGTGAAGTCTGCCCCGACGTGGGAGAAGTCCATAACGACGAGGGTAAACTCTGCCCCAAGGTGGAGGAAGTCCCCGCCGACGCGGGGGAAGTCTTGTCCGATGTCTCCGAAGTCCACGAAGACATCTTGCAGTGCACCATATCTGACCTTGCGGAGAGAGCGGTCAATGCAGCAAAATTACTGTTCGAGCGCGCGCGGGGGGGCCCCGACAAACCCGTGATGTATCAACTTGTCCAGAAAATCCTGGGCCATGCGCGGGAATTGCCAGAGGCAAGCAAAGCCAACGGGGACTTGAATTCCATCCTGGAAAAGAACCCCTTTCCGGCCGCCGCCCAAATCCACGGCCGCCGCATGCAAGCCGACATCCTCCTGGATGGGCCGATTCCGGAAGGCGCCTACACAATCCTTGAAGAAGCCCATAAACTCGCTCGGGAGCTGAACAATCCCATGCTAATCGGCTGTGCTCAGCTCGGCCTTACCATGTTCCAGGCTTCCCAACGTTACACCGGCGAAAAGGAGAAAAAATTCCTCCGCAACACCGCCCGCCACTACCTCCAACAGAGTGTAGAAATGGTGACCATGGGCAACGCCTGGTACGAAAACATCCACAACCTGTACGCCCCCTACGACGACTTCAACGACCGGCGGCGCCATATGCAGCATGCACTACAACTGGCGGCATATGACCTATGTATTGCCGCGCTCCAGAAGCTTGAGGAGGAATAAGGGAGGCCTCGTCCATACCCGCCCAGGCGCGTGCGGCCCGAGCGCCGCAGGCGCCCTTGCGTGGCATCGAGCGATGTATCATTGTCATACGTATCACCAAAGCGATTGTAGCACCTACACTTTGATGATACATACCGCATGTATCACCGATAGACAGCAGCATGCCCCTCTCCAAACGCTGCGTTAACCCCTCCCCATGCTCCTCCCCCTCCTCCTCGCCTGCGATCCCGCCCCCAACGACTCCAAGATCCAGGGTCAGACCGACGACACCGGAGCGCCCCCCATCGCCGATGGCTGCCGCGCCGATCCCGGAGATCCCAACAAAGATCGCGAAGTTCTCGTATCCTTCCCCTACGACGAAGCGGGCGACCAGACCGATCAATGGGCGGCTTGGAAGCTCGCCGGGGACGGCACCTTAACCACCGCTCAAAGCCGATTTTCCATGGGTCGCGCCACCGGCGGGCAGGTGGTCTTCACCCCCGACGGATCCATGGCCCTGGCACCCCAAGCCGACGGCACCATCGGCGTCTACGCCGAAGGAACCGTGGTCGATGCTGCCCTCGGCGACATCTATGTCGAGCACATCGTCATGGATCCCTCGGGCGAAAAAGCCTGGGCTATCGACGGGAACTGGCCAGACAATGGCGGCGGCATCTATCCTTTGACCATCGCCTGTGACAGCCCCACCGTCACCATCGAAGAACGCTGGATCGCGGCCAAGCTGCCCGCCGCGCTGATTCCCGTCGGAGAAAATTGGCTGGTGGTCGGCCGGGAAGTCGCCGGATCGGGCCGGGACGCCGACGTTGTATTGCTGGATACAAACGGCGCATTGCTGGCGGAGGCCGATGCTTTTGGCGACAACGAAGCCTTTGTCAGTGCGGCGGTGCTCAGCCGCGATGGGCGCTACCTCCTGATCGCCGACATCTCCGAGTTTTCCGGCGTTCCCACCCGGGTGGCGGTGGTGGAGGTGGGGGAAAATGCCCTGACACCGGTGCAGATCCTGGACATCGAGGATCCGATGGGTCTTTTTGTTGCTCCCGACGACGATCGGGTGGTCGTGTTGAGCGGCTATGGCGACGCCCTTTTTGTCCTGGAGCGCACAGACAAAGACGACGCCCCCTTCGCGGATCGGGGGGAGCCCACCTACCTTGGAGGCCGACCTCAGCTTCCCGGCGCGGGTGCCCTGGTGGAGCGTGGTGCCCTCAAAGGCATGCTGCTGCTGACCGAAGTGGAGGGTGTACGGCAGGTGTTGATCCAAGGCGGGGTAGAGGACTGGGGTCTGGTAGGAAGTGGAGGAGGATTGCAGGATATTCCCGGTGCCATCGGGGTGGCTCCCTGAAACCTACGGCAGCTCCATACTTCGCGTAGCACCGCCCACCACCACCCCCCTGCAAAACGCGCTACGCTCCCGCCATGCTCCTCCTCCTCCTCTCCTGCACATCTTCCGATA
>CAITDR010000602.1 GCA_903891165.1 uncultured Pseudomonadota bacterium
CCGCGGCAGCGGCTGGGGTATCGCCAGATGCCGCCCGCAAGATGCTTGGTGAGCTGGTCACTCCGTTCCAACGCCGCGTCGAGGATCTCGAAGGCCGCGGCTTCGCCACCCGTGGCGACGTGGATACCCTGATTGGTGCCAAGGGTTTTGCGACGAAGGGCGAAGTGGACACGGCCATCAGTGGAAAAGGTTTTGCGACGAGGGGTGAGGTGGATACGGCCATCGTTGGAAAAGGCTTTGCGACGCGGGGCGATGTGGACACCGTCATCAGCGGGAAGGGTTTTGCGACGAAGGGCGAAGTAGAAGTCGCTATCGTTGGAAAAGGCTTTACGACGAAGGGCGATGTGGACACGATCGTGGGCAAGAAGGGATTTGCGACCTCGACGGATGTGGAGACGATTGTCGGTGGCAAGGGTTTTGCGACGCGGGGAGAGGTGGATACCGCAATCGTTGGAAAAGGCTTTGCGACGAAGAGCGAAGTAGACACGGCCATCAGCGGGAAGGGTTTTGCGACGAAGGGAGAGGTAGACACCGCCATCAGTGGCAAGGGATTTGCGACGAAGGGCGATGTGGACACGATCGTGGGCAGGAAGGGCTTTGCGACCTCGACGGATGTGGAGACGATCGTCGGTGGGAAGGGTTTTGCGACGAAGGGAGAGGTGGATACCGCTATCGTTGGAAAAGGTTTTGCGACGAAGACCGAGGTAGACACCGCCATCAGTGGCAAGGGTTTTGCGACGAAGGGCGATGTGGACACGATCGTGGGCAGGAAGGGCTTTGCGACCTCGACGGATGTGGAGACGATCGTCGGTGGGAAGGGTTTTGCGACGAAGGGCGATGTGGACACAATCGTTAGCAAAAAGAGCTTTGTGACGGCAACCGATGTGGATACCATCGTGGGCAAGAAGGGCTTTGCGACCTCGACGGATGTGGAGACCATCGTGAGTGGCAAGGGTTTTGCCACCACCAAGGCGCTCAGCAGTGCCATCGGCAGCTTCATCACCGAGTCCACCGCACGGAGCCTGATTGGAGCGCAGGTAGACCTGATCGCCAAGGATGTAACCGCGGTAAAGGCCGACGTGGGCACCCTGAAGAGTACCGCCATCACCTCGTCCAACCTGGATGCGGCCTTGGCGACCTCCTCGCGCTTCGCGGCGGTCGAGACCGTCAGCACACGATCTGTGTCCACCCCAAAAATCACCCTGCCTCGTTGACGGCGGCGAGCGGGGAACTTACGGTATGGACGGGCCGAAGATCACGCGGAGGGGATGAGTTCCTGTCAACATAGACTACGCCGAAGTGGGGGTTTCAATCAGTGTTTCCCTCTTTTAGGCAAACCGAATCGCTTCCAGGCGGAAGCTCAAGCCCACGAATCCTCGGGCCGTGCCCGGGGATTCACCCTTTTTGAGGGAGAGGGATGGCCGAGTACCCACTTGAAAAGCTGGATCGCTGGTTAGAGCAGGTCTGTGCGGCCGAAGAGCGGCGTGCCGTGGCCTTGGCCGGAGATCATGCCCCGGGATGGTCCGGGATCCGCAACCTCACCCATCCGCCTGTTTCGCGGCTGCTTTTTGAGGGAAGGGAAGAGCCGCCCCCGCTGATCGACCCGGAGTGGACCGCGCTGGTGGGCCTGCAGGCGGTTTTTGGTCTGGAGCGTACGGAAGCGGAGGTGTTGCTGGTGCTGCTGGCGCCACACATCGAGCCGCGCTATCGCGCGTTGTACGGGGTTCTTCAGGATGATCTGCAGCAGCCACAGGTGACCGAGCGTCTGCTGTTGGTGGTGTTGGGATCAACTCCGGAGCGCCAGGCGCTCCTGCGGGCGACCCTGGCGCCGGGGGGGCGGCTGAACAGCGCCGGGCTGGTGCTGCTGCCCGAAGGGAGCTGGCCGCCGCTGGGGCAGCCGCTCCTGTTGCCGCCCGAAGTGCGGATGGCCTTGTTGGGCTTTCCTCCTCCCCAAGAGCTGCATGGGGCGGCGGTGGAGTGGACGGAAGGGCCGGGCAGCTTGGGGGCGCCGATGGTGGTGGCCCACGGGGCCGGGGACTGGCGGGAGCTGTTGGAGCGTCGTTCGGGGGGAGGTTGGGCGCTGGTCAGCCTGCCGGATGAGATAGAAGCGGCGAAGAAGCTGGCCTCTGCGCTCTGGCGGGCGGCGGCGCTGCAGGGGAAAGTGGCGGCGCTCGATGCCAGCGGGATGGAAGAGCGGACACTCCGTGAGCTTGGGGGCCAACTTCTGGAGCGTGGGCGCCGCCTGGGCGGGGCGCCGATTTTTTTGGTCACCCGCAACGGCCTGCCCCTGCCCGTGCCGCACCTCGAAGCGCAGGTTCCCGGCTTTCGCGAACGGAAAGCGGCATGGCTGGCGGTGGCGACCGCGCGGGGACAGGCACTTCCGGAGGTCGTGGCCGAGCGGCTCGCAGCGGCCTGGCGCCTCTCTGGCGTCGGTATTGCGCAGGTGTTTGAGGCCGTGGAAGAGGTGGAGGAGGAGGCGCTGAGCCGGGCGGCGGGCCGCATCGCGCAGGTGCCGGTCCCGCATGGGCTGCGTATCGAGCCGGAGCGTAGCCTGGATGAAGTTGTAGTGCGGGATACAACACGGGCATCGTTGGAGCGACTCGTCTACTTTGCGCGGCAGCGGGACCGCATGGCTGAAAAGGAGGGGATGGACCGAGTGTTTCGCTTGCGGAAGGGGCCGATTGTGCTCTTTTCGGGGCGCTCGGGCACCGGAAAAACCCTGGCGGCGGAGGGGGTGGCCAAGGCCCTGGGGCGTCCCCTGGTCGTGGTGGAGCTGTCCCGGCTGGTCAGCAAGTACATCGGGGAGACGGAAAAGCACATCGATCAGGTGCTGAGTGCGGGCGAGCGGGCGGGGGTGGTGCTCTTTTTTGATGAGGCGGACGCCCTTTTTTCTCAGCGCACCGAGGTGAGCAGCAGCAACGACCGCTATGCCAACCTGGAGGTGGGCTACCTCCTCCAACGTATTGAGCGTCACGACGGTCTGGTGATCCTGGCGACCAATCTGCGGCACTCCATCGACGAGGCCTTTTTGCGGCGCTTCCAGTTCCGGGTGGAGTTCCCCTTCCCGGAGCCCGAAGATCGCCGGAAGATCTGGCAGAAGATGCTGGCCCATGTGCCCCACAGCGCCGTGGACTACGATGTGCTGATCCGCCACCGGATGGCGGGCGGCGATATCAAAAATGCGGCCCTGAAGGGAATTTTTCTGGCGGAGCAGGAAGGTTCGCCCTTGACGGGTCAATATCTGGAGCGGGCAGTGGCCCTGGAGATGTTGGAGCTGGGCAGGTTGTCGAGGAAGGAGCTGGATCTTCCTGCAGATCGGGGTGTGCTTCTCAAAGAGCTGGTGGACGAGCTGGAGGATGCCCTGGAAGCCTGGCTGCGTGCCCGCTTTTTGAAGGAGATCCACATCATCCACGGCTCGCCCACCAAGGAGGTGCTTGCGGGCCGGAAACCGGCGATCTCTCTGGCCCTCTACCGGGTGATTGCCCCGCGCAGCGGCCCGTCCCTGCGCACCGGCTTTGTGATCTCGGCCTGGTCCCATCGGCCGGAGGAGGAGAACGAGCTTCTGGGCGTCATCTACGATGCGGTGTTGTTTGGCCCGCCGCTGGCGCCCGTTTCGGGGAAGAAAGTCGCTCTTCGCGTACAGGAGAGCTACGATTTTGACTTCCTCCAGCGCTTCTGGTCCAGCCACGGGCACCCGGTGCGCGCGAGTGTGGTTTTGGAGGGGGAGGTGGGGTAGAGAGGATGCCAACCCGAGGGCGCTTGCGGCGCTCGGGCCGCACGCGCCTTGCTGGGTACCGACAATACTCCCCTTATTTCCATCCTCGGTTTACCGGCCCCGGAAAGAGCGCAACCTGCACCGGAGCTTGAGGGGCTTCCTTGGCGGCTTTTCGGCGGGGACGCGGCGCGGTGGTGGGGGCCTGGGTCTCCTCCGAAGCTGCGAGGCTCCGCGGTGTGGAGGATGCCACAAGCAGTTCTGCCTCCCGCTGATCCAGCTCGGCATTGCGCAGATCCATGCGCCTTTCCCGTTCTTCCAAGGCGGCTTCCCGCTGGCGCAGCCCCTCTTCCCGGAGGTCCAAGGCGGTCGCACCCTCCACCTGCCGTTGGAGGAGCAGGATCCGCTGCTGCATTGCAGCATCCCGGACCTTCAAGGCCCGGTTTTCCGCCAGAACCGCCTCCAACATTCCGCACCCCTCCGTTGCTCACCCCGCCCGTAACACCTCTTCCGCCATCGCCAACACCACCGCTTTGGGCGGCGGCGGCCCGACGCAATTGAACACGATGCCGTCCAGGGGCAGGGCGGCAAGATTTTCGAACAGCTCTTGACCTGTCATCTGTTGTACACGCGGCTGAGGGCCTAGGGCACTTGCGGCAATCTTCAAAAAACTGTCGCGGCTGTCCTCGGCGGTGAAGACGGCGGCGAGGCGCCGCCCGCCGGGGTCGGGGGCCAGGGCCAGCTCTTCGCCACCTTCGGGCAGCCTTTTCAGCACGATCCACCAGCAGGGAAATTCTCGAAGGAGTCGCAGCGGCGCTTTGGACTGCCCGGCTATCAGGGCTTCTACCTGCTGGATCTGTCCCCAAGCCCGCAATTTTTGAAAGCTCTCTCCCTCTACCCGGAGGGCCACCTCGCTGCCCGCCCCGAGTTCCACCCCCCGAAAATCCTCGGGGAGACTGGCGAATAGTGCGGGGCCAGGCAGATCCAGCGCGGGGGCTCCGTTCAGGGGGGCCGCATCGGCATAGAGCCGCAGCCAGCCCTGCTCTATCTGGGGCAGCAGCCCCTCGGAACCCTGGATGGCGGCGGCTTTCCAGCCCACCCCGCTGCACAGCCGCAGCAGCCCGTTCTGGGAGAGTTTGTGTTGGGCGGCAGCACGCAGGGCCTGGATGGCCAGGGGCTCGGGGAGGGGAGGAGTCTGTGTTGACGCGTCAAGAGGATTCAGAAAATTGCGTAGCTTTCGGGCCAGCTCGGGGAGGCTGGGGCGCTTCAACGGATCTCGGGATAGCCCGGGGCCCAGAAGCTCTTGCAGCTCCGGGGGCAGGGCAGGGGCTTTAGGGCTCCCCCCAAAATGGGCGCGGCCCTCTTCGACCAGGCTTTGACCGTAGGGGGGCGCTCCGTTGGCGATCCAGACGCCGAGTGCGCAGAGGCTGAAGACGATGCTGGCCATTTTACGCGGGTTTCCCGGTCCACTCAGCCGCTCCGGCGGCTCCAGGGTGGGCTCCAGGATCGGGGCTTTCCACTCGCTGCTGCTCTCCTCCAGCAGGGTGAACAGCCGGTGGGCGATCCGTGGCTGGTCGCCGCACAGGTAGATGACCTTCGGGTGTAGCCCCATGGCGATGCCTCGGGGTGCCAGCTTCTCCGCCAACAATACCAGGGGCAGCAGCAGTCGCACCGTCTCCCCGGGGGCGGTGCCCACCTTCAGCAAACCGCTCAGGGGGCGGCCCTCCGGCTCCCGCTCTACCGTCAAAAACAGGCGGAAGTCCTCGTCTTTATACGGTCCCGCCCACAGCAGCTCCGCCTCCTCCTCCCCCCCCCGGATCCCCACCACCTTTTGCAGATGTTCGCTGTCCGCCCGCGTACTGACGCTGCTCACCAGGACCGCCCGCCCGTCGGTCTGCCGCCCCCGATACAGCCCCCCCCCTGGACTACCGGCGATCCATGCCTCGATTTTCACCTTGGCTTCAGGGATGGTCCGGCCGATCAGCGTGGGGGGCATCTAGGGCTTCCACACATAGGCGTGAATGTTTGCCTGCTCCGCCATCACCAGCAACCCGTCGGTACAACATCCAGGTCCAACCCCGGTAAAGTTATGATATTCACAGGTGATCGTCTGAATGGATGTACCCGTCGTCCGGTCCACTATCTCCACGTCGCTGTTGTCATACAGGGCCACGTGGTCCCCTAAGGGCACCACATGCGACCACGCGGCGGCCTCCTCCCGCTCCAGGCTCCACAGCGGTTGGCCGTTGCTCCGATCCAGCGCGCTGGGTGCCCAGCCCGCCTCCGTCTCTACGCAACAATAGACCTGCTCTCCCAGATAAGGTAGCTCGTTACTGCTGTCTTGCCTCCAAAGCTCCCGCCCTTCGCGGTCAGTGACCACAAAACTCTGGGCCTTCCCCCGCAGCAGTCGGTAGCCGTCGATGGAGAGGACCGAGTCCAGCTCTCCCGCATAGATACGCTGGATTTTTTTGTCCACCGTCGTGAAGCGAAAGAGGCTGTCCTCCTCCGAATTCTGCACCAGAAAAAGCAGCGCTCCCTCCTCGGCCACCAGCCCGCCGCCGCCTTTGGGCACCTCCCACATCCCTTCCATTTCTCCCTGCTCCGAAAAAAGACGGATACAGCTACTTTCTCCATCGGCGAGCACCCACAGCTTCCCGCCGATTGCCACTGCTGTGGTGCGCACCGCCTCCACCAGTCCGGTCCACCGCTTCTGGCCGTCGTTGTCCACAGCGGTGATCCGCCAGAGGTCCTCTTTACCCGCGCAGAAGATGGGACCATCAGGCGTAAGGAGTGACCATGCAAGACGACGCTGCGGCGAACCGAAGGGGATGGTCCACCGCTGTGCACCCGAGGCCGGATCCAGGCCCACCAGTGCCGCGCCCCCCTCGACCAACACCAGCCTGGCACTGACCAGAGGCGGGCTGAAGCTGGGTGTCTCTATCACCGTCGTCCACAGCTTTTTGTAGCCACCGGCCATCGTTCTTCTCCCCTTGCCCCTATAATCCGTTCGCCGGGAAGCAGCCGGGTTTCCTCATGCTCAAGGCGGCTCGTTGTGCTTCCGCAAGTGGACGGTCCCGTCGCTGGTCACAATCGCATAGCCGGGCTCCAACTCCGATTTATAGGCGGAGAAGAGTGCGTTCGGGTTCAGGCTTCCGCCGTTGTGCGTCAGCGAGTCAAACAGGGCGTGGACCTGATCGTGGATGTTCCCCGACAGACCCTCCAGCGCAATCAGGTTGTCCAGCGTGTGCGAGCCGCCCAGGTACAACGGCGCCAGGTGGTGGACCTCCGGCTTCTTGATGGTTCCCGGTATGGTATTGTTGTTTTTGTAGTTCGAGTCATAATTCATGGCCGCCCGAACGGTGGGTGTACCCTGTACCACGACCAGGCTCTCGCTCTTCAGGTTAGTGACTGCGTCATTCGCCAGCTTCTTCGCATCTTTTGCGGAGTGTCCAAGGCTCTGGTAGGCGGTGGTGAGCAGGCTCCGAAGCTGGTCGGTCTGCGCCTTGTTCATCACATCGCCATAGGTCAGGTCTTTCCCGCCTTTCTTCAGGCGGTAGATGCCCTCTACTGGCACAACGGCCTTCAGGCTGCTGCCGAATTTCGCCTGGGCGGCTGCCTCCACCCCCGTCCAATTGCCGCCGGGGAAGTCCCGGATCAGCCGCTCCCGCATCTGCGAGGTGGTCTCCCCTCCCGCCGGGTTGTAGTGGGCCCCGGTGGCGCCAATACGGCTTCCATCCAGGAATTCCTCCACCAGTCGATCCGCGCTCATCTTCCCGTTGGGGTTCAGCTTTCGGTACTTCTCCAGCTCAGCCCGGAATTCATCGCGTTGGGCCTTGGTCATTCCTTTGGCGCGGTCGGTCAGGTTCTCCAGCCGATCCTGGAAGCGCGAGGGGGCCACGTCCAACAAAAGATTGGCCTCGGCCTGGGTGGGCCAGGTCTTGGTGGCGGGGTTGGAGCGCTGTCCGTTCTGGTAGCGCTCCAGCATGCCGCCCAGGTTCAGGCCGCCACCGGGCACTTCTTTCATATAGGCCAGCAGGTTCTGACGGAACTCGCGGATCTCGGCATCCGACATACCTGCAGTAGCCGCCGGGTAAACTTTCCGCATCCGATCAACAAATTCAGCGGCCGGAATGTCCTTGACCGTCGCAAGTGGCAGGCTACCCGCATCCACCCGATCGATGCCACTTTCCGCATGATGCGAGAGGATGGCCATATCCTCCGGTGTCGGCATCGCGGTCCGGTCAAACAGACCCGCCTTGACGCTGAAGCCCGCCATACTCTCCACATTTCCACTCCACAATACCTGACCACCGGCGCGGATCTCCACCACCGCCCGGATACGCCCGTCCTCGCCCTTCGTCGTCGAGACAATATGTACGTCGATGGCCGGAAGTTTGCTGTCAAAGCCGGCTTGTACCTTGCCTGTAGCCGGATCAAAGCGGTAGGGCGTGTGGACCACATGGTCGAGGATGCCTCGGGAGTGGACAAAGCCCAGATCCCCCGACGAGGGCAGCAGCGCCCCGTTGTTTTCGATGTCGTTGAGCACCGCGTCGATGCTGTCGCCGCCCTTCAAATTCAGGGCTTTGCTGCTTCCATCAGGCCCCAGCGTGGGGTGAGAGTGCGCCAGCGCCACCACATCCGGGTAGGGGCCCCAGTCCACCGCCCCGTGCTCCCCCCGGATGATGATCAGGCTTCCATCCGGCAACCTTCCCAGGCCCCACTCGATCTCGCCCCACTCGATCTCGTGGACGGAGCGCCGGCCCACGTCGGTGTCGAAGCCGTCGGCCAGTCCGTGGACACCCACCTGCTCCAGCGCGCTCAGGTCACCCTGCGTCAGCCGCCTCAAAATGTCGTGCCCGGCGGCCTCGTCGTGGATGGGGTGCCCCACCACCACGTTGCGGCCGCTCTGGATGTCGCTGTGCTGGACGGTGCCGCTGAGGTGGGTCGCGGCCTTCTGCCGCCGCTCCTTCAGACGGCTGCCGACCAGGCTCAGATCATGCCCGTAGGGAACGCGGACTTCGACAGTTCCATCCTGCCGACGCTGGTAGCTGACGTCGCTTCCGCTACTGCGTACGATGACCAGGTTGTCGCCCAGCTCGGCGGCGGCATCCGTATGGATGCGCTGCTGTTCCGCGGCCAGTTGCCGCTGCAGATCCTGGCGTACCTGCTCGGTGCTATGGCCGACCGGCACCTCGACCACAAGGTTGATGCCCTCTTTGACGATCCGGGCCTCGCTGCCGGTACCCGGCCGCATCAGGTCGGCGTCTACGTCGCCGAGGATCCCGTGCAGCTCGCCCAGGGTGGGCGGGGCGGCGGGGGCTGCAGGAGGTCCAAAGCCCATAAAGCCCTTGAAGCGGTCCCACCAGCCCGCGTCGGTGCGGCTAGGGGGATCGTCGTGGTGGCCGGTGTCGGTGGGATCGATGTGGGTGGGATCGGTATGCGTTGGATCGACGTGGGTGGGATCGGTGTGCGTCGGGTCGATATGCGTGGGATCGGTGTGCGTCGGATCGACGCGGGTGGGATCGGTGTGCGTCGGGTCGATGTGGCTGTCGGGCAGCACCGACGCTACGACCGGCGTTTCGGTGAATTTGCCGGCAGGAATCTGGTCTACGACGGCTTCCAACTGGCCAGTGGGCAGTTTCCCACCGGGCAGCCACAGCTCGTTGGCCCCGGCTTCGTTGCCGCTGGGCATGCGCAGGTTCAAGCTGCGTGGATCAGGAATGTCGATACGCACCAGCTCCCGACCAGCCCAGGCCCCCGCCGGAATGCCCAGCTCCCGCTCGATCACCGAGATATCGCCGTTGGCACGGGCCAAAAGCCCATCCAGCTCAGCCTTGGTCATCACAAATTGCCCGTCGGCACGGCCCAGGGTCAGGCGTCCGAAACGATCCAGCACATCCTTGGGAACCAGGAAGCCACCGCCCTCCTCAAAATGGGCGAGGTGGGTGTTGATCTGCTCGGGGGACAGGTAGGTGGTGGGATCGGGGCGGGTGCC
>CAITDR010000603.1 GCA_903891165.1 uncultured Pseudomonadota bacterium
CCTGGGATCGTGGAGGAGGAGGCGGTTGCGGCGCGGTTGGCGGGGAAGGAGGAGGTTCCGCCAGCAAAAAGTGGCGGGGAGTCGCCAGAAATGGGGGTGACGGAGCAGGCGCCCGGGGCCGAAGGAAAGCCGGTGGTGGAGAGTCCGAAGCCGTCTACGGTGGGACCGCGGGATCTGCCCGAAACACCACCGCGTATCAAAATTTCGGAGAATGATCGGAGGTTTGGGGATCTGGAAAGCAAGGCAGCCCATACGCTGGCCAAGCATGGCCCTGAGATACCCCTTCGTCGCACCGACGCGCCGCCCGGAGCGCGGACCATCGAAGGGCGGTTGTTTGGGGATCCGCCTTGGTCACAATCGGATCCCTACTCCTATCGTTGGAAGAACAAGGGAAAGCTGGATGATCTCATCAACGAGTTTATTCACCAAAACTGGGAAGAACTTCGGCTCCGCTTCAAGACCAAGGACAGCTACACAGCTAAATTCGACGCGAAACAGGTCATCGGAGAAGGGTTCATTGACGCCGCGAGTGGGGTGGGCACCCCCAAACCCGTGTACCACCAGACCAGTCGATTGGCGATATGTTTGCGATTCTCGGCTGGCCCTCCACCGGAAATCTACGTCTTGACCGCCTACCCCCTTGGAGCATCCTGATGATTGAAAGCCCTGATCCTGCGTATCTCAATGAACTGGAGCAGATTCCTCCGGAGCTGATCGAGTTTATGGACGCGGGCTATGACATTGATGAAAAGGATTTGATCGCGGACATGCTACGCCTTCCACTTGAGGAGCGAAGAGAACTGTACGCGAAAATCAAGAAATTTCTATCCCTTCCCCCGACCGAATTCCAGCTCCATACCCTGGCCTTTGACCGGGGAACCCGGTACGAACCGGAAGCAACTCAGGCCATTGTACAGGGCGTTTGTGACCGCCTGGAGCTTTCCCTCCGTGCCGCCCCCTGAGCAGCGCCAACAAAAAGGCGCTTGCGGCGCTCGGGCCGCACGCGCCTTGCGGAGTGTGGAAAATTATAGGCTTATTTCCATAATCTCTGCTGAATGAATACCCATTCAGTGACGGAGTGCCACATGCGAGGTTGTCTTCCTCCCGCTTTGTTGACGCCCCCGCCTCCGACGGATACCCCTCTTCTTTGGAGCTGCCTGCCGATGCTTCTTCTGCTCGCCTGCACCGGTACAAAAACGACGGAGAGCAGCGGCGACTCTTTTGTTGCGGGAGAGCCTCAGGTGGTGATCTCTTCCCCTTTGGATGGGGCGTCGATACGCGGCGGTTTTTCGGTGTTAGGGGCGGCTTTTGACAAGGAGTCCTCTCCGGACGACCTGCAGGTGCGCATCCGACCGGATCCGCTGGGCAGCGCAGACTTCAGTGCTTTTCAGGCGGTAAATGCGGATGGGAGCTGGTCTTTTGTGATGCCTGCTCTGGCGCCAGGTCTGGCGGTGCTGGAGGTGGAGGTCGAGGATCCGGATGCGTACACGGCGACCGACCAGATCAGCTTGGCTATCAACGACGAAGATGCTCCCCTTCCAACGATTCTGGTACCAGCGGAAGGGGCCGAGGTGTTGGAGGGGGACAGCCTCGGCCTGGAGGTGGAGATCCAGGATGATGCGCCTGGACCCTGGATCATCGCCTGGAGCCTGAGCTCCGCTACGGCCACCGCACCCCTCGCCTGTGACGGCAGCCAGTCCAGCCCTGCCACCTGTGCCTGGGTGGCGACCCTGGGGGACTGGCATCTTTATGTGTCCGTCACCTCGCCGGATGGCCTTCTGGGCACAACTTCCAGGGACTTCCGCGTCGTCACCGCAGCCGCCCAGGATGCCGATGGCGACGGCCTTTCGGAGGAAGACGGGGACTGCGACGACGACGACCCGGCTGTAACCACCGGATCACTGCTGGCCTGGTTGGATGCCGACGCGGACAGTTTTGGGGCAGGACCACAAGTGGCGCTCTGCTCCTTTGCTTTGGGCTACAGCTTTGTGGACGGGGACTGTAACGACAACGAGCCCGCCGCTTACCCGGGCGCAACCGAGTTTTGCGACGGCCTGGACAACGACTGCAACGGCAGTATCGACGACAATGCCGTGGATCCCCGCTCCCTCTGGCCGGATCTGGACGGGGATGGCGAGGGGGCGGGCCTTTTGGTGTCCGGCTGCCCCCAGGCGGGCTACGCCACCTCTTTTTCCGACTGTGATGATGGTGACAATATGATCTACACCGGTGCAGCCGAGTTCTGTGATGGCGTGGATCACGACTGTGACCGCCTGATCAACGAGAACAGCTCCACCGACGCTCTCCTCTTGTTTCAGGACTCCGATGGGGATAGTTTTGGAGATCCCTCTCTTCCTCTCTACAGTTGTACCTTGACCGACGACACCAGTGCGGACTACAGCGACTGTGACGACCAAAAAGGCAGTATCTACCCCGGTGCTCCCGAATACTGCAACGGATCAGATGACGACTGCGATGGTGGGATAGACGAGGCGGATGCGGTGGACATCCTCACCTTCTACCTCGACAGTGACGGCGACGGCTACGGCGATCCCTTAAGTACGACTTACGCCTGTACCGCGCCCGCCGGCTACGTCAACCGTGACGATGACTGCGACGATATGGACGCCACTTTTCATCCGAACGCGGAGGAAAGCTGCGACGGCATCGATCAGAATTGTGATGGTATCATTGACACCGATATTGCTGACCCCTGGTACCCAGATTTGGATGCTGATGGCTACGGTGACAAAAATGGAGCAGCAACCAAGGCATGCACCCAACCTGCCGGGCTTCTGAGCAACGCCGATGACTGTGACGATGCCAATAGCAGTATCCATCCGCAAGCCTCCGAGCATTGTGACGGTGTGGACGAGGACTGCGATACTGTTGTGGACAACAACCCGGTGGACGGCAGCCTCTGGTACGTCGATGACGACCTGGATGGTTTTGGAGACCCTTTTGTAAGCCTCTCCTGGTGTACACAACCCTCAGGCATGGTGGCGGACAGTACCGACTGCAACGACCGCTGTACCTCCTGCTATCCGGGGGGCGTGGAACGCTGCGACAGCCTGGATAACGACTGCAACGGCACAGCCGACGATGGAAGCGGGATCCCGGTCACCTACTACCTGGACAACGATGGTGATGGCTACGGTCTCAGCACGACCACCGTGGAGTCCTGTTGGCCTGTTCCGGGCTACACAAGCAGCCCGGGGGACTGCGATGACACCGACGTGTCCATCAAGCCGGTTGCGGTAGAAAACTGTGACGGCATCGACAATGACTGCGACGGAATCACCGACCCGGACTACAGCTCCGATGCGCCCACCTGGTACCTGGATCGGGACAACGATGGTGTCGGGGGCAGCAGCTCCCAAAAAGCCTGTAGTGCCCCGACCGGCTATGTGGGCCAGTCGGGGGATTGTAACGACGGGAACAGCGGCATCTATCCCAATGCCCCCGAGTTCTGCGACGGCGTGGATCACGACTGCGACGGGCTCACGAACGAAGCCGACTCGACCAATGCGACAATCTGGTACACCGATGCGGACGGCGACGGCTACGGGTCCACCACCTCCCGAAAAGCCTGCACGCAGCCCGCTGGGACTGTAGCCACGGATACGGATTGTGACGACAGCGACGCCAGTATCAACCCGGTGGCCCGCGAGGTCTGCGATCAGAACGATACGGACGAAGACTGCAATGGGTACGCTGATGACGATGACTCCGGCGTCTTCTACCAGGTGAGCTACTACCGAGATGTGGATGGGGACGGCTACGGAGTCAGCAACCAGAGCCTGACTTCCTGCGAGACACCTGCGGGCTATTCCCAGTACGACGGCGATTGCGACGAGGGGACTACCGCCCGATTTCCGACCAATCCGGAAATCTGCGATACGCTGGACAATGACTGCAATGGGGTGGTGAACGATACGATGTTGGATATCTACGAGCCGAACGACAGCGCGGGGGCGGTGTATACGTTGAATTCCGGCGCAGAGCTGATCAACAACTCCATCGACGTGGAGGTCAGCTTTCACCTTCCGTCGGACCAGGACTGGTTTTACTGGCGGACGAAGGATGCACAATTCAACGTCCAGACTCCCGAATATATGACCAACCTGGAGTTGATCGTTGACAATCCCTCTGGGGTGCCCTTTGTCGCTACTGTACTAGACCTGAACAACAGCACCGACCCGCTAGCGCTGAACCTGAGTTCTTCCGCGGTGAGTAGCACCACCACCATCACGACCGATCCCGGGCAGCGCACCGAAAACCGCTGGCGTATGAAGATCATCCCCGACACCACCGCTGGCTGGTCCCTCGCCACCTGCGCCAGCACCATCACCTTTACGATTCGGGAGTACTGATGTTCCTGAGCCTCTTTTTCACCGCCTGCCTCTACGATCGGCAGCGCTTCCTGGAACTCTCCGATGGTTTTGTGGATGACGACGGGGACGGCTATCGGGAGGTCGATGGCGACTGCCGGGACAACAACGCCGACGTAAATCCCGGAGTCGTTGAAGTCTGCGATGGCATCGACAACGACTGCAACGAAGGGGCCGACGAGCTGGATGCCGCCGACATCACCCTCTGGTACCAGGATCAGGATCAGGATGGCTATGGCATCGATGCCGTCAGCAAGCTCTCCTGCACGGCTCCTTATCTTTTCTCCACCGAAGGCGGCGACTGTGACGACGACAACCCGGCCTTCCACCCCAATGCCGAGGAGTTGTGTGAGGCCGGACTGGACAGCAACTGCGACGGTTATACACCCCACGATGCCGACGGAGATGGCTACAATTGTGATGACTGCAACAATTCTGATAGCAGCATCTACCCAGGAGCACCTGAGACTTGTAACGACGTGGATGACAACTGCGATGGCCGTACCGACAACGATCCGGTGGACGCCCCCACCTGGTACTGGGACAAGGACGGGGATGGCTACGGGAACCCGGATCGCCCCGAGGTACAGTGTGAACAACCGGCCACATACGTAGTCCTGAATACCGACTGCGACGACGAAACCGCCGACGCGGCTCCAGGGCTCCCCGAGGTCTGCAACGATGGCCTGGACACCAACTGTGATGGTTCGCCAGGGGAGTGCGAGAGCCTGGGGGCACTCTCTGAAACCGCCACACTGCTGGCGTTCAGCACCTCCGGCCGTTTGGGAGAGGCCGTCGCCGCGCTCGGGGATCTCAACGACGACGGCTATGAAGACCTTGCGGTATCCGCTGACTACGCTGCAACCACGAAGGTGTATACAATATTCGGGCCATTTTCAGGGGCGATTCCTGTCAATCTGGTC
>CAITDR010000604.1 GCA_903891165.1 uncultured Pseudomonadota bacterium
TCCTTCATCCCGAATTCACCCGTTTGAATCGCCTTGAGCATCCAGCCCATCATCACGGCGCTGGCCGAGCCCTCCACCACCGAACGCCTTGCCGTTGACTCGTCAAGACTCCTTCCGCCCTTCATGAAGTTCTCAAGGTCAAAATACTGATCATCGAGGGCATGTCCCAGCTCATGCACCAGCAACAGGTCGGACATCAGGTTGCTCTCCATCCCCTCCCTCTGCACCAGCACGAGTCGCTGTACCTCCGGGTCGTAGTAGCCGCCCACCTGGTCAGAAAGCAGCTCCTCTGCCGTTTTTTTCAGGTCCATGCCCGCCGGCAAAAGCCCAACAAGCTGAAGCATCTCCTGCTGTTGCGGATTCTCCTCTTCCTCCGACAGTTTTTGACGGAGCTGCTCCACCGACTCGCTGGCCTTCTCCACCGGCGCCTGCCAGCTCCAGCCCCGTAGCGCCGCCACCGCTGGCTCCAGCTGCGCCGCTCGCTCTGCCAGATCCGCCCCGAAGCCCAGACTCACGCACAAAAGAAACATTCTTCCTCCCTAACCAGCCGCAACCGGAATCACCCGCCCGCCCGCCACCGCGTAGAGCTCCGCCCCACGCGGCGGAGCGGCTCCACCACTGAACTCCGAAAAAGCTGGGAGTATCCCTTGTTTTTTTCCAACCACAAAGCAAGGCAGGCGGAGGCTGTCGCCCCGCCCCCGAAGTGTACAGGCCGGGTGCAGGTGCCCCGCCCAGCCGTAGCCCGGCCCATCGCAGGCTTCGTGCACGAAGCGAAATGGGCCTTCTTCCAGGCTTTCCACCAGTTCGATCTGCCAATCCTCCGGCAGTTTTCCGGCGCTCCGATCGTGGTTTCCACGCACCAACACCAGCGCAACCGGACGATTCTGGCGCCACTCCCGGATTAATGCACACAGAGTAGGCGTCATTCCCTGCTTACTATGCACCATATCACCGAGGACCAGCAGTCTTTGGGCGCTGGTCTCCTCCAACGCCCGGTCCAGCCGGATCAGGTCCTGCACCTGCAGGGCACCCGGCATGGCCACACCTGCTGCCTGGAAAGTGTTCACTTTTCCCCAGTGTAGATCTGAAACCACCAACGTTTTTGCGTCCGGCCACCAGAGGCTACGATCCGGGCGCAGCTCCAAGGGGGTGGAGGCGACCCGCAGGGGGAGGGAGGTCATGGACACTGAACATATGCCTCCGCCGCCCTCCTGGCAAGCGGATCTGGAGCCGCCGCCGCAGATCGGTTATTGGCAGGGGATGCAATCGCACATCCTGGTGGTGGACGACGAACCTTCCATCCGAAAGGTGCTGCAGGCACAACTTTCTCGGGACGGCTACGACGTGGAAGTGGCGGTGGATGGCGCCGACGCCATCACCCGCTTGGCCGCAGTGGATTTTCACCTCGTGATCAGCGATCTGAAGATGCCTTCGATCGGCGGTCTGGAGCTGCTTCAGCATGTCCGCAGCAATTTTCCAGGTCTCCCCCTGATCATCATCACCGCCCACGCCACCATGGACGCGGCGATCGAGGCGCTGAAGTTGGGGGCCCAGGACTTCATCTCCAAGCCCTTTGATATCGCCGAGGTGCGTGCCGCCGTGGAGAAGGCCCTGCGCACGGAGCGGGCAAAACGAAGGTCTAACCTTCACGATCCTGCCTGGAGTAAGCGTAAAGGCGCGGAGATGATCGGCCGTACACCAGCCATCCAGAAAGTCTACCAGGTGGTGGAAAAGGTAGCA
>CAITDR010000605.1 GCA_903891165.1 uncultured Pseudomonadota bacterium
GCAGGCGGGTGGAGCGCCAGCCCAGCTCCATGATCTGGCCCTCTCGGGTACCCGCAAGGATCCAGTCATCCTCCTTGAAGGGACGGTCAAGGTGAAGAATCAGCCCGGCGAACAGGTTGGAGAGCGGCTGCTGGAGGGCCAGACCGAGTACCAACGACGCCACCGAGGTCGTCGCCAGCAGGGGCGTGATGTCCATCCCCGAGACATGACCTGCAACCCCCAGAATCACGCCAGTGTACACCACTCCAATCGCCACCTGACGGAGCAGCCCCGGCACCCGGATGCCCAGGCGATCCTCTAAGACCAGATCCACCAGCAGCGTCTCTGCCGACTCCACCAACATAAACGTCAGCAGCAACCACTCCGCCAGCACCAGCCCATCGATGGGCCAGGAGAGCCCCCCGGCGATAGCGCCGAGATGCAGGCTGCCGGCCACCACCATTCCCCTGGAAGGAATCCGCAGACGCGCCACGAGGTGATCGTCGGACAGGCTGCTGGTCCGGCGGGAAATGGCGCGTAGCTGGCGCAGTGCCAGTCGCAAAAGCAGCTCCCCCAGACCGGCCAAAAAAAGAGCCACCAAGAGCCCAATCGCCCAGCGGCTCGGGCCTTCGGTGGCCTGGAGTAGCCACCATTGCCGCTCAACCAGGTCCCACAGGCCAACAACCGTCATCCGGCCCGCTCCACACGATAGCGGCCGTAGAGTTCGTCGCCAAAGCGGATCAGCGCGTCGATGGAGAGGTTTCGCATTTTCCCGGCTCCAAAGCCGACTCCGTCGATCAGGCTCGGCGCACCTTTTCCGCCAATCAGCCGCGGGCAGATGGTCACGTTGATCTCATCCACCAGCTCCGCCTCGACCAGCTGAAAAAGCAGGTCGCCCCCCCCTTCGATCAGCAGGTTCTGCACACCCCGGCGCTGCAGCTCGGCGATCACCCCGGTGAGCCCATCTTCCGGCATGGGCAGGACCTCCGCCGGCATTTCGATGGCAGTGCCGCTGAAAAAGAGCGGTCGGACCCGATGGTCCTGGAAAATTCGCCCCTCCGTGGGCAGCTTCTGGCCGCGGCTCACCACCACATTCCACCAGCTCCGGCCCTCCAGATCGGGCACTTCCGTATCAGGAAAACCGGCTTCTTTCAACCACTGGATGTCCTCTGGGTCGGGCACCAAGGGGAGGGGCCAGTTACGAAAAGTGCGGCCACCTACCAACACTGCGTCCGCACGCGCGCGCAGCACGCTCATATAGGCGCGGTCCACCCGGGAGCCCGGCTCCACATGGTCATAGGCTACGGTTGCGATGCGCCCATCCAGAGAGACGGCGTTATTCGAGAATACTTTCATCCGATCTCTCCTTCATAGTCTGCAGGGTGACGGAGGCACTCCACGGCCACCGCCTGCACCTTCATGCCCAGCGGATGTTTGGTCACTTTGACACGTGCGGCGCGAACGGCAAAGCGGGTGCAGAGTATCCAGGCAACATCTTCTGCAATTGCCTCGATGATCTGATAGTCGCGGCTCTCCAACCGCGCGCGCAGCGCCCGATCCACCTCAAAATAGTCCACGATTCCTTCAGGAAGGTCGCGTCGCGCCGCGGCTCGCCAGTCCGTATCTACCTCGAAATCTACAAGAATTTCCTGCCGGATCTCCTGCTCGTAGGCATGAAAGCCCACGCGACAGCTATAGGAAAAACCTGTACCCACAACCCGATCCGACATCCCAGCCTCTCTGGCGGCCGCCCTTATCATGAAATGGGCGCCGATCGTTGCACGGGTTAGGCGCGCCCACCATGATCGAGCTCTCCAATATCACCCTCCAATACGGCACCCAGGTTATCTTTTTGGGGGCCGGCATGAAGCTGAATCCCGGGGAAAAGGTGGGGTTGATCGGTCCCAACGGCGCGGGAAAGACCACCATTTTTCGGATGATTTTGGGGGAGGAGCGCCCCGACGAAGGGAGCATCGAGCGGCCCAAGCGCCTGAGTATCGGCTATTTCCGCCAGGACTTTGCCGATTTTCGCAATGGCTCGGTGCTGGAAGAGACGGTGGCCGGGGCGGGCGAGGTGGCGCGGCTGGGCACGGAGCTGGCCGAGCTGGAAGGGAAGCTTGGCGATGTGGACGATCCGGACTATGACAGGATCCTCGAACGTTATGGCGAGGTGCAGGCCCGTTATGGCGAGCTTGGCGGCTATGAGCTGGAGGCGCGCGCCCGCTCCATCCTCGCCGGGCTGGGTTTTTCGCAGGAGGAGGTGGAGGGGCCGATCAAGGCGCTGTCGGGC